>CAUJFL010000451.1 GCA_963169165.1 Myxococcota bacterium | reverse complement strand
CGCGCCGCCCGCTCCAGACGCGCCGCCCCCGCCCGCACCAGAACCGCCCGCCCCCCACACGCCGACGCCCCCCGCTCCCGCCGCGCCACCCCTCCACGCCGCGAGCCCGCCCCCCCCTCCCACGCCGCCCCACGGCGGTGGGATGGGCGTGTCAGGTTTGTTTTCTTCCGCGCAGGCCGCTGAGAGCAGCAGCGCCAGCACGAGCCACGACGATCTCGCGATCACACGATCCTTGTACCGCGACTCGCGGGGTCGCGGCACCCGGAGGTTCATTTGCCGGCGGCGAGGGCCTCTGCGAACGAGGTGTCGTACTGGCCACCGGCGAACCGCGCGTCCGACAGCACCCGCCGCAAGAACTCGACGTTGGTCGCGGCCGGGCCTCGCGCGCCCGTCAGCTCGAGCCGGGTCTCGGCGAGCGCGGCGTCGAGCCGCGCGATCGCCTCGGCGCGCGTCGCGCCGTGCGCGACGACCTTCGCGATCATCGGATCGTAGTAGGGCGTCACCTCGCCGCCCTCCTCGACGCCGGTCTCGATCCGCAGGGACGCCGACGGCTCGGGCCAAGTAAGTTTTGTTATCTTTCCAGGCTGAGGGACGAATTTCTTCGCGGGGTCTTCGGCGTAGACCCGCGCCTCCATCGCGTGCCCCGACGGAGTCCAGCGCGCGCCGTCGGGCAGGCGCTCACCCGACGCGATCCGCAGCTGCAGCTCGACGAGATCGAGGCCGCCGACCATCTCGGTCACCGGGTGCTCGACCTGCAGCCGCGCGTTGACCTCGAGGAACCACAGCGCGCCGTCCGCGTCGGCGATGAACTCGCACGTCCCCGCGCCGACGTAGCCGACCTGCTTCACGATCCGCAGCGCGTCGTCGTAGAGCTTCGCGCGGCGCGCGGCCCCCGCCTCGCCGGCGAAGAACGCCGCTGGCGAAGGCGACTCCTCGACGATCTTCTGGTGGCGTCGCTGCACGCTGCACTCGCGCTCACCGAACGCGACCGCGCCGCCATGAGCGTCGCAGAACACCTGCACCTCGATGTGGCGGGGCTGCGCGACGTAGCGCTCCATGTAGACCCGCTCGTCGGAGAACGCGCTCTTGCCGCGATCGGAGCAGGCGCGCACCGCGCGGGCGAGGTCCTCGGGCTTGTGGACGATCTGCATCCCGATCCCGCCGCCGCCGCCCGCGGCCTTGACGAGCAGCGGGTACCCGATGCGCGCGGCCTCTCGCTCGACGCGCTCGACGTCACCCGGTTCGACCGGCCCGTCGCTGCCGGGGGGCGGCGAGACGCCAGCCGCGAGCGCGACGGCGCGCGCCTTCAGCTTGTCGCCGAAGGCGTCGAGCGCCTCGGGTGGCGGGCCGATGAACACGACGCCCGCGGCCGCGACCGCCTCGGCGAACGCGCGCTTCTCGGACAGCAGGCCGTACCCGGGGTGGATCGCGTCGGCGCCGTGAGCCCTGGCGGCGGCGACGATCGCGTCGATCTGCAGGTAGCTGTCCTTGACCGGCGGGGGCCCGATGCGCACCGCGACGTCGGCCTGCTTCGTGTGGGGCGCGCCCGCGTCGGCGTCCGAATACACGGCGATGGTGCGCACACCGAGGCGCCTGCAGGTGCGGATCACGCGGCAGGCGATCTCTCCGCGGTTGGCGATGAGGACAGAGCCGAACATGCGCGCCGCTATGGGAGCGAGCGGCCGCGACGTCAATGCGCTCGGCGCGCGAGCTCGAGGCGACAAAACGCGAAGAGCCGGGGTGCTCCCGGCTCTGTCACGCGCGAGGCGCGAAGCCTAACTTGGCGGCCGCGACGGCCTTGTGGAGCGCCTTCGCGAGGCGCGACGTCTTGCGCGAGGCGGCCTTCTTGCTGATGGCGCCCTTGGACGCGGCGCGGGCGAGCACGCTCTCGGCGACGACCACGGCGGCCTTGGCCTCGGCGGGGGTCGACGCCACGGCCGCGCGCGCCTTCTTCAGATCGGTGCGGACGGCGCTCTTGGTCGCGCGGTTGGCGGCGGTGCGCTTGACGCGCTGACGGTTGCGTTTCTCGGAGGAGGGGTGGTTCGCCATCTCTCAGCCTTTCTTCGCGTCGGAGGCGCCCTTGTCGTAGCCCTCGGGGTGGATGGCAAAAGCGGGCGTGCCGAGGCGCCGACGGGCGCGCTTGCCCCACTTGCCGTTGGTGGTCTGCTTGCGCCGGCGGATGCGGCTCGACTGCTGAGTAGCGGAAACCATGATGATCCTCGGTCGATACTGCCCGGAAGGGCGAGGGGCCGACACCCTACTTCTGCCGCGACGGTTGTCAAGACAAAGCCTCGGCTTGCTTCGTCTCGACGTCGCGAGCATGGGGCGTCCGCATGAAGGCGAAGGTGCTGGTCCGGCTGAAGCGCGAGGTGCTCGATCCGCAGGGCGACGCGGTCCGACGCGCGCTCGGCACGCTCGGCTTCGACGGCGTGCGCGACGTGCGCGTCGGCAAGCTCATCGAGATCGACCTCGGCGCGAGCGCAAGGTCGAGCGTCGAGGTCACCGAGCGCCTGAAGAAGATGTCGGACGAGCTGCTCGCGAACCCGGTGATCGAGGACTACGAGGTCTCCGTCTCCGACTGACGGCGCACCGTTGTCGCAGCGCGTCGGGTTGGCGTAGGGTGCCGACGACATGACGAAGCGCTGCTACTTCTTCGGGCCCGACGGCGCTGACGGCGACGCGACGGCGAAGCCGCTGCTCGGCGGGAAGGGCGCCAACCTCGCCGAGATGGCGAAGATGGGCATCCCCGTGCCGCCCGGGTTCACGCTGACGACCGACGTGTGCCTCGCGTTCCGCGGCGACGGCGCGCTCGACGACGGGACCCGGCGCGAGGTGCTGGGGTCGCTCGAGCGGGTCGAGGCGCTGACGGGGCGCAGGTTCGGCGACGCGACGCGCCCGCTGCTCGTGTCCGTCCGCTCGGGGGCGCGCGCGTCGATGCCCGGGATGATGGACACGATCCTCAACCTCGGGATGAACGACGAGATCGTCGAGGGGCTCGCGCGCGCGACCGGCAACGGTCGCTTCGCGTTCGACGCCTACCGGCGCTTCATCGCGATGTACGCGGACGTCGTGCTGGGGGTGCCGAAGCACGAGTTCGAAGACCTGCTCGAGGCCCCGCGCCGCGACGTCGCGCGCGCGCTCGGGATGCGCGCCGACGCGATGAGCGCCGACGAGCTCCGCGTGCGCGTGCCCGATCACAAGCTCGGCGAGCAGGCGCTGCGCGAGATCGCCGCGAGCTCGCTCGCGCGGGTCGAGTCCCACGTCGGCGCGCCGTTCCCGCGGGAGCCGCGCGAGCAGCTGTTCGCCGCGATCGGCGCCGTGTTTCGCAGCTGGGACAACGAGCGCGCGAAGACCTACCGCAAGATGCACGACATCCCCGACGGCTGGGGCACCGCCTGCACGGTGCAGGCGATGGTGTTCGGCAACCTCGGCGACACGTCGGCCACCGGCGTGTGCTTCACGCGCGATCCGCGCTCGGGCGAGCGTCGCTTCTTCGGCGAGTGGCTGCCCAACGCGCAAGGAGAAGACGTCGTCGCCGGCGTGCGCACCCCGCTCGGCATCACGCGGGAGCGCGCGGGCGAGGACAGCCTCG
>CAUJFL010000450.1 GCA_963169165.1 Myxococcota bacterium | reverse complement strand
GCCGTCACGCGCCGCTCGAAGCCGACGCGCTCCATCGTCGAGCCGATGAGCACCCGGCCGTCGGCGCGCGGCACGAGGTACGCGCCCGGCCCGAACACCACGTGCGAGAACAGCGGCGCACGGAGGCCCAGCTCGACGATCTGCCCACGCACCGGGCGCACCTCGCCCGCGGGCGCGCCGGCGACGAGGGACGACCAGCTGCCCGCGGCGAGCACGACGTCGGGCGCGTGGAGCACCTCCCCGCCGCCGAGCTCGACGCCGACGGCGCGGTCGCGCTCGACCAGCACCCGGCGCACCTCGGCGCCCGCGCGGACCTCCACCCCCGCGCGCGACGCCGCGATCGAGGCGGCCACGAACAGCCTCGGGGGGTCGACCTGCGCGTCGTCGACGAACCGAACGATCTGCGACAGCGCGTCGCTGATGGCCGGCTCGATCGGCGCCGTCGGCAGCTCGACCGACAGCCCGCGCTCGCGCTGCCACGCGACGGCGCGCGTGAGCTCGGGCGCGTCGCTCGGCGCCGAGACGCGCAGCGCGCCCGACCGGCGAAACCCGACCGACACGCCCGTCTCGGCCTCGAGCGCCGCGACGAAGGCGGGGTACATCGCGCGGCTCTCCAGCGACAGCTCGACCTCGGGGCCCGGCCCGTGCGCCTCGAGCTGCGCGCCGAGGATCCCCGCGGCCGCGCTCGACGCCTCGGCCCCGGGGACGCGCCCCTCGAGCACCAGCACCCGCCGCCCGCGCCGCGCGAGCTCGAGCGCGCTGACGGTGCCCATGATTCCGCCACCGACGACGAAGACATCCCAAGTCATGACTCCTCCGCCTCTGCCAGATCCACCGCGCGCAAGAGCGACGTCGCGCCGACCACGCCCGCCGGCAGCAGCAGCAGCTGCATGCAAGGCAACAAGAAGACCACCGCCAGTGACATCCCGAACCCAAACACCTCGGGCAGGTGGCCGCGGATCCAGCGGAGGCGCGCGCGCAGCCCGAGATCGCGCACCGACAGCGGATAGTCGAGCAGATCCCAGCTGACGAAGAACGCTGAAATCACAAGCTTCAGGGGCAGCACCACGATGGTCGAGCCGGGGACCAGGAGGTCGACCACCGAGAGGCAGAGGACCATGAGGATCCCCGCGGCGCCGATCGTCGCCGACCGCGCCGAGCGCCAGAGATCGGTCGCGAGCGACGTCTGCGGGCGCGCGGGCAGGCCGAGCTCGCGCTCTCGCAGGCGCACGAGGCGCTCGAGCGCGGGCGCCGACAGCGGCTGCGAGAGGACCGCCGCGACGACGACGCCGAGCACCAGCGCGAGCAGCGCCGTCAGGGCCTCGAGCGCGACGCGCCCCGCGGTCGCGTACCAGGACCGCGACGCCCCGACGAGGTCTCCCGCCGCCGGCACGAGCCACGCGACCGCCGCCGCGACGATCGACGTCACCAGCAGCGTCGCCATCACCACCGGCACGACCGCGAGCGGCCACGCGCCGGGGGTCTTCATGACGAACCACAGGCCCTTGTACGGGTGCGCCGCCGCGCCGAAGAACCCGAGCCTCCGAGCCACGGTCGACAACCTAGTCGAGCGCGCGCGGCGGCGCGTGGCAAACCACCTCGCGCTTTCAACCAGGGCGTGGGTCTAGTACGACGTCAGGCTCGCACCTTGTCGACCGCCACGGCCACCTCCGGCATCGCCGACACGCTCCGCTGCCCCGTCATCTACGTCACGGGCAAGGGCGGCGTCGGCAAGAGCACCGTCGCCGGCGCGATCGCGGTCGCCAAGGCCCGCAAGGGCCTGCGCGTCGCCTTGATGGAGGTCGACGACGACGAGGCCGGCAAGCGCGCGCTGCGCGGCGCCGACGCGAGCGTCGACCACGTCGTCATCACGTTCGAGTCGGCGATCGAGACCGCCTTCGCGCCGATAGTCGGCGGCATGATGATCGCGCGCGCGGTCGCCCGCCAGCACGCGGTGAAGAAGCTCATCCGGGGCATGCCCGCGACCCGCGAATTCTTCAGCCTCGAGGCGGTGCGCAAGCTCAAGGCCGACGGCAAGCACGACGTGATCGTCGTCGATCTGCCGGCGAGCGGGCACGCGGTCGACTGGCTGCGCGTGCCGGGCGCGTTCGAGCGCTTCCTCGCGGGCGGCCCGCTCGGCGCGCTGGGCCGACGCGTCCACGACGAGGTCGTCGCGCGCGGGCAGGCCGACGTCGTGATCGTCGCGCTCGCCGAGCCGCTCGTCATCAAGGAGACCGAGCAGCTGTCCCGACGCTTCCTCGAGGAGATGGGGCGGCGGCCGTCGCTCGTCGTCGTCAACCGCGTCGCGTCGCGCGATCCCGAGGGCTCGCTCGAGGCGGCCGAGCGCGTGGCCGCGGCGTTCCCCGACGATCCTCGCCCCCGCGAGCTGGCGGCGATCCTGCGCGGCCGCGCCGATCTCGCGCGAGACGCGTTCGAGGCGCTGCGGCTCGCGCGCGGCCTCGACGGCGTCAAGGTCCTCGCCGTGCCCGAGTCCGCGGTCGATCCGTCGGTGCTCGACGTCGTCCGCTGGCTCGATCTCTCGGCGAAGGTGACAGCATGAAGACCCCGCGCATCACCGTGTCCGTAGGCGGCGGCGGCGTCGGCAAGACGACGTCGTCGGCCGCGCTCGGCCTCGCGCTCGCACGCGGCGGCGCGCGCACGCTCGTCGTCACGGTCGATCCGGCCCGTCGCCTCGCCGACGCGCTCGGCGTCGAGATCGGCCAGGCCACGAGAGAGGCGCCGATCGATCCGCGCGCCGAGGGGCGCCTCTTCGCCAAGATGCCCGATCCGCGCTCGTCAATCGGCGACTTCATGGAGTGGCTCTTCGTCGACCCGGTCCAGCGCGAGCGCGTCAAGAAGAACCCCGCGTACCACGAGCTCGCCGACTCGCTCGCCGGCGTCCACGAGATCCTGACCATCGCGCTCGTGCAGCGCGAGATCGACACCGGCGACTTCGACGAGGTGGTCCTCGACACGGCCCCGAGCCGTAACGCGCTCGCGTTTCTAACTTATCCAACACAGCTGCTCGGACTGCTCGAGGCGAAGGCGATGACGTGGCTGGCGTCGATGGCCGACGCCGCGCAGGGCAGCGAGAAGCGCGGCGGGCTGTTCGCCTGGGGGCGCGCCAAGGTCGAGGGGCTGTTCGGTCGGGTGCTCGGCGGCTCGGGCATCCGCAACCTCGCCGACCTCTTCACCGAGCTGATGTCGGTGCGCGAGCGCTGGGCCGATCTCGCGCGCAAGACCGACGCGCTGCTCGGGCACCCGCGCACGCGCTACATGCTGATCGGCGCGCCGTCTGGCGGCGCCATCGCCGACATCGGCTACCTCGTGCGCTCGCTCGAGCGGCGCAAGCTGCGCCCGACCGCCGTCGTGCTGAACCGCGCCGAGCGCGAGCCCCCGCTCTGCGAGCAGGCGATGCTGGCGCTCCTCGACCAAGGGCGCCCCGAGGTGGTCGCCGCCGACGAGGCCGTGCTGCGCGAGACGCTGACCGATCTTCGCCGCGAGCACGAGCTGCGGCACGCGTCGGCCGACGACGCCGTCCGCGCGCTCGAGCCCCGGCTGCCGCGCGGGACACCCATCCTGCGCCTGCCCTTCGTCGGCCCCGCTCAGCCGAGCGAGATCGTCCTCGCGCTCGCCGACGCGTGGGCCGACCACCCGCTCGCCGTCTCGCGCGACTGACGGCGAGTCCCGGCGAGCGCGCTCGCTCGCCGGGCTCGGCGCGAGGCTCACTTCATGTCGAGCAGCTGCACGCCGTACACGTCGAGCGAGCAGATCGCCGTGTCACCGTCGATCCGCGCCTCGTACGGATAGCTCGACAGCTCACCGAGCGACGTCAGCGTCGGCGAGGCCAGGCTCTTCGTGTCGAACGCGTACGCCTTCGGGCGCTCGCTGCCGTACTTGAGCAAGAGCGCGCGGGTGTCGGCGACGTCGGCGAGGTAGGTGCTGCCCCAGAAATAGTAGCCGCCCGACTTGTTGGGCTCCTCGACCATCACCTGGGAGCTCTCGAGCTTCGCGCCGCCGAGCGCGAGGGTGAACACGCTGGAACCTCCGTTCTGTGAGCGGAGCATCGTCATCAGGCGCGCGTCGCCGAGGCGCAGCCCCTCGAGGTAGCCCGACGTGGGGAACGGCATCGAGTCGACGAGGGCGCCGTGGTCGGAGGGATCGATCGAGACCAGCTTGAACGTGCGGTGCGTCCGCACGCAGCCCGCGGGTGTCCACCAGGTGGGCTCGTAGCTCGGCTCCGTCGGCGCGCTCCCGGCGCCCTCGGGGCCGTCTCCCACGGTCGCGTAGCCGTAGCCGCCGCACCCAAACTGGCTGTCACCTGGCACGAGCTCGGCCTTGTAGTCTACCGTGACGGCCTGGTTCGATTTGGGATCGAACGCCGCGAGCGAGCCCGGGACGCTCCACCGCGGCAGGGGGAGCGGGTGGGCCGGGTCCGACAGATCGACGCGGTCGACATAGAACCGCACCTTGCCGTTGACCTGCTTCTCCCAGTGTGACGAGTAGACGACGCTGCCCGCCTTGATCATGCCTGTCTCTCCGTCGGCCGCGCCCAGGTCGACCGTCGACGCGTGCCTGGGTGACCTGGGATCGGAGAGATCGAACACCTCGAGCGCGCGGACCTCTGGTTTGTAGAAGCCGTCGACGTAGGCGCCCTTGCGCCGCGAGAACGCGACCGTCGTGCCCAGCTGCACGCTGCTCGCGCCCGTGTCGACCAGCGCGCCTCCGCCATAGTAACCGTAGCCGTAGCCGTAGCCGTTGCCCCACGAGATCTCGTTGAGGGGCACGCCGAGATCGAGCTCGGTGTCCGCGACGAGCGCGGGCTTCGCGGGGTCGGCGACGCTGACGGTGACGACGCGCACCCGCGTGTTGGGAGCGCCGCTGCCGCCTTCATAGTAATAAGCGTCGGTCGAGGGCGCGATCAGGTGTACGTCGGTGCCCACCGCGAACATCTGCGCGTTCCAGCCCCAGCTCGAGTAGCAACCCTTGGTCTTCTCGGTCGAGCTCGACAGCTCGAGGGTTCCGGTGGGCGTCGGGGTGTCGGCGTCGCCGCGCGGCACGACCTCGAGCGACACGCGGCTGTCGTACCAGTCCATCGACACCCGCACGAGGTGGTCACCGGCGCTCACCGTGCGGTTCACCTTGTTGGCGAGCAGCTGCTGCGCGGTCTGCTTCGGGGCGTCGCGATCGTCGATGTCGAAGGCTCGGACCGCGTCGTCGGACACCGCGAACAGCCTCCCGTCCGCGAGGAAGGCGCGTCGCGCGTCGCCCTTCTGCGGCGCGACCCCGCGCTTGGTCAGCGAGTCGTCGGTGAAGTCGATGAGCTGGATCCCGCTCTCGTACCTGCCGCAGCCGTAGTCGCCGTCAGAGTAGGAATACCCGCTGTACGGGACCATGATCAGGCCCTGCTCGGGCAAGATGTTGAACGCCTTGTGGATGCGGTCCTGGTCCTCGGCGAGGCTGCTCCACTTCCCCCCGAACGGCACGCGCGACAGCATCTTTGGGTTGGCAAAGTCAGAGACGTCGAACAAGGAGACGTGCAGGCTCCCGCCCTGCTGCTGGTTGTCGAAGCCGAGCGCGAAGATGCGGTTGCCCCGCGGTTCCATGTGGTAGACCCAGCCGGGCATCTCGAGCTCGCCGACCTGCTTCGGCTGCTTCGGATCGGAGAAGTCGAGCGTGAACAGCGGGTCCTTCTGCTCGGCGGTGATCGCGTAGCCTCGCGCGCCGTCGAAGCGGACGCTGCGCAGGCGCTCGTTGGGTTTGGGGAGCTTGAGATCGACGCTGGCGAGCGGCTCGATCGCGGTCGCCGAGGTCACCTTGAAGGTCTGCATCGCGGGCGCCTCGCTGGTCGACCACCAGCCCGGCTGGCTGATCACGCGCAGGACCCCGTCGTGCTCGTCCATCTGCCAGCGGCTCTCGATCATCCCCTTGACCGGCACCGAGGCGCCCTTCGCCAGCTTGCCGGTCCCGGCGCTGAGGTCGACGATCTGGATGGTCGAGGCGTGCTTCGAGTCGCTCGAGTACTCCTCGCCCGCCACGTACATGCGATCCTGGGTGACGGTGACGCTGCGCTTGCCCCAGCCGCCGTACTGGTTCTGCGGGTTGGCGAACGAGAGGCTGTCGATGACCGACACGTGCTTCGGATCACCGACCGCGAGCGACGTCACCGTGGTCGCGTTGCCGTTGGTGCAGCGCCAGCAGTAGCCGTTCTCGTAGGTGACGGCGTAGAGGACGTCGCCGATCATGCGCGAGTCCGACACGTCGCCCGGGAGGTCGAACTCGCCCACCGTGGTCAGCCGAGAGGGATCGGTGACGTCGATCGCCGCGATGTGGCTGGTCTGGACGTACTCGTACGAGTCGGCCTTCTCGTCGTAGCGGTACGCACCCCACGAGGTGAACATCGCGTACGCGACGTCGTCTCGCACGTACATCTCGAACGGCTGCCCGGCGAGGCGCTTCTTGCCGAGCAGCTTCAGGTCGTCGCGCTTGGAGATGTCGACGACCGCGAGGCCCGCGTAGCGCGAGAGGGCGTACAGGCGGCTGCCGCGCACCTGGATGACGTCGGCCTCGAGGATCGCCTGCGCCGCCTCGCCGTTGTCCTTTCCGGGCGCCGGCGTGGCCGACGACGCGCCCCCGGCCCCGCTGCCAGCGGAGGGCGCGTCGGTGCCGAAGCCGCCCTTCTGCTGCGGTTGCCCGGGCACCGGCGAGTCGGACTCGAACTCGCCAGCGGACGCGCCGGGGTTGGCGCCCGGACCCCCGTCGGCCTCGCCACCCGAGCAACCGGCGACGCTCCCGAGGGCGACGAGCATGAAGGCGAGGGTGGCGCGCTGCGCGGAGAGGCTTCGGTGGTTCGGCATGTCCGAGCCGCGAAGCACCCCGCGTGCCACATCGAACTGGCTTCGATTTCTGCAAATCGTGTCGCGACAGAGCGTGCCAACTGGCACACTCGCGCGACGCGCTCGCCCGGCACGGGACGGTTGTCGCCCGCGCGCAGGGCCGGTAACGGGTCGCGGCCTTGGCCGACCTCGATCTCGCCCCGCTCCGCGCGCTGCTCCACGAGGCCTTTGGCGCGCCCGACGCGACGATCTCGTCGATGCCGGGGGGCGCGTCGACCCGCAAGTTCTTTCGCGCGGTCGCGCCGGACGGTCGCGCCGCCGTCGCGTTCTTCGTGCCGGACGCCACGCGCTCGGACGAGATCGACAAGACCGACGGCGCCCGCGCGCGCTGGCCGTTCGTCGAGGTGCAGGAGCTGCTGCAGGAGCGGGGCGTGGCGGTGCCGAAGATCCTGGCCGACGGCTCGCGCGACGGGTGGCTGCTCGTCGAGGATCTCGGCGACGACACGCTCGCGCAGTACCTGAGCTCGAAGCCCGCGGCGCGAGAGCGGTGCTATCAGGCGGCCGTCCGCGATCTGGCGCTCGCCCAGCGCTCGCTCGCCGCGCTGCCGCCGACGAGCGTCGTCGGGAGGCGCGCGTTCGACGAGGATCTCCTGTCGTGGGAGATCCACCATTTTCGAGAGTGGGCGCTCGAGGCGCGGGGCCACGGGCTCTCTCCCGACGATCGCCAGACGTTCGACGCGGTGGCGGAGCGGCTCGCGCGTCGCATCGCGAGCTGGCCGCGAGGCTTCGTGCACCGCGACTACCAGAGCCGCAACCTGATGGTGCGCGAGGTCGACGGCGAGCCGCGGCTCGTGTGGATCGACTTTCAGGACGCGCTGCTCGGCCCCAGCGTCTACGATCTCGTGGCGCTGCTCAACGACAGCTACCAGACGTTCGACCGCGCGTTCGTCGAGGCGCGCCTCGCCGAGTTCGCCCAGCTCGCCGGGCGGCCGCGAGCGGAGGTGGTGCGCGAGTTCGACCTCGTCACCGTCCAGCGCAAGCTGAAGGACGCGGGGCGCTTTGTCTTCATCGACCGAGAGAAGGGCAACCCCGCCTTCTTGCAGTTCGTCGAGCCGACCATCGAGAAGGTGCGCGCGAGCCTGTCACGGCTCACGCACGAGCCTGACATGCGCGCGCTCGCCGACGTGCTCGCGCGCGCGCTGCCCTGAGCCGAGTCGAGGCGCGCTCAGGCGCGGTGCGCGTTGTTGATGCGCGCGCGGCGGCCCCTGTTCTTCGCCTTCAGCTTGGCGCGGTAGCGGGCGCTGCGGTTTCGGTCGGTCTTGCGGGGCTTGGAGCTCTTCAGGAACAGGAACATGGCGATCTCTCGAGAAAGGGACCGCGCGTGTAGTCGACCTCGCCCGTCGTGGCAACCCCGCGCGCCCGTTTGCCGCGCGAGCCGGTCTCGCTGTCGCTTCGCGCGCGCGCGGCTACGATGCGTGACCCCGACATGTTCGCCAGGCGCGCCAAGATCGTGTGCACCATCGGCCCCTCGTGCGACGAGGACGCCAAGCTCGAGCAGTTGATCGCGGCCGGCATGGACGTCGCGCGCCTCAACTTCAGCCACGGCACGCACGAGGAGCACCGCCGCCGCATCGAGGGCATCCGGCGCGCCGCCGAGAAGTGCCGCAAGCCGATCGCGATCCTGCAGGACCTCTGCGGCCCGAAGATCCGCACCGGCCGCGTGGGCGGCACGATGGCGCTCGAGCACGGCGCCGAGGTGCGGCTCGTCGAGGGCGCCGACGGCGGCGGGAGCGGCGTCATCCCGATCCGCTACGAGGGCCTCGTCGCCGACGTGAAGGCGGGCGACAGCGTGCTGCTCGACGACGGCCGCATCACGCTGCGGGTACAGGGCGCGCGCGACGCCGCGCTCTACGCGCGGGTCGAGCAGGGCGGCGCGCTGCGCGACAACGGCGGCGTGCACCTGCCGGCGGCGCGCGTGCGGCTCTCGGCGGTCACCGACAAGGACAAGGCCGATCTGTCGTTCGGGCTCTCCAACGGCGTCGACTACGTGGCGCTGTCGTTCGTGCGGACGCCCGACGACGTGCGGCTCGTGAAGGACATCTGCGAGGCGTGGGGGCGACCGACGCCGGTCGTCGCCAAGATCGAGACGCCGCAGGCGGTCGAGCGCATCGACGAGATCCTCGCGGTGACCGACGCGATCATGGTCGCGCGCGGCGATCTCGGCGTCGAGTTCCCGCCCGAGCACGTCCCGGTGATCCAGAAGCAGCTCATCGCCGCGGCGCGCCGCGCGCAGTCGCCCGTGATCGTGGCGACCGAGATGCTCCACTCGATGGTCGAGTCCAACCGACCGACGCGCGCCGAGTCGAGCGACGTCGCCAACGCGGTGTTCGACGGCGCCGACTGCCTGATGCTCTCGGGAGAGACCGCCAACGGCAAGCACCCGATCCTCGCGTGCGGGATGATGGCGCGCATCATCGTCGAGGCCGAGACGTCGAGCTTCTACGCGCCGCAGACGAGCGACATCAGCCGCGGCGCGAGCGTCCCGATGGCGATCGCGCGCAACGCCGCCGACATCGCCGACGAGATCGACGCGCGCCTCGTCGTGGCGTTCACCGAGAGCGGGCACACCGCGCGCCTCGTCTCGAAGGCGCGCGCGCGCACGCCGATCGTCGCGTTCTCCCCCAACGAGCGCACGCGCCGCAAGATGGCGCTGTTCTGGGGCGTGACGCCGCTCATGATCGAAGGCTCGCGCGACGCCGACGATCTCGTGGACCGCGCCAACGGCCACGTGCTCGCGAAGGGCCTCGCGTCGCCGGGCGATCGCTTCGTCGCGGTGTTCGGCTCGCCGATCGGGGTCGCCGGCAGCACCAACACCATCCGCGTGCGGGTCGTCGGATGACGCAGACCGCCCGCGCGGCGAGCCTCCCTCACCTCGAGAAATACGAGGTCGTCGAGGAGATCGGCCACGGCGGGATGGCCACGGTCTTTCGCGCGCGTGACCGCAGGCTCGGGCGCGACGTCGCGGTCAAGATCATCCACCGGCACCTGCGCGAGAGCGTCGAGGTCGCGAAGCGGTTCTCCGACGAGGCGCGCGCCGTCGCCAAGCTGCGCCACCCCGGCATCGTCGAGATCTTCGACGTCTCCGGCGACGACGAGCACGAGCGCTACCTCGTCGCCGAGCTCGTGCGCGGAAAGAGCCTGCGCAAAGTGCTCACCGAGGAGCGCGCGCTGCCGCCCGAGATCGCGGCCTCCGTCGCGGTCGAGCTCGCCGAGGCGCTCGCGCACGCGCACGAGCGCGACGTCGTGCACCGCGACGTGAAGCCCGAGAACGTGCTCTTCGGGTTCTGTCATGGCGGCGAGTCCGGCAAGGCCGACGGCGCGGTCGAGGTCAAGATCACCGATTTTGGCATCGCGAAGATGCTCGACCAGCAGGGCGTGACCGCGACGGGTCAGGTGCTGGGCTCTCCCGCGTACATGGCGCCGGAGCAGATCGAGTGCGGCGAGGTCGACGCGCGCGCCGACGTGTTCGGCCTCGGCGTGCTGCTCTACGAGGCGATGGTGGGGCACCCGCCGTTCGAGGGGCGCAACCCGGCGCAGGTGCTGCGGCGCGTGCTCGACGGGCAGTTCTCGCCGCCCGAGCGCGAGGTGCCCGAGATCGGCGCGGTCTTCGCGCGGATCGTGTCCCGGATGCTGGCGCAGCAGCCGTCGGCGCGGCCCGCGTCGATGGGCGAGGTGGCGCGCGCGCTCAGCGACGAGCTCCAGGCGCTCGGGATCTCGGACCGCGCCGCCGAGCTGGCGGCGTTCTTCGCCGAGCCCGCGGCGTACAGGCGAGAGCTGCCCGCGCGCCTCGCGCCCCGGCTGTTCGCGCGGGGACAGGCGGCCGAGCGCGCGGGCGACGTCGTCGCGGCGGCCGATCATTACAACCGCGCGCTCGCCGAGACGCCCGGCGACGCGGCGATCCTCGCGCACATCAGCCGGCTCTCGCGGGGGCGCTCGCGCCGCTCTCTCGCCAAGAAGGCAGGGCTCGGGGCCGCGCTCGCGCTCGTCGTGGGCGCGGCGTTGCTCGGCGCGCGCCAGGCGCGGTCTCGACGCGAGGCCCCGGCGTCCGTGGCGCCGTCCGCGAGCGCCGAGCCGGTCGCCGAGCCCTCCGCCAGGGCGCCCGACCCCGCCCCGAGCGCGAGCGCGAGCGTGGTCGCGAGCGCGACGTCCGCGCCGACCATCTCGCTCATCGACCGCGGCAGGGTGGCGACGGGCGGCGTGGCGTGGGGCGGCCCGCCTGTCACGCACGATCGCGGCGTCAGGTTCCGCGTGTTCCCGAAGAGCGTGATGCTCTCGATCGACGGAGGCCCGCCGTTCGCCGGCGACGGCTCCCGCAAGAACCTCGCGGTCGGCGTTCACACGGTGGTCGGCTCGGTCGGCGCGGGCAACCCGTGCTGCGACAAGGTGACGAAGCGCGTCGAGGTGAAAGACGACGGCGACACCGATCTCGAATTCACCATCTCGCTGCCGTTCCGCGCGGCCACGCTCGTCAGCGACGGGCCGACCTCTGCACAGGTGCGCTGCCCTCAGCTCAACGTGTTCATCGGCGGCAAGTCGAGCGCGCGCGTCGAGATGAGCAAGTCCGAGGAGACCGCCCGCTGCACGCTCTTCGACGCGGGCACCGTGCTCGAGGAGCGCGCCGTCACGCTGATGGCGGGCGACACGACGCGCGTCTCGTGGCGCGCGCGCTGAGCTCTCACGGGCGGTACGACACGGCCTTCTCGTGCGAGCGTCGAAGCGACACGGCCTCGCGGGCGAGCTGGTCACAGCGCTCGTTCCACGTGACGCCGGCGTGCCCGCGCACATACACGAGCGTGACGTCGCGGCCCGCGAGCGCGCGCTTGATCGTCGCGATCAGCTCCTGGTTGGCCTTGGCCTTCCAGCCCTTTTGAAGCACGCCGATCGCGTACTGGCTGTCGGTGTGAACCACGATCGGCTTGTCGCGCGGGACCCGCTCGAGCGCGCGGAGGATCGCGGTCAGCTCGGCGATGTTGTTGGTCGCGTGCCCGAGGTACTCGGAGAGCTCGACGCCGCCCTCGCCGAGCACGACGACGCCGAGGCCCGCGGGGCCCGGGTTCCCCGTGCAAGCGCCGTCGGTGTACGCGAGCACGGCGCCGGGTCGCACGACGGGGGCGCCCGCTTCGCGCCGCGCGGGGCGGGCCTCCTTGCTCACGACGTCGGCGTCGCCGCAGAACGAATCGGGCAGCACCTCTCCCGCCTGAACGGTCAAGTTGTCGCGGCGCGCGCGGTACTTGCGTCCGTCGTTGGGCTTGTAGCGGACCTCCACGGTCGCGCCGTCCGCCACGAGCTTGCCGTCGGCGTCGGCCCTCGCGAACACCGTGTTGCCTCGAAGCAGCGCGCGGACCCAGGCCATCGCCGATGGGCGGTACACCAGGCGAGCGCGCCTCGCAAACGTGGCCTCTCGGCGAGCAGCCTCCTCGGCGCGCGCGGACGCCGCATCACCTCATCCATGGACACCGGCCGGGTCCAACCGTCTTGGTCAGGACCTCGAAGTCGTCGGGCAGCGCACACGCGCCCACGGCGCGCGGCGTGCCGCCAGACCCCGCCAGGTTCTCGTGCACCGTGAGCGACACGTCGACCTTGGCCCCGACTCCCAGCCCTCGGAGACAGGTCACCGCGGCCGGTGGGAGGGCGCGCGCCCCGGGGCCCGCGCTGTCGAAGACCAGCTGCTCCGAGACGTCGGGACACGCGGCGTACCGGAGCTCGAGCCCCTCCACGGTCCCGCCGTCGGCGGTCGTGTAGTCGAGGACACCGATGCGCGTCACGGTCGCCACGGCCGTCGTGGCCGAGGTCCGATGACACGCGGCGAGGGCGAACATCGCTGAGGCGGCGACGCGACGATGGAGGTTCAGAGCTCCTCCAGGGACGCCGCGAGACCGCCGATCACGGCGCGCGCTTCTAGCACCATCGCGCTCGCCGCGGTACACGCGCGCGCGATGGTGAAGGGCAAATCGAAGCAGGTCGCCGAGCGCATCCTCCCGATCGCCGAGCGCCTCGGCAGCACGGGCCGCTACGCGGGGCGCGGCGTGACGATAGCGTTCCTCGACGCCGGCTTCTTCGCGCACCCCGATCTGACGACGCCGCGCAACCGCATCCGCGAGTACTACGACGTCCTGTCGGGCGATCGCGGCGTCGAGCGGCTGACGACCCCGAACCCCTCGGCGTGGCACGGGATGATGACCAGCGTCGTCTGCGCCGGAAACGGCGCCCTCTCCGGGGGGCGCTACAGGGGCCTGGCGAGCGAGGCCGAGCTCGTGCTGGTCAAGGTCGGCAGCCTCTCGCGCATCCGCCACGACGACATCGCGCTCGGGATGGAGTGGGTGCTCGCCAACATCGTCCGACACAACATCCGCGTGCTCAACATCTCGTGCGGCGGCGACTACGAGGCCACCTACCTGAAGGATCACTTGTCACGCATGGCGGAGGCGTGCGTCCGCGCCGGCGTGGTCGTCGTCTGCGCGGCCGGCAACGCGGGGCACGAGCCCAGCCACCCCGTCGTCCCACCCGCGAGCGCGCCCGCGGTCATCACTGTCGGCGGTGTCAACGACGAGGGCAACCCGCGGCTCGGGCGCGTCAGCCCGTACCACTCCTCGTATGGCCCCACGATCGACGGCCTCCAGAAGCCCGAGGTGATAGCGCCCGCCATCTGGCTCGCGGCGCCGCTCTTGCCCGGCACGCCGACCAGCGACGAGGCCAAGCTGCTGCACGAGCTCGACGGGGCAGACGACGCCGAGCTGCAGTCGATCCTCGCGCGTCACCCCGGGACCATGCGCGTGCTCGACGAGGCCCGCGGGCGCGAGCCCTACTTGATCCGCCAGATCGTGGCCGCGCAGCTGCACGATCAGAAGGTCATCGACGATCACTACAAGCACGTCGACGGCACGTCGTTCGCGGCGCCGATCGTCTCGTCGATCGTCGCCAACATGCTCGAGGCCAACCCGCGCCTCGAGCCGCACCACATCAAGCGCATCTTGATCGAGACGGCCGAGCGGCTACCCCACGTGCCGGTCGAGCGGCAAGGCTGGGGCGTCGTCCACCCGGTCGCCGCGGTCGAGCGCGCCGAGCGCGCGTAGCCTCTTTCTCAGCGGGCGGACGCGGAGGGCGCGGCGCCCACGTCGGGCCCCAGCATCACGGCCTGGGCCTCGACCTCGTGGCCCTGCTCGTCGCGCGCGGTGACCGTGACGTGGCGCGTTCCATCGAACACCCCCCTCGGTCCACGCAGCAGCACCGGCACCTCGGTGGCCTGGTCCGCCGTCACCGCGACCTCGGGGATCGGCACCAGCACCGACGTCGCGCCCGGCGCGTCCGCCGTCACCCGCACGCGCGTCGCCCGGCTCGCCTTCACGCGCAGACGGAGCACGTTCTCGACCTCCTCGCCCTGCAGTGAATAGGGCAGCCCCTTGCCGCGCAAGAGCGCCACGTCGAACGGCTCCACGCGCCGCAACGACAGCCCCAGCACCACCACGCCGATCACGCCGAGCACCGCGTAGACGAGCACCCGCGGGCGCCAGATGCGCTTCTTCAGCCCGGCGAACCCCTTCTCCGAGTCTTGACGGACGAGCCCTGGGGCGCGGTCGACGCTCAGCATCACCTCGTCGCACGCGTCGATGCAGGCGAGGCAAGAGATGCACTCGAGCTGGGCGCCGCCGTTGCGAATGTCGATGCCAGTGGGGCACACCTCTACACAACGAAAACAGTCGACGCAGGCTCCCGCCGAGGGATCGGTCACCTTGCCGCGCGGCTCGCCGCGCTTGGTGTCGTACCCGACGTGGATGGTGTCGTCGTCGATGAGCGCGCCCTGCAGCCGCCCGTACGGGCAGAGGATCGTGCAGAACTGCTCGCGAAACCACCCGAAATCAAAGGCCACCAGCGCCGTCACGCCCATCACCCAGGCGAAGGCCTCCGGGTGCGCGGAGGGGCGATCCATCACGAGCTTCGCCATCTCGCGGACCGGCACGAAGTATCCCAGCACGACGTGGGCCAGGCCGAGGGAGATGACGATGTAGGCCACCCACTTGCCGCCGCGGCGGAGCACCTTCTCGGCGTCCCAGGGCCGCTGCTCGAGCTTGCGGCGATCGGTCGCCTTCCCCTCGAACCAGCGCTCGACGCGCCGGTAGATGCCCTCGATGAACACTGTCTGAGGGCAGAAGAACCCGCAGTAGGTGCGCCCCACGAGCGACGTGAGGAAAATGAGTCCAAACCCGAGGCCCGTGAGCCCGAAGAACGTCAGGTACGAGTGCTCGGCGCCGAAGACCGCGCCGAACAGGTAGAAATGACGCCCAGGGATGTCGAGCAGCACCGCGGGCTTGCCCCCGATGCGCACCCAGGGCAGCGCGACGAGGACGACGATCAGCACCGCGAACGTGATGTTGCGCAGCCGCGTCCACTTGCCCGACACCTCCGCCGGGTGCATCGCCCTGCGCGAGCCGTCCTCGCGGAGGCTCCCCAGCGAGTCGAGCGTGGGGAGGTGACGCTTGCGCTTGGGGGAGGGAGAGGTCACTTGCCTGCCGACGCGGACGCGGCCGGGGCGGCGGACGCAGAGGCGGCGGGGACCGCGGAGCCAGCGGGTTTGGTGGAACCAGCGCCGGCGGGGGCGGCCGCGGCCGAGGTACCTTGCGGCGCCTTGCCCGGGACGTTGGTGTTCTTCACGCTGAGCACGAACGCCGTCAGGCGCTGCACCCGGCCGCCGCCGAGCGTGCCCTCCCACGAGGGCATTCCCTTCTCGACGACACCCTTCGAGATGGTCTTGTAGATCTCCTCCGGGTTGCCGCCGTGGAGCCAGGCGTCGTCGGTGAGGTTGGGGCCGATCTTCCCCTCGGCCTTGTCGCCGTGGCACGCGGCGCAGTTCTGGGCGAACGCGGTCTTGCCCTCGCCGACGGCGGACGAGTCCTGAGCCAGCGCGAGGAGCGAGGCCGCGGTGGGGCCCTCTCCTCCGCCCTTCTTCTTGGTGCGCGCGGCGACGTCGTCTCGCCACTCTTCGAGCTGCGGCTTGCCGACGGCGAACTGCTCGTACCAGAAGTAGTACCCGGCGGCGAACACGATGCAGGCGAAGAACGCCATCAGCCACCAGCTGGGCATCGGCTCGTCGGCCTCCTGGATCCCGTCAGGGTACTCGTGCAGGATCTTGGGGCTGTTGGGATCGCTCACGTCTCGTCCTCCTTCGACAGCGGCAGCGCCTCCAGGTGCTCCGTCTCGGTGCGCGAGAGCGCCCTGTGGGTGATCAGCACGAACGCGAAGACGAACACGAACAGCGCCAGCATCGGGTAGAAGGTCAGCGACTCTGCGAGGCGGGTGACGAGGGGGCCGAGCATGGTCAGGGCTCCTGCTGGGCGACGGGGTTGCCCGCCGCGCCAGCCTTGGGGTGGGGTTTGCCGAGGCGCTGGAGGTACGCGATGACCGCCGTCAGCTCGGTGTCCGCGGCCAGCGTCGCGCCGTCCGCCTGCAACCGCTTCGAGATCGCCTCTCCCTGCTCGAGCGCGCTCTGCTTCGCGCCCTCGATCTCATCCTTCTCGTACGGGATGCCCAGGGTCTTCATCGCCCGCAGCTTGTCGCGCGTCTTGTCGAGGTTGAGTTTGTTCGTGGCGAGGTGCGGGTACGCCGGCATCACCGAGCTGGCGGAGACGGCGCGTGGATCGATCATGTGCTTCTGGTGCCAGACGTCGGGGTACTTGCCGCCGACCCGCGCGAGGTCGGGGCCGGTGCGCTTGGAGCCCCACTGGAAGGGGTGGTCCCACGCGGTCTCCGCGATCGTGGTCGGGTCGCCGTAGCGCAGCGTCTCGGCGTAGAGCGGCCTGATCATCTGGCTGTGGCAGGTGTAGCAACCCTCGCGCACGTACACGTCACGCCCCTCGACCTCGAGCGCCGAGTAGGGCGGGTTCTTGCGCGGATCCACGCCGCGCGCAGACAGCACGACCGCCGGCACCAGCTCGGCGACGCCGCCGATCAGCACCGCGACGACAGTCAAGGCAGAGAACAAGAACGCCTTGCCCTCGAGCGCGTGGTGGTAACCCTCGCCCGCCGTCACCCAGGCCGCCACCGCGAGGCCGACGAGCGCGCAGGCGGCGACGACCGCGGGGATGGGCCCGAGCAGACCGATTCCCATCAACAGCACCGCGCCCACCGCCGTCATGATGAGCGGGCGGCCGAGCAGGATCTGTTGCCAGGTGCGCTCGGGGGTCGCCTTCGGCGCGGCCTCCTCGGCGGCCGGGACCTCGATGCTCCCGTCGTGAGGCTGCCCCGACGCGGCGGTCTTCCACAGATTGAACGCCATCAGCAAGAAGCCGAGCAGGTAGGCGCCGCCGCCCACCGCGCGGAAGATGTACGGCCAGCGGATGGCCACCACCGTCTCGACGAAATCGGGGTGCGCGAGCGCGCCGTCGGGCGTGAGCGCGCTGAGCATGAGGCTCTGCGTGATCCCCGCCGTCCACATGGCCGACATGTAGAAGAGGATCCCCAGCGTCGCGAGCCAGAAGTGATGGTTGGCGAGCTTGTCCGAGTAGAGCTTGGTCGAGTACAGCCTCGGGACCAGCCAGTAGAACATCCCCGCCGCCATCAGGCCGTTCCACCCTAGGGCGCCCGAGTGGACGTGGCCGATGATCCAGTCGGTGTAGTGGGCGATCGCGCTGACGTTCTTGATTGACAGCAGCGGCCCCTCGAACGTCGCCATCCCGTAGAGCGTGATGGCCGCCGCGAAGAACTTGAGCACCGGATCGGTCCGCAGCTGCGCCCAGGCGCCGCGGAGCGTCAGCAGCCCGTTGATCATCCCTCCCCAGCTCGGCGCCCACAGCATGAGGCTGAACACCATCCCAAGCGTCTGCGCCCAGGTGGGCAGCGCCGTGTACAGGAGGTGGTGCGGGCCGGCCCAGATGTACAAGAACACGAGCGCCCAGAAGTGTACGATCGACAGCCGGTACGAGTAGACCGGGCGCGCCGCGGCCTTCGGCACGAAGTAGTACATGATCCCCAGCACGGGCGTCGTGAGGAAGAAGGCGACCGCGTTGTGGCCGTACCACCACTGGACCAGCGCGTCCTTCACGCCGGGGTAGATGGAGTAGCTCTTGGTGGCGTCGAGCGGCAAGGAGAGCGAGTTGACGACGTGCAGCACGGCGACAGTGATGATCGTCGCGATGTAGAACCAGACGCCGACGTAGAGGTGCTTCTCCCGGCGGCGCCGCAGCGTGAGGAAGAAGTTCACGCCGAACAGCACCCAGATGACCGCGATCGCGACGTCGATCGGCCACTCGAGCTCTGCGTACTCCTTGCCCTGTGTCATGCCGAGCGGGAGCGTGATGGCCGCCGCCAGGATGATGGCTTGCCAGCCCCAGAAATGGACCTTCGACAGCAGCGGGCTCGCCATCCGGGTGCGCAACAAGCGCTGCGACGAGTAGTAGATCCCCGCGAACACCATGTTGCCCACGAACGCGAAGACGACGGCGTTGGTGTGCAGCGGGCGCAGGCGCCCGAAGGTGAACCAGGGGCCGAAGTTCAGCGAAGGCACGAAGAGCTGGGTCGCGACGAAGACCCCCACCATCAGGCCCACGATGCCCCAGCCGACCGAGGCGGCCACGAACTTGCGGGTGATGCCGTCGTCGAAGACCTCTCGCTCGAGCGCGACGCTCATGTTCACTCTTCTCCCTGCAGCGGCGCGAGCGCCTGCCGGTCGGCGTGGTCGAGGTCGTCACCGCGCATCATCCACACGAAGGCGGAGACGCTGCAGCCTGCGAGCACCGAGCTGACGAAGAACAACAAGATACCAACTTCCATGGGGCTTGGACCCTCGGTTCAGGTTTGTGAAGTGACAGCGGACAGAGACAGCGGTGCGGCGGTCGCCGTCGGCGCCGGGCCCAGCTCGACCGGGCGCTGGAGACGGACCGACACCCAGAGGACGGCGGACACCGACGACAGCGGCATGAAGACCGCACACAGCAGCGGCGACATCACGCCGAGCAGCGCGAGCACGACCGCGACGAGGTTGTAGACGAGCGCGAGCGCGAGCGTCTGGCGCACGGCGCGCGACAGGGCGCGCGCGGTCGCGAGCAGCGCGCCGACGGCGGGCAGGAGCGGCCCGTCGAAGCACACGTCGACGCGCGACGGCAGGACGGGGAGCCGGGGGCTCGGCGCGCCCGACGCGTGCGCCTCGCGGGCCGCGAGCACGTCGTTGAGGCCGTCTCCCACGAACAGCGCGCGCGACGGGCGGCGGGCGACGAGCCACGCGGCCTTCTGCTCCGGGGTCTGCTCACCGATCAGCGCCGAGGGCGGCAGGCCGAGCACGCGCCCGACGCGCTCGACCCGCTCGAGGCGATCGCCGGACAACACGCGGACGTCGTAGCCCTCGGCGATCAACCGGCCGACGAGCTCGCGTGAGCCCTGCGCGACCCGCTCGTCGAACGAGAACGCGGCGAGCGCCGCGCCACGCCGCGAGAAGACGACCTCGCCCTCGCCGCCCCCGGCGAACGCCGGCGAGCCCACGCGCGCCTCGTCGCCGCTCGCCAGCCTCGCGATCAGCCCCTCTCCGCGCGCCTCGCGCACCTCGACCTCGGAGTCCGCGAGCAGCGGCGTGCCGCGCAGCGCGTCGGCGAGCGCGGAGCTCATCGGGTGGAGCGACCGCACGACCATCGTGTGCAGGAGGGCGCGGTCGTCCGCCGAGAGCCGCTGGAGGGCGGACGGATCGGCGAGCTCGAGCGCGCCCAGCGTGAGCGTGCCGGTCTTGTCGAACACGAGCGCGTCGACCTCGCTCGCGCGATCGAGCAGGCTCGCGCGCGACACGAGGACGCCGCGTCGCCGCAGGTTCGCCTGTGCGATCTCGTACGCGAGCGGCGCGGCGATCCCGAGCGCGCACGGGCACGTGACGACGAGCAGCGCCACCACCACCTCGAGCGCGGCGTCGGGCCCACGACCGAACAGCGCGTGCGCCGCGCCTCCGAGGATCGCCAGCGCCAGCACGAGCGCGACGTAGGCCCCCGAGTACCTCCGCCAGAACCGCGTGGCGCGGGCGACGTCGGACGGCGCGCTCTCGGTCGCCGGGATGAGCGCGCGCAGCGCCGACGCGGAGAACGCCTCTTCTGCCGTCACGATCAGCGCGTGCGGCAGGGCGACGATCGCGCCCGCCTTCACGATCTCGCCCTCGCGCACGTCCTCGGGAGAGGCCTCGCCGGTCAGCGCCTCGCGCGAGATCGTGCCGCCGAGCGACGACACGCGCGCGGCGACGGGGACGAGCTCGCCCGGCGCGACGACGAGCCGATCGCCCTTCGCGAGGCGCGCGGCCGGCACGACCTCGCTCCCCTCCGCGGTGAGGCGACGGACCGGCAGCGCCTCGACGCCGTCGTCGACGAGCAGCGCCCGGCGGTTCCTGGCGACGACGCGCGCCTGCAGCACCCGACCGAGCAGCATCAGCGTGATGAACACCGACAGCGTGTCGAAGTAGCTGGCCCGCCCGTCCTGCAAGAAGAACGACGCGACCGAGCCCGCGAACGCCAGCACCATCCCGAGCGCGATCGGGACGTCGAGGTGGATGAGGCGGTTCTTCAGCGCGCCCCACGCCGAGGACAAGAACGGCGTCGCGCCGACCGCGAACGCTGCCACGCCGAGCGCCAGGCTCGCCCACCGCATCACTTCGTACAAGGGACCGTCCCGCAGCCCGAGGTACAGCGACAGCGACAGCACCATCTGGTTCATCGCGATCGCGGCGGACACCCCGAAGCGCGTCACGAGCCCGCGCAACGGCCGATCGACGCCGTCCTTGCGCGGAGGACCGAGCCGATAGCCGACCGCGGCGACGCGCGCGACGTAGTCGTCGAGCTCGAACGTGTCGGGGCGGTAGACGAGCCGCACGTTGCCCGCGCCGGGGTTCACGCACACGCTGACGGCGCCCGCCTGCCGCTCGAACAGCCGCTCGAGCAGCCACACGCACGCCGCGCAGCGGATCCCCTCGACGTCGAGCGTCCGCTCGACCGCGCCGTCGGCTCGGACCGCGGGCGGGGGCAGCAGCTCGAGCCACGCGGACGTGCCGCGCGCGCTCTCGGGCCTCGGCGACTGACCGTCCCGCAGCGCGTAGTACTGGTCGAGCCCGCACGACGCGATGAGCGCGTGCGCCGCCTCGCACGCCGGACAGCAGAACGCCGCCTCGGACGCGAGACCGCAGTGCCGACAGGTGGTCGAGGCTGCGCGGAGCACGAGCGGCGCGACAGCACGAACCGCGCCACCTCACCCGGCGCACGTTTCGTCATGACCCAGGTCATGGGCGCGCAGGTCGAGCGCGCGGGGACGCACGACTTGCGTGCCGGGGCGCAGAGATCTGGCGCCGCGCTGAGGTTGCGCGGGCGGTCCGGAGCTTGCTGATGGCGGGCGTGACGTCGTTGCCGCTGCTCGTCCCCGCCGTCGCCGCGATGGGCCTCGCTGGCGGTCTGCATTGCGGCGCGATGTGCGGGCCGATCGCGCTCGCGTCCGGGCGTCGACGGCGCGACTCGGCGCTGTACATCGCGACGCGCTCGCTGGGATACGTGGTGCTGGGCGCCGTCGCCGGCTCGCTCGGCGCCTCGCTCGGCGCGACCTTCCCCGCGTGGGGTCAGGTCATCGCGGGCCTGGTCGGCGTGCTGGTGCTCCTCCTGGTCGCGTGGCCGTCGGCGAGCGCCTCGACTCGCGGGCGGGCGCTCGGGCGCCTCGCGGCCCGAGCACCGCGCCTGCGCGCGCCGTTGCTGGGCCTGGTGACGCTGCTCTTGCCGTGCGGGCTGCTGCATGGCGCGCTCGCCCTCGCGTGGATCAGCGGGTCCGCGCGTGACGGCGGCGCCTTGCTCGCGGTGTTCGCGGCGGTGACCGGGCCGTTCGTGCTGGTCGCGCCGCTCGTCGGGCGGCTCGTCTCGACGCGCCTGTCGCCCGCGCTCTCGACCCGCCTCGAGCGCGCGTCGGTGTGGCTCGGCGTGCTCGTGGTCGCGGGACGGACCGCGTGGAGCTGGTACGCTGGAGGCTGTCACTAGGGCCTCGGCGCTCAGCGACGCGGCGCCATGACGGTGTCGCGATCTCGTCGGCCCACAACCCCACAAGGAGATCTCCACATGACCCTCAACCGCATCCTGGCGGCCGTCGACGGCTCGCCGAACACCGAAGTCGTCCTCGCGCACACGGCCGAGCTCGCTCGGGCGATGCCCAACGCGGAGGTCCACGTCGTCCACGCGGTCGAGGTCGCGCTGGTGGGCGGCGTCGAGGCCGGCGTCGTCCCGCTCACCGTGAGCCTGGTCGAGGAGAAGAAGTACGTGCAGCGCGTCGCCGAGGAGCTCGCGGAGAAGATCGGGCGCGCCGTGCTGCCTCACCTCCGCGTCGACACCGCGTGGCACGGGATCGTGCAGACGGCGACGGACATCCAGGCGACGCTGCTCGTCGTGGGCACGCACGACCGGCGCGGGCTGTCGCGCCTGCTGCTCGGCTCGGTCACCGACGTGGTCGTCCGCTCGGCGCCCTGCGCCGTGTACGTCGCGCGCGCCCGCGCCCACCGCGAGGACGTGCCGTCGGTCGAGCCGCCCTGCGCAGACTGCCTCGCGAAGCGCAAGCAGAGCGGGGGCAAGGAGTACTGGTGCGATCGCCACCGCGAGCCACACGGGCGCGGGCACGTGTACGGCGACAGCCGCGAGGGGTACGGCGCGGGCGCCACGTTCTTCACCGAGTCCGAGTGAGCTCGACGCGTGGACCAGCCCTCCTCTCCCGCCGTCGACGTCGCCGAGCTGCTCACGTACGTGCGCTTCGGCGCGCGCGACGCCGAGCTGGTGCGGCGGCTCGGCCGCGTCGAGGACGAGGCGCTGGCGACCATCGCGGACAGGTTCTACGACCGCATCCGCGAGCACGCCGACGCGCACGCGGTGCTCCGCGACGAGGCGCAGGCGACGCGGCTGCACGCGTCGCTCGTCGTGTGGCTGCGGCGGCTGCTCACGGGGCCGTACGACGAGGCCTACTTCGCGCGGACCTGGCACGTCGGGCACGTCCACGTGAAGGTCGGCCTCCCGCAGCGGTACATGCTGCTCGCGATGGCGATCGTGCGCAGCGAGCTCACCAACCTCGCGCGCGCGCGGCTGGGCGCCGAGGCGCCTGACGTGATCGAGGCGCTCGATCGGCTGCTCGACGTCGAGCTCGCGGCGATGCTCGAGAGCTACCGCGCGAGCTACCTCGAGCGCATCCACCGCGCGGCCGACGACGAGCGCGCGGCCCTGCTGTCGCGCGCACACTCCGCGCAAGCGCCGCTGCAGGACGCGCTCGATCTCGCGGGGGTGCTCGTCGTCGGTGTCGATCGAGACGGCAAGATCCTGCTCGTGAACCACGCGGTCGAGGTGACGTCGGGGCTCGCGCGTGACGAGCTGGTCGGAGAGCCGCTGCGCACGCTCGTGGGCGAGGAGCTGGCGCCGGGCGGCGCCGCGCTGGCGAGCCTGCTGTCGGGCGAGGCGGCGTCGCTCGACGCGCCGCTCTTCACGCGGAGCGGCCACGAGCGGACCGTCCGCTGGCGCGGTCGCGCGCTCGCCGCCGGGTCGGGCGCCGCCATCTTGCTCGCGGGCCAGGACGTCAGCGAAGAGCTCGTCCTCGCCGACACGCGTCGACGCACCGAGCGGCTCGCCGCGGTCGGCACGCTCGCCGCGGGGCTCGCGCACGAGATCCGCAACCCGCTGAACGGCGCGCAGCTCCACCTCACGTTCCTCGAGCGGCGGGTCACGTCGGACAAGGACGCGGCCGAGGCGGTCGCCACCGTGAAGGACGAGGTCGGTCGGCTCGCGCGCCTCGTCACCGAGTTCCTCGATTTCGCCCGGCCGCGGCCGCTCCGTCGCGAGCTGGTCGCGGTGCGGGCGGTCTGCCAGCGCACCGTCGATCTGCTGCGCGGCCGCGCCGAGGCGGCCAACGTCAGCCTGCGGATCGATCTGCCGCGCAGCGAGCTGTACGTGATGGGCGACGCCGCGAAGCTCGAGCAGGTGCTGCTCAACCTGCTGCTCAACGCGATCGAGGCGCTCGCTGGCTCCGACGAGCGCGGCGTCGTGCTCTTCCGCGCGCGGCGTCAGCCCAAGCTCGTGGTCATCGAGGTCGAGGACGACGGCCCTGGCATCCCTGACGAGGCGGTGCGCGTGTTCGACGCGTTCTTCACGACCAAGCCGGCCGGTACGGGCCTCGGCCTCGCCATCGCGCACCGAATCATCACCGATCATGGGGGCTCGGTCGGCGTGTCGAGCCGACCGGGCAAGACGGTGTTCTCCGTCCAGCTCCCCGTGGAGACCCGCGCCGTATCGAGAGGAGACACATGACATCCACGAAGGTCCTCGTCGTCGACGACGAGCCCGCGACGCGCTCGGGGTTGAAGCGCCTGCTCGAGCAAGCCGGGCTCGAGGCCGCGACGGCCGGCGACGGCGCCGCCGCGCTCGCGATCGTCTCCGACAACCCGGTCGACGTGCTGATCACCGATCTTCGCATGCCCGGGATGGACGGCATCGAGCTGCTGCGGACCCTCCGCGAACGGGGCTTCTCGCAGCCCGTGATCGTGGCCACGGCATACGGAGACGTCAGCTCGGCCGTCAGCGCGATGCGCGCGGGCGCCGACGACTTCTTGACCAAGCCGCTCGATCTCGACGCGCTGCTCGTGACGATCGAGCGCGTGGTCGCGCGGCACGCGATCCGCGTCGAGGCGGAGAACCTCCGCCGTCAGATCCGCGAGCGCGACGGCGGAGGGCTGCGCGGGCTCGTCGGCTCGAGCACCGCGATGCAGAAGGTCTACCGGCTGGCGCGGCAGGTGGCGGGCGCCCGCGCGACCGTGCTCATCACCGGCGACAGCGGCACCGGCAAGGGCGAGCTCGCGCGCGCGATCCACGAGCTCGGCGCGCGGGCGTCGCGGCCGTTCGTCTCGGTCCACTGCGGCGCGCTGCCCGAGACCCTGCTCGAGAGCGAGCTGTTCGGCCACGAGCGCGGCGCGTTCACCGGCGCCGACAAGAAGCGCATCGGCAGGTTCGAGCAGGCGAGCGGCGGCACCCTCTTCCTCGACGAGATCGGCGACATCACCCCCGCGGTCCAGATCAAGCTGCTGCGTGTGCTCCAGGAGCGAAAGCTCGAGCGCCTCGGCAGCAACGAGACGGTGGACCTCGACGTGCGCCTCATCGCCGCGACGAACCACGATCTCGCCGACGACGTCCAGAAGGGTAAATTTCGTGAAGATCTCTTCTACCGGCTCAACGTCGTGCACGTCGAGATGCCGCCGCTCCGCGCGCGCAGCGGCGACGTGCTCGTGCTCGCCGACCATTTCTTGAAGCGCTTCACCGAGGAGAACCAGCGCGCCATCACGGGCTTCACCGACGCGGCGCGCGCGAAGCTGCTCGGCCACACGTGGCCCGGCAACGTGCGCGAGCTCGAGAACGCGATCGAGCGCGCCGTCGTGCTGTCGACCGGCGACACGCTCGACGCGAAGGACCTCCCGTTCGGCGACGCGCCCGCCAACGCGCTCGGCGCGCCGCGCGTGCCCGGCGCGACGATGGCCGAGATCGAGCGCCACGCGATCCTGACCACGCTCGAGTCGGTCGGCGGCTCGACGACGAAGGCGGCCAAGATCCTCGACGTCAGCGTGCGCACCATCCAGTACCGGCTGCAGGACTGGGGCGTGCGCGCCAAGAGCCAGGCCTGAGCCGAGCCGCGGCGCGCTCGACGCGCGCCGCGGAGCGTTCGGTCACTTCTTCTTGGGCGTGAGCTTCGGCGGCTTGGGCGGCGCGACCGCCTCGACGGGCGCCATCACCGGGGCGGGTGCGCCGCTCTGCTTCCCCATGGTCATGGCGCCGATGATCAGCGCGGCGAGATCGTCGAACGTCCCCTTCTGCACCAGCATCTCGACGGTCATCGACGGGCTCGCGCCGCCGGTGCTCGTGCCGAGCGCGATGAGGGGCGTGCGCCCGTGGTTGGGAAGGCCGTCGAGCATCTGCTTGACCTTCTCGTCCTTGCCGCGTCGGCCCAGCGTGCGCTGCGCGGCGAGCATGGCCGGCTCGAGCGTCGCGAAGCTCGCGCTCGACACCTTGGCCGTCTTCAGCAGCTCGAGGCCGTCGCGGGTCGCGAGCGTCTGGTCGGGCTTCGGCGCCTTCACCTCGGCGAGTCGCTTGCGCAGCACGGTCGCGTCGGCGCCGATCAGCAGCCACGTCCGCGCGCCGTCGGGGACGACCGCGACCGTGACGTCGGCCATGCCGGTGACGGGCTTGCCCGCGGGGTGGTCGGAGAACTCACCGTCCGGCGACGGCACCGAGTGCCAGCTGCGCTTGCTGTCGAGCGGGATCCCGATCGTGAGCGCCGAGCCTCCGCCGCCGAACGCGCCGAACCGCGCGGTCGGCAGCTTCGGGGTCTCGCCGCGGAGCTCTTTCTTGATGCGGTCCTGGATCGTCTTGCGGTTGAAGGTCGCCGTCGCCTCTCGCAGGAACGCGGTCAGCTCGTCGGCCTTGCCCTCGTAGCCGATGACGTGCCACCCGACGGTCGACTGGATGAGCTCGCGCGCCGCGGCGACGACCTCGGTCGGGGTCTTCTTCTTGATGACGCGCGCCTTCGGCGGACCGCCGCTGCCGGACGCCGAGACGACCACCTTCCCGTCGGTCAGCGGAAACTTGGCGAACACCGCCTCGATCGCGCTCGCGTCGGCGTCGGCGAGCGCACCCCGCGCGAGGCCGCCGACGGCCTTCGCGAGCGACGCGCGCGCGCCGGTCCAGATCTTCTGATCGATCGAATAACCAAACGAACCTGACGTAGCGTCCTTGGGGAGCTGGAAGAACAGCGGCGGAGCCGTGCCTGCCCGCTCGGCGGACATCGAGACCACCCGCCCGAGCATCGACTGGCTGCCCTTCAGCTTCAGCGTCCCCTTCATCGACGCCGCGCCCTTCGGATCGAGCGACACGTCGAGGGTGAACCCGTCGAGATCGGCGGAGGTGAGGAGGCCCTCCTGCGCGAGATCGCCCGCGAGATCGGCGACCGCCGGATCCTTCACGCCGAGCTCGCGGGCGAGCATGACCGCGGCCATCCCGCGCACGCGCCCCGCGTTTTCCCGCAAGAACGGGCCGAATTTCTCCTCGATGGGCGCGTACTTGCCCTCCACGTGGACGTCGGCCGTCGGCGCCGCCGCCAGCGGGAGACCGCGCGTCATCCACGGCACGAGCGCGTCGAGATCTCGCTCGCGGGGCGAGCACACGACCCGCGCCGGCGCCTCGCCGACCGACATCGCGAGGTTGCAGACGAGGTCGCCCTTGGCGTGGACGCGGCCGAGGCGCAGCACGCCGGGCCGCACCTTCGTGACCTTCCCGTCGCGCTCGGCGATCGCGCGCGCCTGCTCGAAGCTCTTCAGCGGCAGCGAGAACGCGACGTTGAAGTCGGGCTCCTTCGCCGCGGGATCGAGCAGGATCGACAGATCGATCGACGCGTCCGTCTTCAGCACCGACTCGAGCTCGGGATCGCCCAGCTCCTTCGACACGAGCTGCTCGAGCGAGACCGGGAGGCGGAGCGCCGACTCGAGCGCGCGCATGGACGCCTGCGTGTTCTTCACCCGGCCCATCAGCACGAGGTTCTTCGGCTCGGTCACCGGCGACAGATCGGGCGCGCCTTCGGCGGGGACCATCGCGGTAGAGGCCGGGGGCGGCGGGGCGGCGGGCGCGGCGGGCGCGGGCGGCGGGGTCGACGCGCCGCAGGCCGGGAGCAGCACGGAGAGGATCGGGGCGAGTGCACGGATGCGCATGGGGCGTGACCGTACTTGCGCGGCGCGTCTGCGCACAAGCGCGATCGAGCGCGGTCCGGGTCCCGCTGCCGGCCGCGCTCGCGTCACGCGTCGGCGTCGGCGCTGTGCAGCACCATGGCCACGCTCGCGAGGCGAGCATCGCGCCGCCTCCGGCGGGGTCTTCGTCGATGGCAGCGAGGCCGCGCCAGGGCGCGCGCCCACCGAGAGCTTCGTCGACAGCGCGGCGACGCTCGACAGCGCCGCGCGGCGTCAGCGTACGTCGGCGCGTCAGTCGGCGCCCAGGAAGCGCTTGTAAGCCTCGTCGCTCGAGGGACGACCGAGGAAGCGCTCGACCAGCCTGGCCTCGTCGTCGCTGCCGCCGGGCGCGAGGATGGCGGCGCGGTAGTCGGCGGCGGTCTTGGGGTTCATCATGCCCTCGCGCTCGAAGCGACTGAACAGGTCGCGCGCGATCGACAGCGCCCACTGGTAGCCGTAGTAGCCCGCGTCGTAGCCCACGAGGTGCCCGAAGGTCGCCTGAAAGTGCGTGCCCTCGACGTACTTGAACGGCGTGTAAGAATCGTGGATCTCGCGGAGCACGGCCGTCGTGTCGAGGCCCGGCGGGCGCGTGTGGTACGCTTGATCGAGCGCCGCGAGGAACAGCTGCCGCTGCGTCGCGATCGCCCGCCCGAAGCCGCGCGCGCGCCGCATCTTGTCAAACAAGTCATCCGGCAACTTCGCGCCCGTCTCGTGGTGGAGCGCGAGCACGTCGAGGGTCTCCTTGGACCACGCCCACTCCTCGAGCATCTGCGACGGCGCCTCGACGAAGTCGCGCGCGACCGCCGTCCCCGCGAAGCTCGCCAGGGCGGACTCGCTGAGCAGGTGGTGCAGCACGTGGCCGAACTCGTGGAGGAAGGTCGTCACCTCTCCGTGTGTCAGCAGCGCGGGCGCGCCGGGCTTCGATCGCGGGAAGTTGCAGACTATCGCCGCGATCGGCAGCAGGCGCGAGCCGTCGCTCATCTTGCGCGTCTCGCGGACGCTGAACACCGCGGCGTGCTTGTACTTGTCGGCGCGCGGGTAGAGATCGAAATAGAAGCGCCCGAGCGGCGCGCCGTGGGTGTCGGTGACCAGGTAGGCCTCGACGTCGGGGTGCCAGCTGACGGCGTCGAGCCGCTGGTAGCGGAGCCCGAACAGACGCGACGTCAGCTCGAGCACGCCCGCCTGCACACGCGACACCTCGAAATACTTGCTGACCTCCTTCGAGTCGACGCCGTACTTGGCGCGCTTGACCTGGTCCTCGAGGTAGACCCTGTCGGAGGGAGGGATGGGATCGTCGGCCTTGCCGCCGAGCGTGACCAGCATCTCGCGCAGCTCGGCCATCTCGCGCCGCGCGCGCGCGTCGAGGTGCGCGCGGAGCCCTGACAGGAACTGGGAGACGGCCGCGGGCGTCTTCGCCATCCGCGTCTCGAGCACGAAGTCGGCCCAGGTCGCGTAGCCGAGCAGCCTCGCCTTGTCGTGTCGCAAGGAGAGCAGCCGATCGAGCACCGCGACGTTCTTCGAGGACGCGCGGTTGTCGAACTCTTTGTAAAGCGCGAGCGCCGCCTGGCGATCGGTCGCGTACTGCATGAACGGCAGGTAGTCGGGGTAGTCGGTCGTCAGCCGCACCTTGCCGTCCTCGCGGGGCGGGTGCGCGTCGACGAAGCTCCTGGGGAGGCCCGCGAGCGCGCTCGCCGGGAGATCGACGTGGCGCGTGTCCTCGGCGATGTTGGTCTCGAAGGCCTGACCCAGCTGGGTCAGCTGTTCGTTGAGCGCGCGCAGCCTTGCTTGCCCCTCGGGTGGCAGCTCGAGCCCGTTGCGCCGAAAGTCGCGCAGCGTGTGCTCGAGCAGGCGGCGCTCGGGGCCGGTCAGCTCGAGGTGGCGCGCGTCGAGCCGTCGGAACACGCGCGCGAGCTCGGCGTCGAGCAACAGCGCGGTCGACAGCTCGTCGACCTTGGGCTCGGCCTCCTTCGCCGCGTCGCGCACCGCCGCCGTCGGGTGCGCGACCGCGACGAGCTGCGCGAAGTCGCCCGCGTTGCGGATCGCGAGCGTCGCCTCGTCGAGCTTGCCGAGCGTCGCCGCGACGGTGAGCGCCTCGTCGGGCGCCGACGCGAGCGCGCGGATCTCGTCGAGGCGCGCGCGCGCGGTGCGGAGGCACGAGTCGGTCAGGCGTCGCATCGCCTCGGGCGAGGCGGCGTGCTCCACGGGATCGACGTCGAGCGGGGCGAGGGCGTGTTCGGTGGTCATCTGGGGAGGTCGACGCGGCGGCGCGCACGACGACAGGAGCGCCAGCAGCAACGGCCACGAGCGCGCGAGCCTCGAGCGGGTCATCGGCGCCGCACCTTCGCCGATGACGCGCGACAAGTCGAGCCGTGTTCGAGGTAGAAGCGCGCTCTCGTGAGACCGCTCCGCCTCCTCTCGCTCGCGCCGCTCGTGGCCCTCGCGTGCAGCGCCGCCACGCCGAGCCCCGCGCCCGCGCCGACTGGCTCCTCGACGCCGGTCCCGGCGCCGCCTGCGTCGTCGTCCGCCCCCGCCGTCGCGTCGAGCGCTTCGCCCGAGCCCGAGCCCCCGCCCGCGCCCGCCAAGGGACCGTGCCCCGCGGACATGGTCCACGTCGACGGCACGTACTGTCACGACGTCGAGCGCACCTGTCTGCAAAAGGAAGAGAACAAGGCCAACCACATCACGCTCTGCCACGAGTTCAAGGAGGGCAGCACGCGGTGCAAGGGCGCGGAAGCGCGCCGCGAGTTCTGCATCGACAAGTATGAGTATCCCAACCGCGAGGGCGGCCACCCCGCCTGGATGGTGTCGTGGCACGACGCCGAGGCCACCTGCCGCGACAAGGGCAAGCGCCTGTGCTTCGAGAGCGAGTGGGTGACCGCGTGCGAGGGCCCCGAGCACACCCCCTTTCCTTACGGATGGAAGCGCGACCAGACAGCGTGCAACATCGACAACACCTGGATCAACCCGCACCTAGACCAGATGTACTCGTCTGACCCCGCGCGCTCCGAGCCCGAGCTCGCGCGGCTCGATCAGAGCGTCCCGAGCGGCGCGATGCCCCGGTGCGTCAGCGGCTACGGCGTGCACGACTTGACTGGCAACCTCGACGAGTGGGTCACGCGGGACTCGAAGGCCGGGCCCAAGGACAAGAGCAAGTGGGCGGGGTTGAAGGGCGGGGCGTGGGGCCACGTCCGCAACGCCTGCCGCCCGATGACCACCAGCCACGCGCCAGAGTTCACATACTACTTCGTCTCGTTTCGTTGCTGCGCCGACGTCGACGGCAAGCCCCCGTACGAGCCCAAGGCAGGCCCGAAGCCGCCCAGGACGGCGCCGAAGGACCGCGCCCCTGAACCGAAGCCGAAGGACCCGGTCGGCCCGAGCAAGCGCAAGGTCGGGCGCGAGGGGTGATCCCTCAAAACCTCACGGTGCCGTTGACGTTGAGGTAGTAGATGTTCTGTCGATACTTGCCGTCGCTCGAGGGGCTGCGCGACGGCGCCTTGTAGGTGTCCACACCGACGGCGCCCTTGGTGTCGAGCGGGACCATGTAGGAGTGGTTGAAGCTGCCGGCGAGCGCGAGCCTGGAGGTCGCCTCCCAGCGCGCGCCGAGCGCGTAGCTGAGGCGGGTGTTGTCGATGGTCGAGGGATCGACCTCGGATTTCGGCGCCGCCGCGGTGGTCACGCCCACGCTGCCGAACAGCTCGAGCTCGGGCTCGAGGAAGTAGCCCCCGCCCGCTCGCACGCCGACCGCGTCCTTCCAGTTGCGAGGGACGTTGAGGATGACGCCCGAGCCCGCCTGGGAGCCGTCGGCGCGCACGTCGCAGCTGGCGTCGGGCGCGACCACGCACTGTCGCTCGAACACGCTCCAGCGCACGTATTCGAGGTCGGCGCGCACCACGAGCTCCTTGGTGGGGACGACCACCGCGCCGAGCCGCGCGACGTCGGGCCAGCGCTGGAGAAAGTCGACGTCCACCGGCTTCGCTTGGTCTCTCACGCCTCCGAACTGTTGTGTGAGCTTGCCCTTCCAGCGGGTCTCTCCGAAGCCGGGAGCGAAGGTGTAGGACGCGCCGAGCCGCAGCTTGTGATCGGGGCGAGGATCCCAGAAGAGGCCGAGCCCGGCGCCGATGTCGACGCCGCTCGCCGTCACGTGGGAGCGCCCCTCGACGAGCGCGCCGCTCCCCGTCGTGGTGTCGTCGGACCCGTTGGCGTTGCGCGCCCGCACCGTCTCCACCTGTTCGAGCACGACCGAGAGGTTCGCGCCGACGGTGAGGTGCGCCGGCTCGAACGTGTACGAGGCGGCGAACGTGTTGTGGATCGCGAGCAGCTTGCCCTCGATGATGTGCCAGCGCTGCGGGCCGTCGGCGGCGACCGGATCCGCGTTGTCACTCTTCGACCAGCGGGTCATGCCGCCGAACGGCACATAGAACGCGTAGCCGACGCGGAGGTTCTTCGTGCCGAGATCGGAGACCGCGCCGAGGTACGGCAGCGCGAGGAGGTTCGACAGCTGGGCGTCGCCGATGTTGGCGCTGCGATAGGCAGGGTCGGCGGCCAGCTCGGGGCTGGACGGCGACAACGCCGACGAGGAGCGCGCGTAGCTGGCCTGGCGAAGCGCGATCGACAGATCGAGCGTGAGCTGCGTCCCCGTGACGCCGCCCATCGCCGCCGGGTTGTAGTAAACCGCGTAGGGGTTCGCCATCGCGGGGGTTCCGTGGGCGGAGCCGAAGCGCGCGGCGAGGTAGCCCGAAGCGTGCGCAGCCGAGGGGGAAAGGCACGCGGCCGCGGCGGCGACGATCGAGAAACGACGGATAAGGTCCACCGATGCGTGGTAACATGGCCGCCCCTAGGCTAGCTACGAAACTCATGCACTCGCGCATCTTCTCCTCCTTGTCGCCGTTGGCGTGGCTCGTGCTTGCGACGGCCGTTGGCTGTGTCGATCCCGAGGCTCGCTTCGACGACTATGTCGCCGACACGGCGGCGCGTCGCGGCGGTGGCCTGTCGGGCTCGGGCGGCGCGGGGGGCGGCGTGCCGTCGGGGTGCTCGACCAGCGACGGAAAGGTGCCCGATCCCACGGGAGATTTCCTCGTCTCGTGCGTCACGAACATCACGGGGCGCAACCCCAAGCAGCCGCTGCGCTTCGCTGGCAAGCTCGCGTACGCCGCGGAGGCGGGCGGCACTGGCAAGCTGTCGATGACGCTCAGACCCATCCTGGTGTCGAAGGGCGCGCCGCAGACGCTGGCCGACACGACCGGCGCCGAGATCTCGATCACCGACGTCCCCATCAGCTCGTCGTGCGGGTTCGAGGCGGCGCTCGGCCAAGTCAAGGTGGCGGGTGAGGCCAATTCGATCTCTGGCAGCGAGATCGTGGTCGATCCGGCGCGCCTCGAGGGTTCGATCGTGTCGGCCGACAAGCTCTGCGCCGAGCTCGACGGGGCGCTGACGGTGCCGTTCCCGTTCGACCTCGATCCCGCGGGCGACAGCTGCGTGTTTCTACGCTGCGAGGGCGGCGCTTGCCCGCCGCTGCCTGACTTGCAACTGTCCGACTACGACTGCGGAGGTGGCGGGGTCGGCGGTGCGGGCGGCGCGGGCGCGGGCGGCGCGAGCGGAGGGGGCGCGGGCGCCGCGAGCGGAGGGGGCGCGGGCGGTGGCGCCGGCGGCCCGGGCGGAGGGGGCGCGGGCGGAGGTGGTACGGGCGGCGGCGGCGCGGGTGCGGGCGGCGCGTGCGAAGTCGGCGGTGGCGCGGGGGCTCCGAGCGTGCCCGCGGGACCGTGGGGCTGCGCGGGGCTCGACGTGCCGCTCGGTCCGACGACGCCGACGATCGATCTCACGCTCGAGATCGTCAACGGTCTCAGCGGCGCGCCCGCCGTCGGCGCCGTGGTGAAGGCCTGCTCGAAGAGTGATCTCGCCTGCGCCTCGCCCGAGGCCGGCCCGCTGACCAGCGGCGCGGACGGCAAGCTGACGTTCGCGGGGCTGTCGACCGGCTGCAAGGGTTGGGATGGCTACTTCGAGGTGGTCGCGCCGACGTTCGCGCCGACGCTGCGGATGTTCCCGTTCCCCATCACGAAGAGCGGCACGCACCGCGCGTCGCTCGCCAGCGACGCGATCTTCAAGAGCCTCGGCAAGGCGATCGCGGGCTCGCTCGATCCCGAGCGCGGCCACCTGACCGCGAGCGCGATCGATTGCACGGGCAGCGAGCTCGCGCCCGGCGTGACCGCGACCGTGTCGACGGCCGACGGCGGCTCGAAGCTCGCCTATGGTGGCACGACGCCCTCGGCCACCAACACCGCCACCACGACCTCGGGCAACGTGTCGCGCGTGTTCGGGTTCAACCTGCCCGAGGGGCCGGCCGTGATCGCGACCACGTTGCAGGCCGACGGCACCGCCATCCACGCGTGGCCGATGGTGGTGCGCAAGGGTCACGTGACGAGCATCGCGCTCGAGCCGCTCCCCGCGCCGTGATCAGCCTGAAGGCCGCGAGGAGTTCGCCCGCGCGGCGCAAGTCTTCGAAAATAACATTCAGAACAGCGCTGCGACGGTCAGTCCAGGCTGCGGCAGCGACATCGGCTGCGCGGCCGCCTGCTCGAACCCCCAGCGGGCGCGGCCGGGCAGCGCGCCGACAGCGCCGGGGATGACGCGGATCGAGGCCTCGTCGTCCTTCGAGCTCATCACGCCGCCGATGATCGCGCCGCCCAGGAAGAGACCGAGCCCCGTCAAGAGCTCGGTCTGGTGAAACTTGGTCGAGTCCTGACAGACGTTCTGCGAGTTGCACTCGGTCACCGTGTACGGCGCCTTCGCGAAGATGAAATACAGGCCGCTGACGACGCCCGCGACGGTGACCACCGTGCCCGCCGCGCGCAGCCCCGCATAGCTCGAGTACTTGACCTCCATCGTCGACGGCCCGTCGATCGCGACCAGCTCCTCGGCTTCGACCGGCGTGCCGTTGCCTCGTGACAGCGCGAGCGTGTACTTGCCGCGCGCCACGTTGGCGTCGCACGGCGCGCTGCAGACGCGCTGATACCCTCGCCCCGACGTCACGCCCGAGCCGCCGCCGACGCTCATGAAGCCGCCCGTGCCCACGCCGACGCCGCTGCCGAAGGTGGTCGCGGTCGAGCTCGACACGCGCACGTGCAGCGTGACGTCGGGCTGCGCCGAGGTGATCTTCACGGGGATCGACTCGTTGGTGACCTCGACCATCGGGCGCGCGCCGCCACGCCGCGCGCCCTTGTCCTCGAGCGGCCCCGCGTAGGCGACCTGCGCGGCAGGGATACGCCTCGTCTCGCCGGCGACCGTCACGATCACGACGAAGCTCGGGTTGACCTCGGAGATCGCGCCGCGCAGGACGCTGCCGTCCTTCAGTCGCACGACGTCCGGCGCCACCTCGGCCCGCGCGAACGAGGTCGCGAAGAGCAGCGCGAACAACGCTCGGCCGACGATCTGGAGAGGGAGAGGACGTCGACCGAGCGTGCGCATGCGCTGATTGTGTGCCGTCTCGCCGGCCGAAGCGAGCGAGATCCGGCGCGCGCGATCGGGGCCGGCGCCCGACCGCGCGCCGCGGGGTCAACGGCGGCGACGGAGGCGCGCCCCCCGGCCGGCGGGCAGCCCGGGGCCCAGCCCCGACGCGG
>CAUJFL010000449.1 GCA_963169165.1 Myxococcota bacterium | reverse complement strand
ACACCAGCAGCACGCGGCGCTCCATCGCGCGACCGAGCGCGTGCTCCATCCGCGCGCCGACGAGGATCCCGACGCGCATGCGCGAGACCGTGAGCTCGGGGTGCGCGGGCTCGAACCCGTCGAGCCACGCCTCGACCTCGTACTTGTTGGCGCTGTACTCGAAGTCGCAGACGAGCTTGCGAGGCGAGCCCTCGACGACCGGCACCGGGTGCCCGTGCGTCACGCCATACGCCGCGATCGACGACGCGTAGACGAGCTGCCTGACGCCCGCCTCGGCCGCCCGCTCGACGACGTTGCGCGTGCCGTCGACGTTGACCGAGCGCATCTGCTCGCGCGGCGCCGAGCCGAACACGAGGAACGCGAGGTGGAACACGGCGTCGGCTCCTTCGAACACGCGCGCGATGCCCGGATCGCGCACGTCGAAGGCGCAGCGCTCGACCTTCGGGTGACCAGCGTCGCGCGGGCGGACGTCGACCGCGATGACGCGCGAGACGTCGGGATGCGCGGCCAGGCGCTCGACCAGGTGCGCGCCGAGCTGCCCCGACGCCCCGGTGACGACGACGGTCTTCATCGCGCGCGAGTCTGTCATGGGCGACCGTGGTCCAGTCGTCCAAATTGGGAGTCGGGTTGAACGAACCGAACACGACGTCGTCTAACCTGCGCCAAGGAGGCAACGCCCAATGAAGATCAACCCGTGGAAGCTCTCGACCATCGCGCTCACCCTCGCCCTCGGCGCCGTCGTCGCTGGCGGCGGCGTGCGGCCCGCGTCGGCCGACGAGCAGCCGCTCATGGAAGCCGCCAAGTCGTCGCTCGAGCTCGCGATCGAGAAGCTCGAGAAGGGGAACACCGACCACGGCGGATACCGCGTCAAGGCCCTCAAGGACGCCAAGTCCGCGCTCGCCAACGTGAAGCTCGGCATCAAATGGGACAACGATCACAAATCCAAGGAGGAGCGAGATCGCGGCAAGTGAGGCGACGTCGGGCTGCGACGGCTCGCGGGGGGCTCTGCTCGGCCTCACGCGCCGTCGCCGGAGCCCTACGTCGAGGCGTTGACGGCTGTTCGGCTCACAGAGCATCGACTCCGGACGCTGGTGCACCATCATGGTGCGCCGACGCGGACCGTCGCGAGCGGGCCTGCGTCGTTCAGCCGCGCGCGGCCCACTCTTGCAGCGACATGACCTGCGGCTCGCCGTCCTCGGCCTCGAGGGCGGCGACGCCAGCCAGCGCCGCGCTCATCGTGGTGAAGTACGGCACGCTCGCCAGCAGCGCCTGGCGGCGCATCGCGTAGCTGTCGCGGATCGATTTCGCGCCGACGGTCGTGTTCACGACCAGAGAGATCTCGCCCTTGCGCAGCACGTCGACGACGTGCGGCGAGCCCTCGGCCACCTTGTTGATGCGCTCGCACGGCACGCGCGAGTGGTCGAGCGCGTCGGCGGTCCCGCCCGTCGCCATGATGTCGAGGCCGAGGTTGCGGAGGCGACGCCCGAGCTTCACGGCGTCGGCCTTGTCGGCGTCCTTCACGCTGATCAGCGCCTTGCCGTTGCGCGGCAGCGACATCCCGCTCGCCAGCAGCGCCTTGCCGAGGGCGCGCTCGAACGTGCTCGCGATGCCCATCACCTCGCCGGTGGAGCGCATCTCGGGCCCGAGGATCGTGTCGACGCCAGGAAATTTCGCGAACGGGAACACGCTCTCCTTGACCGCGACGTGCCTGGGCCACGAGAGATCGTGGCAGTCGAGCTCGTCGAGGGTCATCCCGGCGATGATCCGCGCGGCGAGCTTGGCGAGCGGCCGACCCGTGGCCTTCGAGACGAACGGCACGGTGCGCGACGCGCGCGGGTTGACCTCGCTGACGTAGACGCGGTCGTCCTTCACCGCGAACTGCACGTTCATCAGGCCGCGGACGCCGAGCTCCAGCGCGAGCCGCCTCGTGGCCTCCTCGATGCGCTCGACCGTGCGGATCGGCAGCGTGTGCGGCGGCAGCACGCTGGTCGAGTCGCCCGAGTGCACGCCCGCCTCCTCGATGTGCTGCATCACGCCGCCGATGACCACGCGGCGCCCGTCGCAGAGACAGTCGACGTCGACCTCGGTCGCGTCGCGCAAGAACTCGTCGATCAGCACCGTCTGCGTGCCGGCCTCCCGCGCGGCCTCGCGCGCGAGGTGCATGTACGCCGCGAACTCTTCTTCGTCGTGGCAGATCATCATCGCGCGCCCGCCGAGCACGTAGCTGGGCCGCACGAGCACGGGGAAGCCGATCCCGCGGGCGACCTCGAGCGCCTCGACCTCGCTCTTCGCGATCCCTCCGCGCGGCCGCAGCAGATCGAGCTTCGTGAGCAGCTGATCGAACCGCTCGCGATCCTCGGCGCGGTCGATCGCGTCCTCGCTCGTGCCGAGCACGCGGACGCCCGCGCGCGCGAGCGGCACCGCGAGCTTCAGCGGGGTCTGACCGCCGAACTGCACGATCACGCCCTCTGGCTTCTCTCGCTCGCAGATCGCGAGGACGTCCTCGAAGGTCAGCGGCTCGAAGAACAGGCGGTCCGACGTGTCGAAGTCGGTCGACACGGTCTCCGGGTTGCAGTTCACCATCAGCGTCTCGACGCCGAGCTCGCGCAGGGCCATCGCCGCGTGGACGCAGCAGTAGTCGAACTCGATCCCCTGGCCGATGCGGTTCGGGCCGCCGCCGAGGATCACGATCTTGCGGCGGATCGTCGGCGCGATCTCGTGCTCGCTCTCGTAGGTGCCGTAGAGATACGGCGTGTGCGCGACGAACTCGGCGGCGCAGGTGTCGACGCGCCCGTAGACCGGCTCGACGCCCAGGCCGCGTCGCTCCTCGTGCACGTCGAGCTCGGTCTTGCCGTGCGTGCCGCCGCCCGCGAGCAGCTGCCGATCCGAGAACCCGAGGCGCTTGAGGCCGCGCAAGAGCTCGACGCGCGCGTCGCCCGTCGACGTCGCGAGACGCGGGATGTCGCGCTCGGCGTCGAGGATCCGGTCGAGCTGCGCCAGGAACCACGGATCGATCCTCGTGCGCTCGTGCACCTCGGCCTGCGACATCCCGAGGCGCATCGCGTCGGCGACGTGAAACAGGCGCTCCGCGGTCGCGACGCCGATGAGCTTCGCCAGCGCCTCGCGCGTCTCGTCGTCGGTCGCGGGAGGCAGGTGCTTCGGCGCGGCCGGCGCGGACGGCGCCTCGGTGCCGAGATCGCGCGCGGCCGGCACCATGGACGCCGCGAGCTCGCGGTAGTCGACGCGCGCGCGCAAGGACACGAGGCCCTCGCGCCCCGTCTCGAGGCTGCGCGCCGCCTTCTGCAGCGCCTCGGGGAAGGTGCGGCCGATGCTCATCGCCTCGCCGACGCTCTTCATCTGCGTCCCGAGGCGCGGATCCGCGCCGGGGAACTTCTCGAACGCGAAGCGAGGCCATTTGACGACCACGTAGTCGATGGTCGGCTCGAACGCGGCCGACGTGTGCGTGATGTCGTTGCGCAGCTCGTCGAGGCGGTAGCCGACCGCGAGCTTCGACGCGATCTTCGCGATCGGGTAGCCGGTCGCCTTCGACGCGAGCGCGGAGGAGCGCGACACGCGCGGGTTCATCTCGATGACGACGAACCTGCCGTCGGCCGGGTTCACCGCGAACTGCACGTTGGAGCCGCCCGTCTCGACGCCGATCTCGGTCATGATCGCGCGCGCGGCGGTGCGCAAGCGCTGAAATTCTCGGTCTGTCAGCGTCATCGCCGGCGCGACGGTGATGCTGTCGCCGGTGTGTACGCCCATCGGATCGATGTTCTCGATCGAGCAGACGACGATGAAGTTGTCGGCGCGGTCGCGGATGACCTCGAGCTCGTACTCCTTCCAGCCGATCAGGCTCTCCTCGACGAGGACCTCGCCGGTCGGCGAGCAGCGCAGCGCCCACGACACCTTCTCGTCGAGCTCGGACGCCTTCGTCACGATGCCGCCGCCGGCCCCGCCGAGCGTGAAGCTCGGCCGCAGGATCGCCGGGTACCCGGTGCGCTCGACGATCCGCCGCGCGTCCTCGACGCTGTACGCGTAGTCGCTGCGCGGCGACTCGAGGCCGATCTTGTCCATCGCCTCCTTGAACAGCCTGCGATCCTCGGCCTTCTTGATCGCCTCGGGGCTCGCGCCGATGAGCTCGATGCCGAGGCGCGACAGCACCCCGTCCTCGTGCAGCTCGAGCGCGAGGTTGAGCGCTGTCTGACCGCCGAGCGTCGGCAACACGGCGTCGGGGCGCTCGCGCTCGAGGATCTTGGCGACCGTGCGCCGCTCGAGCGGCTCGACGTACGTGCGATCCGCGAGCTCGGGATCGGTCATGATCGTCGCGGGGTTGGAGTTGACGAGGACGACCTCGTACCCCTCCTGCTTGAGCGATTTCGCGCCCTGGCAGCCCGAGTAGTCGAACTCGCACGCCTGCCCGATCACGATGGGCCCCGAGCCCAACAGGAGGATCTTCTCGAGGTCGTCTCGTCGCGGCATCGCGCGCGCCCGTTAGCACGAGCCGGGGGGCGCGCGACACGCGGATCTCGGGTTCCCGCCGATACCGTCTCGAAGTACGGCTCGCCCGGTCGTGCGACAACGTCCGGTCCTCCACGCGCTCGGGGTCGCGGCGTGCCTCGTCGGGTGCGCGGGAGGTGACACGCTGGGGACGCTGCCCTCCGCGGTAGACGCCGGGCTCGACGCCGACGCCGCGAGCGACGCCGCCCTCGACGCGCCCGACGGCGCGGAGGCAGGGCTCGACGCGGGCGGGCCTCCGTGCGCGACTGCGCTCGACTGCGACGACGGCGTCGGTTGCACCCAGGACCGTTGTGACGAGGCCACGCGCCGGTGCGCGCACGCCGCCGACCACGGCGCGTGCTCCAACGGGGTCACGTGCGACGGCGTCGAGGTCTGCGACCTCGAGGTGGGGTGTCGCGCCGGACCGCCGATCACCTGCGACGACGACGATCCCTGCACGATCGACGCGTGCGACGAGGCGATGAAGAGCTGCTCCCACGCGGCGCGCGACGCCGACGGCGACGGCGATCCCGACGTGCACTGCGTCCCCGAGTCTGCGCGTCCGGCCGACTGCGACGACAGCGATCCGATGGTGTCGAGCAAGCGCGCCGAGGTGTGCGCCAACGGGCGCGACGACGACTGCGACGGCGAGATCGACGAAGAGGGCTGCGCGGCCCCGCCGCACGACGGCTGCCTCGATCCGCTCGAGGTCACCGCAGAGGGGAGCTTCCCCGTCTCGCTCGTCGGGGCGAAGCTCGATCTCGGCGCGTCTTGCGTCCCGACCGGCGGCAAGGTGCGCGACGCCGTGCTCGCCGTGACGGTGCCGCCGGGGCCCGCTCGCCGCGTCGACGTCCGCGCGATCGTGCCCGAGGGCACGCCCGAGGTCGCGATCTTCGGCGTCTGCGGCCAGCCCGCGACCGAGCTCTCCTGCAGCAAGGGCGCGCCGAGCGGCAAGGGCGCGCAGGTCGCGCACGCGCGGGCCTGGAGCGTCGCGCCCGGCGTGATCCCGGTCGCGATCTACGGCGACGCGGACACGACCGCCACCGTCGACGTGCGGTTCTCCGACGCCGGGGCGCCGCCGACGAACGAGACCTGCGGCACCGCGAAGCTGCTCACCCCGGGCCAACAGGAGCTCGCGGAGCTGATCGGCGCGACCGCGGACCTGCCGACCTCCTGCCCGGGCGCTGGCGGCGAGCTCGTCTATCGCCTCGAGCTGGACTCACCGCACGACGTGCGCGTGTTCGCGTCGACGACCGACGGGCTCGGCAGCGCGCAGGTGTCGCTGAGGTCCAACCCGTGCGGCGTGGCAGAGGGCGAGCTCGCCTGCTTCACGGGCAACCCGGTCGCCGCCTTCGCCCGCGCCGTGGGTCCAGGCCCGCT
>CAUJFL010000448.1 GCA_963169165.1 Myxococcota bacterium | reverse complement strand
CGCGCAGCGCGCCCAGGGCGACCCACGTGAGCCCGACGGAGACCGAGGTGGCCGCGAGCGCGAGCGCGACCGGGCGAGCGCGGCGGAGCGCGAGCGCGAGCGACGCCACGACCACCAGGGCCGACAGCGGGAGCAACCTCGTCAGCTCGCGACCGAGCGCGTGCTTCAGCGTGCGCTCGATGCCTCCCACCCCCGCGAACGCCGCGGTGGGATCGATCGTCGCCACGAGCGCGCGCGCGTCGGGCGGCGCGGCGTCGACGCGCAGCGCGGCGATGGTCTGCGCGCCGTCCCGCGCGAAGGCAGGCGTGCCGAGGCCGAGCGCGGGCGGGCGAGGCGAGGGCGCGCGAAGGTCCGCGAACACAGAGTCAAATTTGTCAGGAGCGAACCCGTTCTCGCGGAGGGCGGCGGCGAGCTCGGTCGCGCGCGCAGGCAGCTCGAGCTGCTCGCGCCCGGCGATGCGCGCGGCGACGACGGGGGGCGCGAGCGGGACCTCCACGGTGGCGCCCCGCGCCGACAGGGCCTCGGCGACTCGCTCGAGCCGGCGCGCCACGTCGTCGGGATTTTCGCCGCGCACCAGCACGAATTCAGGAGGATTGGCGGGGAAGTTCAGGCGCTCCACCAGCCGCGCATAGGTCCGCGACACCTCCAACGTGGGCGTCGTCAGCGCCACGACGGGGCCGTCCAGCCTCGGCCCCACCCCCAAGCCGAGCGCGGCGAGCCCGCACACGGCGACGAGCGCTAGCCCCACGCGCGCGTGCGTCGGCCTCGGCTCGCTGACCTGTCGAGGGGCCGTCGGATGTCGCTCGAGCCACGCCGCGATCGCGGGGGTCCACGCGAGCACGGCGAGCGCGGTGATGAGCTCTCCGGCCGCCGCGAGCGCGCCGAGCTGTCGGAGCGCGGGGATCGACGAGGCGGCGAGGCACGCGAAGGCGGCGCTCGCGGTGACGGCCGCGGCCAGCGCTGGGCGCGCGACGACCGCGAGCGCGCGCGCGACGGGATCCTCGTCTCCCGCGCGGAGCGCGTCGACGACCGCGAGGTGGGCGTGTACGCCCGTGTCCATGCCCACGCCGACCACGACGGACACGAACGCGGCGGCGAGCCCGGAGACCCGTCCGCCGGCGAGCGCCGCGAGCGCCGCGGTGATCACCGTCCCCGCGAGCACCGGCGGCATCACGGACACGATCAGCCGCGGGCTGCGCGTGATCCACCAGAAGACGAGCGCGGTCAGCGCGAGGGACAGCGCCGACGACGCGGCGACGTCCCGCCGTATCCGCGCCTCCGTCTCGGCCGCGACGACGTGTGGACCGGCCGCGCGAACCGAGACGGAGGGGTGGGCCGCGCGCACGGCCGCGGCCGCGCTCGAGAGCGCGTCATTTCCGCGCGACGCGGCCGCCGAGTCGAGCGCGTCTCCCGCCGAGGGCACGACGACGAGCCGCGCGGTCCCGTCCTCGGACGCGAGCCGTCCGCGCCGCGTCCCGTTCGACACCAGCTCCGCGACGCGCAGCGGATCTCGGCGTGCGGCCTCGGCGAGCGCGCCGCCTCCCGGGGCGAGCAAGCGCGCGCGCGTCTCGGCGAGGCGGGCTCGCATCCCCTCGGGCGACAGCGCGCGCGCCAGCTCGTCGCGCGTCTCGCCCGTGGCGAGGAGCATCCACGCCGTGGGTGGAGCCTCGGGGATGGGTTCGAGCCCAGTCCGGGCGCCAGGCGCCGCGGCCCTCGCGGTCTCGGCGGCGCGCACGACCACGCCTGCGTCGGCGCCCTCGAGCAGCAGCAGGCCGGGCTCGCCGCCACCGAACAGTCGCAGCCGGAGCGCGAGGGCGCGAGCGTCGCCCTCGTCGGGCAAGAGCGCTGACAGCTCGGCGGTCGGCCGCACCCAGCGCGCGACGACGAGCGCCGACACCGCGGTCAGCGCGGCGAGCAGCCAGGCGCGCGCGCGGGCGCGGCTCACGCGCCCTTCGTCAGGTCGACGCGGCTCACCTTCACGCGCACGATCCGGCGGCGCACCATCAGCAGCACCTCGAGGCGGAGATCGCCGAGATCGGCGACGTCGCCGCGCCGCGGGATGCGCCCCAGCGACGCCAGCAGCACCGCGCTCACCGTCGCGTCGCCGTCGTGCTCTCCGACGTCGAGCCCCTCGGCCGCGAGCTCGTCGAGCAGCACGCCGCAGTCGACCATGACCACCCCGTCTCCTCGCTTCTCGATCCGACCCACCTCGACGTCGAGCTCGTCGCGGATCTCGCCGACGATCTCCTCGAGCAGGTCCTCCATCGTGAGCAGCCCCGAGACCCCGCCATACTCGTCGACGACCATCGCGAGCGGCGTGTTCGCGCTCTGCATCGAGCGCAGGACGTTCACCAGCTCCTGCGTCTCCGGGACGAACAGCACGTCGCGCCGCAGCGCCTGCATCGACTCGAGCTCGCCGTGCCGCTCCGCGCGGAAGAAGTCCTTCACGTAGACGTAGCCGAGCACCTCGTCGAGCGAGTCGCCCTTCGTCAACGGCATCCGGGAGTAGCCCTGGCGAAAGAACACCTCCGCGGCCCGCTCGCCGTCCGACCTCTCCGGGAGGAACGCGACGTCGACCCGCGGCACCATCACCTGCTTCGCGGTCCGTCCGGCGAACCGGAGCATGCGCCGCACGATCTCCTGCTTGTCGACGGCGCCCCTCTCGCGGGCGAGGTGCGCCGTGAGGATGCCGAGGATCTCGTCCTCCGAGAGCCGTGCCTCCGCGTGCGCGTCCATCTTCATGCCGAACCACCCGAGGATCAGCCGCGACGACCCCTCGAGCACCGCCAGCGCTGGCAGCATCGCGTAGTAGGCCACGCGCAGCGGCCACACCGAGAGCTCGGCGATCTGCCTCGACCGCTGAATGGCGAGCAGCTTCGGCACGAGCTCGCCGAAGAGCACGTGGCCGAACGTCAGCAGCGAGAAGGCGAACACGGTGAGCGTGACCCGGGCCCAGCTCGGCGGGGTCGCGCCGAGCATCCCCTCGAAGAGGCGCGCGACGGCGGGCTCGCCGATCCACCCGAGCCCGAGGCTCGCGAGCGTGATGCCGAGCTGGGTCACCGACAGGAAGCGGTCTATCCGCGCGACGGCCTGCGCGACGAGGTCGTCGTCTCTCACCTCGAGCCCCGGCACGTGCGTCGCGCGGAGCTTCACGAGCGCGAACTCGGCCGCGACGAAGAACCCGTTGAGGGCGATGAAGAACAGGACCGCGAGGATGCCGAGCAAGCGTGGGGATCTCGAACGAAGCGCCCCCCTCTCGGCGACCGAGAGGAGGGCTGGGGGTACCTCGAGTGGCCGGGCGAGCCGGCTAACTCGACGATGTGGAACTCGACGCGGCGGTTCTTCTGGCGGCCCGCCTCGGTGTCGTTGGTGTCGAGCGGCTTCTCGGGGCCGAAGCCCTGGGAGCTGAGCCTGTCGCCCGCGATGCCGTGCTCGACGAGGTACTTCACGACGCTCTTCGAGCGATCGTCGGACAGGCGCATGTTCATGTCCTTCGCGCCGCGGCTGTCGGTGTGACCCTCGACCGAGACCTTCTTGATCGACGGCGTCGCCTTCAGCAGCCGCACGATCTCGTCGAGGATCGGGAAGCTGACCGGCTTGATGGTCGCCTTGCCGGTGTCGAACTCGATCTTCTTCAGGATCTGGATCTCGTTCGAGCCCTCGACGCGACGGATGAACTGCGGGCAACCGTTCTGCTTCGGATCCTTCGACGGCTGGCCCGGCTCGCGCGGGCAGGCGTCCTGCACGTCGGGGATGCCGTCGCCGTCGACGTCGTCCTCGGGGCAGCCGTCGGCGTCGTCGATGCCGTCCTTGTCCTCGGGAGTGTCAGGGCACTTGTCGTCCTTGTCGGGGATGCCGTCCTTGTCGCGATCGGGCGGCAGCGGGCACCCGTCGTTGGGATCTGGCGGCTGCTTGTCCTCGGGGACGTCGGGGCAGGCGTCGATCGAGTCGGGGATGCCGTCGCCGTCGCGATCGGCGCCGTGCTCCTCGACGCGGTCGTCCTCCTTCACGAACTTGCGGCCCGGGGACGTCGGCGCGGTGTTCTTCAGGTCCCACCAGCCGCCGATCTGCCCGACCACGCGAAAATCGGGCGCCGAGTAGCCAGGGACCACCAGCGTGCCCGCGCCGCCCGTGACCCACACCTTCTGCTCTTGACCGAGCGCGACTCGCACCTCGCCGAGCCACTCGACCGGCGTGTAGCGGCGCTTGAACGTCGTGCTCTGCGCGTCGAGCGTCCCGATGCGCTCGGTCTTGGAGAGGCCGGTCTGTCCGTACAGCTCGCCGCCGACTCGGATCCGCCCGCCGCGCAGCGGCATGAACAGCGCGAACCCGAACGTCAGCTCGTTGGCGAACGACAGCTCGGCCACGCGGTGCCGCGAGCGCATGTGGACGCCGATCGTCTGGTCGAGGATGAACGGCCCCGCCTTCTCTTCGAACGTGGTCTGGATGAGGCCGTGGCCCCCCGCGTCGCCCGCGAACGACAGCTCGTTGCCCGTCGGCACGAAGTAGGCGGCGTTCATGCCCCAGGAGAACTTGCGCGAGTCGGAGGTGTAGAGCAGCACGCGCCCGTCGAGGCGCAGATCGCCCGCGGTCGTCGTGCGCGACTGGATGCCGCTCGCCATCGACCGGGTCGGATCGTTGGTGCGCGAGTTGATGGCGCCGCTCGGGTTGTTCGTCGAGTTGACGAAGGTGAGCGGCATCGTCATCGACAGGCTGAACTTCTTCAGGATCTCGGCGCCCGCGGTGAAGTAGCCGTTGACCTGTCGGGCCACCGGCGCGCCCTCGGACTCCTGCACGGTGCCGTTGGAGGTGATCGCGTTGATGTGCAGCGGGCGGTTGATGTAGTCGCCGGTGAAGCTGCCGAAGAAGCGCGTCTTCTCGTGCATCACCGGGCGCGGCGTGGCGATGCCGTCGTCGGGGTTGGGCGCGACGATCAGGCGGTCTGCCGTGTAGCCCACTTGCTGGGCGGACGCCGCGCCGGCGGCGAGCGACGCGGCCGCGAAGGACAGCGAGGCGACTGCGAGGGAGCGCTTCGTGGTCATGCTGGGGCGCGCAACTTAGGCGCGTGGCAAAAATTTGGGAAGCGTTTCCCAACCGGTCCACGCAGGCTTCGCGGCGGGTGACGCCGCGAGCTCGGTCGGTTTTCCTTGACGAGCGCGCGAGCTCGGGGATAGAGCACGCGCCCCGTTTCCCGGGAGTCAAGCCATGAAGCGCACGTACCAGCCCCACAACTTGAGCCGTCTCCGCACCCATGGCTTCCGCGCCCGCATGGCGACCGTCGGCGGCCGCAAGGTCGTCAACAACCGCCGCCGCAAGGGCCGTCACCGCCTCGCCGTCGGCGTCTACAAGAAGTGAGCCGCCGCGCGGCGCCTGCGGGGCTCGGCCGCGCGAGGCGCCTGCGCAAGCGGCGTGATTTCCTCGCGGCTCAAGAGTTGGGCGCGCGGGCGACGCTGCCGCATCACGTCTTCCTGTTCGTGCCGTCCGAGGCCCCGGCGGCCCGGCTCGGCGTCACCGCGTCCAAGCGTCAGGTCGGCGGCGCCGTCGAGCGCAACCGCACGAAGCGCCTGATCCGCGCGGCGTTCCGTGAGCTGTCCGGCCTGTTCGCGCCCGGCGCCGACGTCGTCGTGATCGCGCGCGAAGGCGCCGAGCGGATGTCCCTCCCCGCCGTCTGCGCCGAGTGGCGCGCGGGTCGGCGGCACCTCGAGCGGGCGCGCTTGCGCGCGGGCGCCGCTGGGTTACGAACGCGCTCTCTGTGTCCAAGGTCGTGCTGCTCTGGTTGATCGGCTTCTATCGTCGCTGGCTGTCGATGTTCCTCGGCGGGCAGTGCCGCTTCTATCCGTCGTGCTCGGCCTACGCCGAGGGCTGCATCGAAGCGCACGGCGCGGCGCGTGGCGTGTTGCTTTCGGTCGTTCGGCTGTGTAAGTGCCACCCCCTGCATCCCGGAGGGTTCGACCCGCCGCCCAGGGCGCGCGTCCCCTCCAACTCCTGAACAGTCCCGCCGCTTCATGGATCGAAGCTCCATCCTCCGTTCGCTCGCCATCGCTGGCGTCATCACGCTGCTGCTCTATTTCGGCTTCACGAAGTTCGTCGGCGGCGATCACGAGAAGCTGGTGCCGCCGACCGCCGAGCTGTTCCGCGCGCCCGAGGGGCGAGCCGCCCCGACCGCGAAGAAGGCGCCCGAGACGCTCTGCAGCCTGAAGGGCAACCGCTTCAAGGCGGTCGCGACCACGCGCGGCGCGTCGCTCGAGCACCTGACGCTCGACGATCCCAAGTACCAGGAGCACGGCAAGCCGCTCGATCTCGTCACCACGCCCGACGTCGAGTACCAGGCGCTGCGCATCGATCTGTCGAGCCCCGGTGCCAAGGACCAGGTCAAGTACGACTGGTTCGACTGGAAGCTCACGGAAGAGACCGGCACGTCCTGCGCGTTCACCTACGAAGACGATCACGTCGCGCTGAAGAAGGTGATCCGCGCGAGCGACCGCCCGTACGAGCTGCAGCTCTCCGTCACCGTCGAGAACAAGAAGACCGAGAAGGCCAGCCACCGGCTCGCGATCGACAACCCCGCGTGGCGTTACGAGCGCGAGGTCGAGGGAGGGTTCGGCCGACAGTCGCCGTTCGTGACGACGGTCGAGTGCGTCAAGGACACGACCGTCGAGGAGAAGACCGCCAGCGACTTCGTCGCGAAGGACTTCGAGAAGAACGAGTACCGCGAGGGCTGGTACACCATGGGGCCGCCCGTCTCGTTCGTCTCGACGAGCAACTTCTACTTCGCGCAGGCGCTCGTGCCGACCTCGGGGCCGGGGCCCGCGGGTTGCCAGCTGCGCGTCACCTCCTACCCGAAGAGCGGCGCGATGTACCGCTCTCGCCTGTTCTGGCAGCCGAAGGAGCTCGGCCCCGGCGAGAAGCAGTCCTACGAGGCGTTCGCGTTCTTCGGCCCGAAGGAGCGCGACGTGCTCGCGGCGGCGGGCGGCGGCCAGCACCACCTGTCCGAGCTGATCAAGCTCGGCAAGTTCGCGTTCATCGCCAAGTACCTCGTCTGGTTCCTCATCAAGATGCAGGGCCTGTCGGGGAGCTGGGGCATGGCCATCGTGCTGCTGACGGTCGCGGTCCGCACGGTGCTGTTCCCGCTCACGTGGAAGAGCATCCAGTCGGGCGCCGCCATGCGGCGGATCAAGCCCGAGATCGACGCCCTCAACGACAAATACAAGGACGACGCGCAGCAGAAGCAGCTCGCGACGATGGAGCTCTACAAGAAGCAGGGCGTGAACCCGTTCGCCGGGTGCCTGCCGATGCTCGCGCAGATGCCGGTCTGGTTCGCGCTCTACACCTCGCTCCAGACCGCGGCCGAGCTGTTTCACACGCCCTTCCTGTGGTTCAAGGATCTGTCCGCGCCCGACACCATCCACCTCGGCGGCTGGGACCTGCCGTTCGTGCTGCCCTGGCTGCTCGGCGTCACGAGCTTCTTGCAGCAGAGGATCATGCCCCCCGGCCAGATGGATCCCGCGCAGCAGAAGATGATGCAGTACCTGATGCCGTCGATCTTCACGGCGATGATGCTGTTCCTGCCGTCGGGGCTCGGGGTCTACATGTTCACCAACAGCGTGCTGGGCATCGCGCAGCAGCTGGCGGTCGAGCGCTACTACGCGAAGCAGGCCGCGGCGAAGCCTGGCGAGATCGCGGTCCGCGAGAAGACCGACGACGCGCTCGCGACGAAGAAGACTTGAGGGGAGGAGCGACCTCCCCCCGCTCTGGAGACATGACAGTGAGCAACGATCAGAACCGAGACACCGAAGAGGCGCCCTTCGTCGAGGACGGGCGCGCAGAGAAGGCCACCCAGTTCCTCAAGGGGCTGCTCGACCGGATGGGCATGGAGTGCGACGTCGAGCTCGAAGAGCCCAACGAGGACGACGACGAGAGCGACATCTGCCTGCAGATCGAGGGCCCCGACGCGGGCCGCGTGATCGGCAAGAAGGGCCAGACGCTGGCCGCGATCCAGTACGTGCTCTATCGCGTCGTGAACCGCGCCAGCCTGCCGCGCCGACACGTCACCGTCGACGCCGAGGGCTACACGGAGCGCCGCGAGGAGACGCTCGCGTCGATGGCGACCCGCCTCGCGAACCAGGCCAAGGCCGACGGCAAGATCATCACGTTCGAGCCGATGAACCCGCGCGACCGCCGCGTCGTGCACCTCGCGCTGCAGGACATCGAGGGGGTCATCACGCAGAGCCAGGGCGAGGGCGCCGACCGTCGGGTTCAGATCATCCCGGTGCGCAAGGAGCCGAGCGGCTCCACCGAAGAGTGATCCAACGCGGGTTCGGGCGGTCGAGGCGCGCAGGGCGAAGCTCGAGCGCCATCACCGCCGCGCCGCTCGTGTTTGCGGGTGCGCGCGGCGGGTGGTAGAGAGGCAGGACCATGGGTCGAATCGGTGCCGGTGAAATCATCGTCCTCGCGCTGATCGCGCTCGTCCTCTTCGGCGCGTCGCGGATCGCCGACATCGGCAAGGGCCTCGGCGAGGGCATCCGCAACTTCAAGAAGGCCATCAAGGACGAGGACGAGCCGAAGCAGCTGACGGAGAAGGTCGACGAGAAGAAGGCGTGAGCCACTCGGCCGCGACCTCGCGGAGCCTGGCGATCTTGGGCGGCGCGCGCCCGCCCGACGCGTGGACGAAATAGCGCGCGGCGCCGCGCTGCTCCCACGCGGGCAACAGGTGTACGAGGCGCCTCGCCTCGACCTCGCGCGGCACGAGCACCCGCGGTAGCAGCCCGACGCCGCCTCCGTCCATCACCGCCGCGAGCACGAACGAGTAGTCGTCGGCGCTGATCTTGCCGCGCGCGTCGACGAGCACCTCGCCGTCGGGGCCTGACAGCTGCCACCTGGTGCCCTGCGGGCGAAACAGCACGGCGTCGTGGCCCGGGAGCTCGCGCACGTGGCGGGGACGGCCGCGCCGCTCGAGGTAGGCCGGTGACGCGTAGAGCCCTGCCTCGAGGGTCGCGAGCTTCTTCGCGATCAGCGTCGAGCCGCTGAGCCTCGCCGTCGCGCGCAGCGCCACGTCGAACCCTTCGGCGACGAGATCGACGCTGCGGTTGGTGAGGCTCAGCTCGACCTCGACCTCGGGGTACCTGCGGACGTACTCGAGGACGATCGGCGACAGCAGCTGGGCGCCGAGGTCGGCCGGGGCGGTGACGCGCAGCCGACCGCGCGGCGCGGCGTGCGCGCTGTCCATCGCGTGCGCCGCCTGGGCGAGCGCGGAGAGCGGCGCCGAGATGCGCGCGTACAGCTCGCGCCCCTCGCTCGTCACCGCCATCGCGCGGGACGTGCGGTGCAGCAGCGTGGCGCCGACCTGGGCCTCGAGCCTCGCGACCGCGCGGCTCACGGTCGACGTCGGCACCCCGAGCTCGCGCGCCGCCACGGCGAAGCCGCCGCGGTCGACGATGCGCGCGAAGACCGAGAGATCGCCGAGGTCCATCGCCATCGGCGCGCAGTGTAGCCCGGGCAGGCCCTCGGCTTCACGAGCGAGACGTCGATCGCTCGCTCGCTGTCGGATGAGCGCGTGAGCGTGACCGCCTACCCCATCGCGTGCGACAGGCGGAACAGGGCCGTCAACAGGTGCGCGTCGCTGAGCGGCAGCGCCAGCGCCTCGTCGAGCGGCCTGAAGACCAGCGCGCAGCGCGGACCCACCTCCGCGACGTCGACGACGTAGGGATACGCGACCTCGGGCGTCACGCCGGTGCTCGGGTAGTAGCGGCCGCCGAGCGCGTAGGCGCGTCGCGCGCGAAGATCGTGCTCGGCCTCGAGCCTCGCGAGCCCGTGCGCCACCGCCGCGTCGAGCGAGCCCACGTCGCGCGGGAGCCGGAGCGCGGGCAGCGTCAAGAGCGTGCTCGAGCCCGTGTCGAGCTGCACGGCGGGGAGGTCGCGCGCCTCGAGCCCCACCCAGAGCACCCCCCCGGCGCGCACGACCGGCAGCATCGTCAGCGTGTTGTGCGAGAGCGCGCGCGGACGCACGTACTCGAAGGTCGCCGTCGCCAGCGCCCGCTCGTCGGCCGCGAGCTCGACGAACTCGCCCCGGCACACCTCGAGGAACGCCGTGGGCGCGCCGTCATCGGGCAGGGGCTCGAAGCGCGCGCGGGGCGTCGGCAGCTCGAGCGCGCGAGGGCTCGCCGCGTGCTCGACGAGCTCGAGCTCGGCGCCGATCCACGGGCCGCGCGCGAGGCCCCGCAGCCGACACAGCCGAGACACGTTGAGCTCGAGGCGCGCGTCGAACATCCCGCCGACGTGGCACGCGCGGAGCAGCTGCGTCGCGTCGACGTAGGTGACCACCCCGGCGTCGACGAACGGCGTGTAGTTGTCGATCTCGCGCTCGCCCCGCCACGGCGCGATCTCGACGAGGAACGCCTCGACGCGCTCGTCGAGCCCGCCCGGCGAGGTGTAGTAGCGCCACGGCTCGTCGATCCCGAGCACGTCGACGCCGCCCGCGCGCTCGTCGAGCGCGCGCATCACCGCGTCACGCGGCGCCTCGCCGTCGCCGGTGATGACCGAGAGCGGCTCGGTCAGGTAGCCAGCCCCGGTCTGGCCGAGCAGATCGGGCGCGTCGCTCGCGGCGAGCACGACGGGCCTCGGGAAGCCGCGCTTGCAGACGACGAACGTCCGGCCACCGTCGCGGAAGTAGGGCAGCACGTCGACCGTGCGGTTGGGACGGCACGCCAGCTCGAACACGTGGCCGTCGTCGCGGTCGCGGTAGCGCCGCAGCCGCAAGAACTCCGGGCGCGCGAGCGACGTCCGCCCGCGCTCGACCAGCCGCACGCCGCGCGAGGCGGGCACCTTCTCGCCGACGATCAGGTAGTTGGTCGGCGGCGTCGGCAGCTCGGCGCCGTCGTGATCGAACAGCGCGATCTTGTCAGTGAAGCGGTGCTCGACGATCCACGGGTTGTGAAGCTCGACGCTGGTGACGATCCGCAGGCCGCGCGCGCGGAGCGCCTGCTCGAACTCGGCCTGCGAGTAATAGGTGTACTCCTCGCGAAGCTCGGCGTCCCAGTGGTCTCGATAGTCCTTGCGGAGCACGAACTCCGCGGCGATGCGGTGCGTGACGTCGAACCGTCGCGCCCCGTCGCGCGGCGTCTCGCGGCGAGCGATCGACGGGCGGCCGAGGCTGCCCACGAACGTCTCGATGAAGCGCTCGAACAGCGCCGCGGTCGAGAGCCCCGGCACCGGACCCTCGGCGTCGCCGTCGTCGGTGCGCAGCTCGAGCCACACGCGCTCCGGGCCGCGCGGGACGACGAAATCGCGGATGACCAGCACGCCTCCGTCGCGCAGCGCCGCCACCTGGTGATCGAGCGCCCGCTCGAGCGCCTCGCGGGAGAACCCGTTGAAGCTCGTCACGTGGTGCAGCACGCTCGAGTCGAGGACTCCGTCGAGCGAGCCCGCGTCGAAGAGCGCGCCGGCGATGTCGCCCTCGACGAAGCGGAGGTTGTCGCGCGCGTAGGTGCGCCGTGCCAGCTCGATCGTCTTCGGATCGATGTCCACGCCCACCAGCGTCAGCCCCGTGGCCATCGACGCGAGATCGAACGTCCCGCGCCCGGAGCCCGAGCCCATGTCGGCGATGGTGCCCGCGGGCGGAAAGTGCGCGGTGGTGAGCGCGATCTTCTGCAGCATCGAGCTGTCCATCCCGGCGAAGTAGGCGGCGTAGTCGGCCTCGCGGCCGCGGTCCTGCAGATCGTAGGGGCGCTTCATCGGTACATCACCTCCGCGCGGCGACGCGCGCGACCACGTAGACCACGAGCGCGACCACGGGCGCCACGCTACGCAGCTTCATCCCCTCGCGCCACGCCCAGTAGGGACCCAGCGGCGGCAGGAGCAGCGTCGCGAGCGCTCGCCAGCGCGGCGCGCGCAGCGCGAGGCCGTACACTGTCGCGGCGTGCGCGGTGATGAGCGTCGCCTGCGACAGCGCGAGCGCGAGGACGATCACGACGTCCGCCACGGCCGCATTGCTAACACGTTCACCGGGCCCTATGGTGCCCGGCGCGTGCCCCCTGTCCGCGTGATGTACCCCCACGTGCAGCTCGATCCCGACGTGCTCGGCGGCTCGCCCGTGGTCGCGGGGTCGCGCGTGCCGGTGCGTCGGCTGTGGGCGTGGCACCGCGGCGGCTCCTCGGTCGACACGCTGCTGCGACGCTATCCTCAGCTCGGCGCGGCGAAGATCCTCGCGGCGCTCGCGTTCGCGTACGACAACGAGGAGCTCATCGAAGACGATCTGCGCCGCGAGCGCGAGGCGCTCAGCGCCGACTCGACGCCGCCGTCGACGGGGCTCCGCCCGCTCGCGCAGCTCTCTCTGCTCGACGACGCGCCGCCCACCACGCCCGCGGGCCGCCGCCGCCGTTGACAGCGCGCGGCGCGAGAGCGAGATCGTCGGGCCTTCATGTCCCACGACGCGCACGACGCCCACGACGACGCCCACGACGACGCGCACCACGACGAGCCGCCGCCGCCGCCCGAAGGCGAGACGCCGCTCTGGTTCACCGTGTTCGGCGTGTGTCTGTTCACGCTCGGCGGGATCGTGTTCTTGCTCCGCGGGGCCCCCGCCGAGGGCGCGAAGCCCGAGCCTGATGCCAAGCCCGCCGCCGCCGCCGCCGCGCCTCCGAAGCCCGCGGCGCCGCCTCCCGCGATCGCCCCGGCCGCGCTCAGCCGCATCTTGCCGAACCTGCGTCCGCCGGGGCGCTGAGCGGTCAACGCCGCGGGGGCGGCAGCTGGGGCAGCTGAGGCCTCGGGATGCGGTAGACGTGGCCGATCTTCAGCGAATTTCCGGTCAGACCGTTGGCGCGCTGGATCTCCTCGACGCTCACGCCGTAGCGCTTCGCCCACACGACCAGGGTGTCGCCGCTGCGCGCGCGCAGCTCGAAATAGCTCGCGCCCGCGGGGGGCGGGCCGTGGCCGTGTCCCTTCTGCGCGGCAGGCGGGGGCGCGCGCTTCGGCGTCGGCAGCACCCTCGACAGCCGCTTGGCGAGCGCCTCGGCGTTGGGCGAGTGGAAGCGGACGTGAAAATGGTTGTGGTGCCCGTGCAGATGGCGGATGGGCGCCGCGGGGTTCTTGCCGCGCACGAGGAACACCTCGTCGATGAACTCGGGGCTCTCGCCGTGAGCGAGGGCGTGGTCGACGAGCAGGCGCTGCACGCCGTTGTCCATGAAGATCATCTCGACGGGCGTCTCGAGCAGCGCGGTCTTCACCATCACCCACGTCTCCGCGCCGGAGAGGGTGGTCGTGGTCTCGGCGACGAGGCCGCGTTGCCCCTGGGTCAGGTAGTAGGCGATGTCCACGTCGCGCCCTGCCTGGTGGCTCTTGTGCGGCGACAGGTGCCCGCCGTGCTGTGCGCTGATGTGGCCGATGGCCAGCGGCTTCGTGTCGGGGAACTTCTCGTGCGCGCGCTCGATGATGCGCGCGATGGAGCGGACGGTCTCTTCGGTGCCGTACGCGCCCGCGGGATCGAGCACCACCCACGCGGCGGACTCGCCCATCGGCACGCCGTTGATCAGGAGGCCGAGGTTCGGCGCGCCGACCGACAGCGAGCCGAGCGACGCCTTGTCGTGGGCCCAGCGCTTCTGCAGCTCGCCGTCCGAGAGCGCGAGCAGCGGGCTCGTCGGCGCGGGCGAGGGGCGGTGAGGCGGCGCGGTCATTCCGTCGTCGTCGTCGTCGAGATCCTCGTCGGGCGCGGCGGGCCTCGGCGCCTCTGCGGCGGGGGCCGAGGGAGCGCTCGCGGCGGGAGCGGGGACGGTCGACGCGGTCGGCGCTGGCGCGACCTCGGAGACCGCGACCGGGGGCGCGCTCGGCGCGGCGGTCGGGGGTCGGGCGACGCGGCAGCCCGCGGCCGCGATCAGCAGGAGGGGCGCGAGCGCGCGTCCGCGAGCCATCTCGGTGAGGGCTCGCACGAAAGGCGCGGCGGGTCCACCCCGCGCGGCCACGCCGTCGCGCGCCGCGACCTGGTGCGTCTCCGCCCGGATCTCACCCCGGGCGCCCCGGCGGGCTCACAGCAGCGGCTGGCCCGCGAGCCCCCGATCATGAAGCTGAGAGACCTGCCCGGCGTCGAGCGCGTCCCCGAACACCGCGACCTCGTCGCAGGCGCCGGGGAACACCGGGAGCCCGATGGCGGCCTCCGCGTTCCCGCACAGGCGCAGCGGCGCCGGGTTGGGGGCGTAGGTGAAGCCGAGGCTCTGCTGCCCCGCGAGCGCGCCGTCGACGTAGATCTTGGAGGTCACGCCGTCGTAGGTCGCGACGACGTGGTGCCAGACACCGCCCGACAGCGGGAGCGCTTGCGTGTGTCGAGGGCGGTTGGCGGTCAGGCCGTCGCCCAGTGTCAGGGTGACGCCCTTGTCGTAGCCGAACCAGTACCCGCGGTTCGGCAACGAGGCGTCGCTGTCGAACCAGGCCATCCCGACGTCGCTCGCTGTCAGCGTTCGATCCGGGCGCACCCAGGCGGACAGGGTCATCGTCGTCCCCTGCAACGATGAGTGGGGCGCCACCTCGATGCCCGACCCGGGCTGGTAGGAGTTGAAGCTCGCCAGCACCTCGGGCGCGTGCGACGCGCCGCCGACGAGGCCGATCGCTGAGTCGGTGTCGCCGACCGTGGCGCTGGTGAGCCCCTGGATGAGCTCCTGCGTCTCGCGCTCGTAGGTCGCCTCGTCGAAGCGCCAGACGTGCATCGGCGCGAGCGGCGTCGCGCATTGTGGGCAGGAGGGTGAGTCGCCCAGAAGCCCGCGTGTGTAGAGCTCAGCGCGCTCGCCAGCCGTGAGCGCCTTCGCGAAGAGCGCGAGATCGTCGACCGCCCCACCGTGGAACGCGCCGCTGGGGACGTTGAAGATCGTGACGGGGCCCGTGGAGTCGACGGCGCCCGTGGTCGCCGGCTTGGCCTGGGTGGCCGGGCCCGGGGCGCCCGCGTCCTCGACAGAAACGCTGATCTCCACGCCCGCCGAATAGACCCCGACGACGTGGTACCAGTGTCCCGCTTCGATTGGCAGAGTCACCTTGGCGACGTCCGAGCCCACGCTGAAGCTCACGGCGTTCGAGTAACGGGAGAGGAGCGTCCCCCCGCGCCGCAGGATCTCATGCCCTGCCAGGGCGCTCCAGTCGTCATCGGGCCTCACCCACACCGAGACAGAGAACTCGGAGAGCGGCTGGTCCCAGGTCGTGGCCGGGAGCCACATGTACGAGTTGACGGCGGCGGGGTGCATCGCACCGAGCGAGAGGCCGGGGACGGAGGTGACACCGTTGAGCATCGCCCCGAAGACGGGGGTCTGCTCCGCGGCGGCGACGCCCCAGACGACGTCGAGTGGCCAATAGGCGATCGGTGGAGGGAAGGGCGACGTCCCGCCTGAACCGCCTTGCGGAGCGCCCGCGAACCCGGCCTGCGCGGTGCCGGCGAAGCCGCCCTGTAGACTGCCCGCGGAGCCGGCCTGCAAAGTGCCGCCGAAGCCACCTTGCAAAGTTCCCGCGGAGCCACCTTGCAAAGTGCCCGCGGAGCCGCCTGGCATACTTCCTCCCGAACCGCCCGACGTCGCCCCGGCCGGACCCACGCCGCCGCCCGCGCCCGCGGCCCCTGCCTGCGAGGCGCCGCCTGCGCCGGTGGCGGGGTGACAGCCGTCGACTCCACAGACGATGCCCTCCGGGAGGGGCGTGTCGCCGCCCACCGAGCCACCGCTCGAGGACGACGCGCCCCCAGCGGCCCTGGCGCCCGCGGCGCCCGCGCGTGGCGAGGACGGCTCGCTGTAAGCGGGTCCTGTCGGGCGGGACGTGGGAGCATCGTCTTCCGAGCTGCACGCGGCGAGGACGATGGTGCAGGCGAGCGCCAGGCGAGCAGAGGAAGCTCTCATCGATCCGCATCCTACGCCGAAAGCCGGCGTTCGCGCTGTGTTCGCGCAGGCACGCCGAGCACCACCTCCTCCTGCGCGCGGGCACGAGACCCGGCAGCACGCCCTCCGCGCCGCCTCCGCGGGCGCTAAGAGCGCGCGCAGCCGTTCGAGCAACGCGAGCTGACCCTCGAGCGTCGAGCCCTCCTCGGTGAACCCGAGCTCGAAGAAGAGCTCGTGCGCCCCCAGCTCACGCGTGGCCGCGACGTCCGCGCGCACCTGGTCGACGCTACCCGTGAACACCCCGCGGTCGTCTCCAAGCGGCGCCTGGGTGAGCACGAGGTTGGCGCGCACGATGAGCTCGAGCGTCGACGGCTCTCGGCCGGCGGCCTGCGCCATCCCGCGGATCCCGTCCCACATCTGCTTCATCGCGGGGACCGGTACGCCAGCGGGCATCCACCCGTCGGTGTGTTCGGCGACTCGCTTCATCGTCGCCGGCGTGTACGCGGCCATGTACACCTTCGGCGGTGCTTGCACCGGACGCAGCTCGCTGTGCGTCGCGGGGAGCTTGAAATGCGCGCCGTCGTGGGGCGCCGTCGGGTCCGCCCAGAGCTGCTTCAGCAGCGCGAGCGCCTCGTTCGCGCGGGCGCCTCGTTGCTTCATGTCGACGCCGACCGCCTCGTACTCGTCAGGCGACCACCCGGTGCCGAAGCCGGCGCGCAGGCGCCCGCCCGAGAGCAAGTCGAGCGTCGTCAGCTGCCGGGCGAGGAGGGATGGGTTGTACCAGGGCAGGTTCAGCACGCTCGTGCCCAGCGACGCCCTCGACGTGCACGCGGCCGCGAAGGTGAGCACCGACACCGGGTCGAGGACGCGCCTGTAGGCGTCTGGCAGGGAGCCGTCCGCGGTAGCGGGGTAGGGGGCCCTCGGTGAGGCAGGGTACAGCAGGCGGTCGAGCACCCAGAGGGAGTCGTAGCCGAGGGACTCGGCCCTCGTGGCGACGGCGCGGATGGAGTCTGGGCCCGCGAGCGGGCCGCACTGGGGGAGGGTGATGCCGAGTCTCATGGGGTCCGGAGAATACACACCGGGGCGCGGACCGCGAGGCCGATCGCCGCCGTGGGTGGCTCGCCGAGCCCCCGGTCCTCTGTCAGGCGCCGTACGCCTTCGTCGGCGTAGCGGTTGCCTCGACGAGCTCGGAGACCACCGGGCCGAGCTCGGACGGCTCCCAGCGCGCGCCCTTGTCGCGTCGCGCGCCCCGCTTGTGGCCCTCGCCGAGCGTGATCAGGCCGCCCTCGGCCTCGAAGACCCGCCCCGTCACCGCGCGCGACTCGGCGCTGCCGAGCCACACGACGAGCGGCGCGACGTTCTCGGGGGCCATCCTGTCGAAGCCCTCGTCGGGGCGCTTCATCATGTCCGCGAACACCGCCTCTGTCATCCGCGTGCGCGCGGCGGGCGCTATCGCGTTGGCTGTGACGCCGTAGCGCCCGAGCTCGGCCGCCTGCACCAGCGTGAGCCCGATGATCCCGGCCTTCGCCGTCGAGTAGGCAGACTGCCCGACGCTGCCGAAGAGCCCCGCGCCCGAGGTCGTGTTGATGATGCGCGCGTCGGGCTTGTCACCAGCCTTGGCCCGATCTCTCCAGTGGGCGACCGCGCGCTGCGCCGGGCAGAAGTGACCACGCAAGTGTACGCGGAGCACCGCGTCCCACTCTTCTTCGGTCGCGCTGACGAACATCCGGTCGCGCACGAACCCCGCGTTGTTGACGAGCACGTCGAGGCGGCCCCACGCGTCGAGCGCGGCGCCGATCAGCCTGCCCGCGCCGTCGCTGGTCGTCACGTCGTCGGAGCTGGCGATCGCCTGGCCGCCAGCCTCGCGGAGGCTCGCCGCGACCTCGTCGGCGACCCTGGACTCGGCGCCGCGCCCATCGCCGCTCGTGCCGAGATCGTTGACGACGACGCGCGCGCCCTCCCTCGCGAACAGCTCGGCGTAGGCCCGCCCGAGGCCGCGTCCCGCGCCCGTCACTATCACCACGCGTCCATCACAGATGCCGCTCATTCGCTCGCCTCTCTCTCTCGGGTTGGATCAGTAACCGAACAGGCGCGCGTACCGATCACGGTGGTACGACGCGTCGCCGAAGAGCGCCGCCGTCACGCGCGCGCGCTTCATGAAGAAGCCGATGTCCAGCTCGTCGGTGACGCCGACGCCGCCGTGCATCTGCACCGCCTCGCTGGTCACGTGTACGTACGTGTCCGAGAGGCGCGCCTTCGCCGTCGACGCCAGCTCGGCGAGCGAGCCCGGCGCGCCGTCCGCGACGGACAGCCCCTCGCGCACGATCGACCGGCAGAGCTCGAGCTCGCAGAACATCGTGGCCGCGCGGTGCTTCAGCGCCTGGAACGAGCCGATCGGCACACCGAATTGCCTCCGCTGCTTGAGGTACTCGACCGTGCGCCGGAAGGCCTCGCGCGCGCCGCCGAGCATCTCGGCCGACAGCAGGAGCGCGCCCTCGTCGAGCGTCCGCGCGAGCGAGCCCTCGGCGTCGAGCGACAGCACGCTCGAAGAGGGCACCGAGAGGGCGCGGAACCTCACGCGCGCCGCGCCGTGCGAGTCGACCGTCGACAGCGGCGTGAGCTCTGACCGCTCGCGAGGCGCGACGACGAGCGCGACGCGATCGCCGTACGCCGCCGAGACGAGCAGCGCGTCGGCGGTCGCGGCGAACGGCACGAGCGCCTTCTCGCCGTCGAGCACGAACCCATCGCCCGCGCGCGCGAGCGTGACCGCGCTCGGGCGCGCGCGGTGTCGCACGCCCTCCTCGTGCGCGAGCGCGATGGTCCGCGAGCCGTCGCAGAGCGAGGTCAACAGCTCGCCCGCGAGGTCGGCGGCAGGTTCACGAGAGAGCGCGCGGGTCGCGATCGTGTGCGTCGACAGCGGCGTAGGCGAGAGGGCGCGCCCCAGCTCCTCGGCGACGAGCCCGGCGTGGCAGAGGCCGAGTCCCGCGCCGCCGTGGCGCTCGGGCAGCGCGAGGCCGACGAGCCCGAGCTCGACGAGCTCGGACCACAGCGCGCGCGCGCAGCCCGAGGGATCGCGCTCGTCGCGCAGCCGACGGAGCACCGCCGCGCCGCCGCGCGCGTCGACCACTCTACGGGCCGTCTGCTGGATGCCCAGCTCTTCTTCGGTGAGGACGAAGCCCATGTCAGTCCGGGAGGCCGAGCACGCGCTTGGCGATGATGTTGAGCTGGATCTCGCTCGAGCCGCCCTCGATCGAGTTGGCGCGCGATCGCAGCCAGTCGCGCGTGGTCAGGAGCTCCTCGGGCGTGTACCCGTCGCCCTCCCAGCCGAGCCCCGCGAAGCCGCGCAGCGCGACCTTGACCTCGCGTCGGCGCTTGTTGAGCTCGGTGCCATACAGCTTGAACATCGACGCCTCGTCGCCGGGCGGCAGCCCAGCGGCCGCGCTCTCGGCGGCGCGCCGGAGCGTCAGCTTGTTGCAGAGAAAGTCCATGTCGATCTGCGTGATCTTCGCGCGCAGCTCCCGGTCGTCGAGCGGCTCGCCGGGCACACCCCCGAGGAAGCGCCGCGCCTGGGCGGCGAGCGGCTCCTCGATCGAGCTCTGCGCGTCGCGCGACAGAGAGATGTTCGAGCGCTCGTGCGACAAGAGCGCCTTCGCGATCTCCCAGCCGCCGTTCTCCTCGCCGATGCGCTGGGCCACCGGCACGCGGACGGCGTCGAAGAACGTCTCGCAGAACGGCGACGCGCCGCTGATCAGCTGGATCGGCCGAACAGTGATCCCCGGCGACGTCATGTCGACCAGCACGAAGCTGATGCCCTTGTGCTTCGGCGCCGACGGATCGGTGCGAACCAGGCAGAACATCCAGTCGGCCTTGTCGGCGTGCGAGGTCCAGGTCTTCTGGCCGTCGATGACGTAGTCGTCGCCGTCGCGCGCCGCGCGCGTCGACAAGGACGCGAGATCCGAGCCCGCGCCTGGTTCGC
>CAUJFL010000447.1 GCA_963169165.1 Myxococcota bacterium | reverse complement strand
CGACCGATCTCGAAGAGATCTACATCACCGCGACGGAGGAGCCGCCGGACCTCGCCCCTCCGCCGCCGGTGAAGACCTCGACGCCGCCCGCCGCGGGCGCCGCCGCCGCTCCTCCCCCTCCGCCTCCTGTCGTCACGAGCGCGCCGATCTCGATGCAAGAGCCCCGGACCGAGCGCAAGCGCCCGTGGTTCGAGGAGATCTTCGACGACGACTTCCTGCGAACGATGGACCGCCCGCCCGAGCAGCACACGCTGCGAGAGGCCGTGTTCATCGAGGATCGCCTCGGGCTGCAGCGCGGCGCCGTCATCCTCGATCTCGCGTGCGGCCAGGGTCGTCACGCGGTCGAGCTCACGCGCCGTGGCTACAAGGTCATCGGCTACGATCTGTCGCTCGCGATGCTGGCCCGCGCCTCGGACGAGGCGATGGATGCCAACCAAAAAATTAACTTTCTTCATGGTGACATGCGGGAGATGGCCTTCGACAGCATGTTCGACGGCGTCTACTGCTGGGGCTCGAGCCTCGGCTACTTCGAGGACGACAAGAACTTCGGCGTGCTGCAGCGCATCCACCGCGCGCTCCGCCCCGGCGGCGTCGTGCTGCTCGATCTGCCCAACCGCGACCACGTCGCCGTCAACCAGCCGAGCATGGTGTGGTTCGAGGGCGAGGGCTGCGTGTGCATGGACGAGATGAGCGTCGACTTTCTGACGAGCCGCCTGCGCGTGAAGCGCACCGTGATGCTCGACGACGGACGCACGCGCGAGCTCGAATACTCGATCCGGCTGTGGGGCCTGCACGAGCTCGGAAAATTGCTGAGAGACGCCGGGTTTCGTGTCCTCGAGGTCACCGGGCACCTCGCGACCCCGGGTGTCTTCTTCGGCGCCGAATCCCCACGCTGCATCCTCCTAGCCGAACGCACCTAGGCTGGGCCTCGGCCACATCCCGCAGCGGGCGCGGTGGCGGGGTTCACGTGCTCGGCGTACTGATGTACGCCTGCGCGCGGTGAACACCCGCCATCGCATCCCGCTGCGGGCGTGGCCGAGGCCCAGCGTTCGCGACGTTTGTTTCGGCTTTCGTGTTCGGACGCGGTGAACACCCGCGTGGACCGGGTGCGGGCTGGGTGCGGACTGGGTGTGAGCTCCGCTCGGCTTCGCCGCGCGTCGTGTTCGGATGCGGTGGACACCCGCGTGGACTGGGTGCGGGCTGGGTGAGGACTGGGTGTGAACTCCGCTCGGCTTCGCCGAGCGTCGTGAGAGCTTGCGGCGCTCGTCGTGGGCGACGTCAGACCGCGACGCCGGGCGCTGGAAACCTGGCGCACACCTCGGCGACCTCGCGGGCGATGCGTGAGAGCTTCGCCTCGTCGGCCGGCGCGGCGACGACCTCGTCCATCCAGGCCGCGATCTTCTTCATCTCGTCGGGCCCCATGCCGCGCGAGGTGATCGCGGGCGTGCCGAGCCGTACGCCCGACGGATCGAACGGCTTGCGCGGATCGAACGGCACGCTGTTGTAGTTGGCGACCAGCCCGGCGCGCGCCATCGCCTGCGCCCCGAGCTTGCCAGTGACGCTCTTCGAGGTGAGGTCGACCAGCACGAGGTGGTTGTCAGTGCCGCCCGTGACCAGCGAGAAGCCACGCTCGAGCAAGGCGTCGGCGAGCACCTTCGCGTTGGCCACGACCGCGTGCGCGTAGTCCTTGAACGCCTGCGTCGACGCCTCCTTCGCCGCGACCGCGATCCCGGCCGTGGTGTGGTTGTGCGGTCCGCCCTGCAGCCCCGGGAACACCGCCTTGTCGATCGCCGCGGCGTGCTGCTTCTTGCAGAGGATCATGCCGCCGCGCGGGCCGCGGAAGGTCTTGTGCGTCGTCGAGGTGACGACGTCGGCGACGCCGACAGGGGACGCGTGGGCGCCCGCGAGCACCAGCCCGGAGATGTGCGCGATGTCGGCGGCGAAGACCGCCCCGACCTCGTCGGCGATCTCGCGAAACGCCGCCCAGTCGAGCGCGCGCGGGTACGCCGTCGTGCCGGCCCACAGCAGCTTCGGGCGGTGCTCCTTGGCCAGGCGGCGGACCTCGTCGAGATCGATGCGGTGATCGTCGCGCCGCACTCCGTAAGGCACGCTCTTGAAGAACATCCCGGTCACGCTGACAGAGTGCCCGTGCGTGAGGTGCCCGCCAGCGGGCAGCCCGAGGCCCATCACGGTGTCGCCCGGCTTGCAGAACGCCACGTACACGGCGAGGTTGGCGGGGCTGCCCGAGTAGGGCTGGACGTTGACATGCTCGGCGCCGAAGAGGGCGGCGACGCGGCTCTTCGCGAGCTCCTCGACCTCGTCGATGACCTCCTGGCCCTCGTAGTAGCGCTTCTTTGCGTAGCCCTCGCTGTACTTGTTGCAGAGCAAGGAGCCCGTCGCCTCGAGCACCGCGCGCGACGCGTAGTTCTCGCTCGGGATGAGGCGGATCGTGTCGCGCTCCTTGACCTCTTCCTTGCGGATGAGGGCGGCGATCTCGGGGTCGGCGGCGGACAGGGGCGGATCGAACGCGGTCATGCGGCGGCTCTTCTCCCGCGGCGGCGCGAACGGCAAGGGGATTCTCGCGCGGCGCGCGCGGCCCTGGGGTAGAGCGCGCCGCGATGGCTCACCGCGTCCACAACTTCGGCGCCGGCCCCGCCGCGCTGCCGCTCCCCGCGCTGCTGCGCGCCCAGGAAGAGCTCGTCGACTGGAGCGAGACGGGCATGAGCGTCCTCGAGCACAGCCACCGCGGCAAGGTCTACGAGGCCATGCACCGCGACACCTTGCTCCGCCTGCGCGCGCTCGCGCAGCTGCCCGACACGCACGACATCTTGCTCGTGCAGGGTGGAGCGTCGATGCAGTTCGCGACGGTGCCGATGAACCTCCTCGGGCCGGGCGAGGTCGCGGACTACGTCGTGCATGGCACCTGGGGCGAGAAGGCGCTCGCCGAGGCGAAGCTGCTCGGCGACGCGCGCCTCGCGGGAAAGCCGCCCTCGTACACGAAGACCGCGCCGGACGACGCGCTGTCGCTGACGCCGGGCGCCGCGTACGTGCACTACACGACCAACGAGACGATTCACGGCGTCCAGTACCACCACGTGCCCGACGCGAACGGCGCGCCGCTCGTCGCCGACATGTCGAGCGACATCTTCTCGCGCCCGTTCGACTACGCGAGGCACGCGCTCACCTACGCCGGCGCGCAGAAGAACCTCGGCCCGTCGGGGCTCGTCGTGCTCTTCGTCGACAAGGCGCTGCTCGCGCGCGGTCGCGATGACATCCCCGCGATCTTCAGGTTTCGCACGCACCAGAAGAGCGAGTCGCTCTACAACACGATCCCGACGTTCGCGGTGTACCTCCTGCGCAACGTCTGCCTGTGGCTCGAGGAGCAGGGCGGGCTCGCGGCTGTCGGCGAGGTGAACGACAGAAAGCAGCGCGCGCTGTACGCCGCGCTCGATGAGCACCCGGACACGTACGAGCTGCCGGTCGAGCGAGCCGCCCGCTCGTGGATGAACGTGGTGTTTCGCCTGCACGACGCCGACGCGGAGGCGCGGTTCCTCGCCGAGGCGGCGCGGCGCGAGCTGGTCGGGCTGAAGGGCCACCGCTCGGTGGGCGGCGTGCGCGCGTCGATCTACAACGCCGTCGGCGAGGAGTCGGTCGCGAGGCTCTGCGAGCTCGTGCGCGATTTCGCGCGCGGGTGAGGCCCCGCGGCCCGGTCGAGACGAATTCGCGCAAGCGCCCGGGCGAGCGGCCGATATCGCCACGTGCGCCTGATCGATCCGTGCCTCGACGTCGTCTTCAAGATGCTGCTGCTGTCGGACGAGCGCCTGCTGCGCTCGATGATCGAGTCGGTGCTCGACCTCGACGCGCCGCTCGCCGAGGTCCACGTGCTGAACCCCGAGATCCCCGCGCGCGCTTCGAGCGAGCACGGCGTCGTGCTCGATGTGCGAGTGAGGCTCGCGACGGGCGAGGAGGTCGACCTGGAGATGGCGACGCGCGGTGACGGGGCCCTCGCGCCGCGCGTCTTGTATTACTGGGCGAGGCACTTCTCGGGGCAGCTGCGGCGCGGTGACGAGTATCGCAAGCTGGTGCCGCTCCGGTTCATCCTGTGGACGAAGCGGAGCGTGGTGCCGACCGCGGCCGTGTTTCATGAACGTTTTCGCGTGGTTGGAGAGCGGACCGGCGCGCTGTTCGCGCCGCACCTCGAGGTGCACGTGCTCGACCTGGCGCGGCTGGCGCAGCCGGGGGGAGGCGAGGCGCGCGCGCGTCGCTGGGGGCGCTTCTTCGTGCTCGACGGCGACGCCGACGCTACGCTGCTCGCGCAGGAAGATGCCATGATGCGCCTCGCCGTCGAGAAGCTGAGAGAGCTGTCGGACGACCCAGACAAGCGCCGCATCGCCGACGACCGTGAGCGCGACCTGCTCGCCCACGGCCACTTCGTGGCGTCCGCTCGCGAGGAAGGCATCGCGATCGGAGAAGAGCGCGGCATCGCGATCGGAGAAGAGCGCGGCATCGCGATCGGTGAAGAGCGCGGCATCGCGATCGGTGAAGAGCGCGGCATCGCGATCGGTGAAGAGCGCGCGACGCTCGAGGCGATCGAGGCGATGGTCGAGGTCCTGGGCGTCGAGCTGTCGTCTGCGCGGCTCGCCGAGCTGTCGCGGGCGCCGCTGGCCGAGCTGCGGGCGCGGCTGCACAGCCTGCGCGCGCGCCGCGCCTGGGTCTGAGGTGGTCGAGCCGCTCGCCCTGGAGCCGCGCGGGTGAGCGGTCGACCTCGAGCCGCTACTTGGCCGCGGCGACGGCGGTGGGGACGCCCTTCACCGCGCCCCTCACCGCGCCGAGCAGGGCGTCGCGCTCCGCGCGCTCGTCGCCCGTCCGCCCGCCCTCCGCGGTGGCCGCGCCCTCGATCACGGCGAACAGGGCGCCGCGCTTCGCCTCCTTCAGCGTCACCGAGACCTTCGCGCGCGTGGCGGTGGTGTCGCCCCGCTGGGTCGTCTCGAGCTTCACGAGCGACGCTGACAGGACGAAGCGCGCGTGCTTCGGCGCGCGGGTCAGATCGAGCCCGTCGACCTCGCGGGTGACCGCCTCGCGCAGATCGCGCGACAGATCGCGGCCGTCGCGCGCGACCAGCGAGCGCGCCTCGATCGCGACGATGGTCTTGTCGCGCGCGTCGGCGACGGGCGACAGCACGACGAGCGACAGCGACAGAGACGCGATGAGCCTCTTCATGGAGCACCTCGGTGGCTCGCCCGGCGACGCGCGCGGGCGGCTGACACCTCGCCGCTACCTCGCAGCCGCGCACACGGCCAAGTTCCGCGCAAACGGCTCGCGCAGCGCGTCAACCAGGCGCGGATCATGGACGATGCGCGGCCGATGTCCTACGGAGATCGGGTGATGTCCGAGCCCAAGCACTCCGAGCACGCCGCGCTGATCTACGACTGGAACGAGGCCGCGCGCCGCGGGCGCGTCATCGATCGCGGCGTCACGTTCTTCGACGAGACGCTGCGCGACGGACTGCAGAACCCGAGCGTGCGCGACCCGTCGATCGAGCCGAAGCTGCGGCTGCTGCACCTGATGCACGACCTCGGGATCCACGCGGCCGACATCGGCCTGCCGGGCAGCTCTCAGCGCGCCTTCGACGATGTGTTGCGCATGTGCAACGAGATCGTCTCCTCCAAGCTCAACGTCGTGCCCGCCTGCGCCGGCCGCACCGTCGCCACCGACGTCACGCCGATGATCGAGATCTCACAGAGGGCCGGGATCCCGGTCGAGATCTACACTTTCATCGGTTCGTCGGCGATCCGCCAGCTGGTCGAAGACTGGAGCGTCGACTTGCTCGCGAAGCGCGCGGCCGAGGCCATCGACGTCGGCGTGAAGGCGGGGCTCCCCGTCGCGTTCGTCACGGAGGACACGTCGCGCTCGAGCCCCGAGGTGCTGGCGACGCTGTACAAGGTCGCGATCGATCACGGCGCGTCGCGCATCTGCGTCTGCGACACGGCGGGCCACTCGACGCCGGACGGCGTGCGTAACCTGATCGGCTTCACGCGGTCGATCATCGCGGGGATGGGCGCGACCCGGACCGTGCAGATCGACTGGCACGGCCACAACGATCGCGGCCTCGCGCTCGTCAACGCGATCTACGCGCTCGAGTGCGGCGCCCACCGGGTCCACGGCACCGCGCTCGGCATCGGTGAGCGCGTCGGCAACGCGTCGATGGACCACATCCTGCTCAACCTGAAGCTGCTGGGTCTGCTCGATGATCAAGATCTAACGAAGCTGACTGAATACTGTCAGGTCGCGGCCGACGCGGTCGGCTGGCAGATCCCCATCAACTACCCGCTGGTGGGGCGCGACGCGTTTCGCACGGCGACGGGCGTGCACGCCTCGGCGATCATCAAGGCAGAGCAGAAGGGCGACGCGTGGCTCGCGGACCGCATCTACTCGGGCGTGCCCGCGGGGATGTTCGGTCGCTCGCAGGAGATCGTCGTCGGGTTCATGTCGGGGGCGTCCAACGTCTCGTACGTGCTGAAGAAGCTCGGCGTCGAGCCATCGAAGGATCGCGTCGACGCCGTGCTGGCAGCGGCGAAGAAGGCCGACCACATCCTGTCAGACGACGAGGTCCGGGCGGCCGCGGCGCTGGCGGGGTGACGCTGACAAGGGCTCGCCCAGCCTGGCGCTACCGCCCACGTCGCTGCGGCGTCGCCCGCTCCACCAGCAGCCTGCGCCACGCGTCGACCCGGCTCTCCAGGAGCTCGCCCGCTTCGATCGCGCCCTGGACGGCGCACCCCGGCTCCGTCTCGTGTCGGCAGTCGCCGAACCTGCACGACGCGGCGAGCTCGGCGACGTCGACGAACGCGTCGTCGAGCAGGGCGCCCTCGGCGAGCCCGACCTCGCGCAGGCCGGGCGTGTCGATGATCGCGCCGCCGCCGGGCAGCAAGAACAGCTCGCGCCGCACGGTCGTGTGCCTGCCCCGCGAGTCTCTCGCGCGGACGCCCCGCGTCGGCTGCACCGCCTCGCCGAGCAGGTGGTTGGTCAGCGTCGACTTGCCCGCGCCCGACGAGCCGATCACGACGCCGACCCGCCCCGCGAGCGCGCCCCTCGCGGTGTCGAGCCCCAGCCCCGCGACGACGTCGATGGCGAACACCGGGGTGTCTCGCCCGACCGCGTCCTCGATGGCCGCGGTCGCCTCGTCGGCGAGGGTGACCGTCGCCGCCTTGGTGAGCAACACGACCGCGTCCGCGCCGCTGGTCGCGACGAGCGCCGCGTAGCGCTCCGCGCGCCGGATCGAGAAGTCTCCGTCGAGGCCCATCACGATCAGCGCGACGTCGAAGTTGGCGACCACGGCCTGGTCTCCGCCACGCGCCGCGGGGGCGCGTCGACGCAGGCAGGTGGCGCGCGGCGCGAGCCCCGCGACCACGCCGCGCGCGACGTCGACGTGGGCCCAGTCTCCCGTCACCGGTTGGCACGCGCGCAGCTGCTTCCTCGTGATCGGCAGCAGGCGCGCGGCCTCGTCCAGCCACACCTCAGCGTGGCCGCGCTCGATGCGAAGCACCCGCGCGACGGTGAGGCCCGGAGGGGCGGCGTCGACGAGCGCAGGCGGCGGATGGAGCGGGCCCACCGCGTCTCAGTGGTACAGCGCGGTGAACAGCACCTGGACGCTGGTCGCCTTGTCCTCCCAGCGCTCTCCGACGACGTTACGCTTGCCGCTGACGCTGACCAGGCGAAGCTCGGGACCAAGTGACCACTGCTTGCCAACCCAAAAATCATAACCTCCCCAGAGCGAGAGCCCGAGGCCGGTGGACGAGTCGCCCTTGTCGTCGGAGAGGCCGATCCCGCCCGAGCCGATCATCGCGCCGAGGTGGGCTCCGCCGCGTGGATCGAAGAACCAGTCGATCATCGGGCCGAGCACGACGATCCCGAGCTTGCCGCTCGCGGTGCCGGCGGCCGAGCCGGGGTTGTTGGTGCCGGTGACGGTCACCTTGGGATCGGAGACATCTTGTCCGACGAGGCCGCCGCCGAGCACGAAGCCCTTGCCGAGGGTCCCGCCGAGCATGAACTCGTAGGCCGGGCCAGAGCCGCTGTACTTCACGTCGAACGTGCTGCCGGCGAGCCTCGCCTGGGTCTTCACGGTGCCGCTGGCCACGCCGATGCCCATCCGCAGATAGAACCCGTCGTGGTTGCGAACCGTGTGATCGACCGGCGGGGGCGCGTCGGCGTAGCCGGGAGGAGGCGGCCCATAGGCGTTGTACCCGTAGCCGGGCGGAGGCGGCTGGCCGTAGCCTGGAGGAGGCGGCTGGCCGTAGCCGGGAGGAGGCGGCCCGTAGGAGGGAGGCGGCTGGCTGGCGCCAGGGGGAGGCAGCGGCGGTTGCGGCGCACCCTGCGCGGCGCCCGCCGAGGCGTGGAGCATCGCCGCCGCGAGCGCGAGAGAGGCAGAGAGTCGAGAATCCATTAGGCGCCGACACTAGCACGGCGGCGCGCGGCGAATGCGCTTGCTTCTCGATGCCCGCGGGGCGAGGGACCGGCCTTCGCTCGGGGTGGCCACGTGGCCACCCAGGGAAGCCGGTGAAAATCCGGCGCGGAGCCGCCGCTGTGAACGGAGGGCTTCGAGCCTCTGCCACTCGCCACCGCGCGGGGAAGGCGCTCGAAGCGTCAGTCGAACCGTGAGCCAGAAGACCTGCCGAGCGATCGTCACCCAAGCGTCCGCGCGAGCCTCGCGGAGGAGGAGAGTATCGATGAAGCAGCTAGTGTGGTGGTCGTGCGCGCTGTCGCTTTGCTTGTCAACCGCCTGCGGCGCCGAAGATCCTGCGAAGTCGACCGCCCTGGGCGCGGGTGGGTCGGGCGCCGCGGGCGCGGGCGGATCGGGCGCCGCGGGCGCGCCCCAGGCGGGCGGCGGGGGGGCGAGCGACGCCTTCGCGGGCGAGGTCGTCTCGTTCGTCCCCGGCGCCGACGCGACCTACGGTCGAGATCGGATGCCCGACGTCGTGCTTGGCCCGCCCCACGGCGGCGGCTCCGCTCAGGGCAGCCTCGACGTGGTGTCGCTCGGGGTCGGTGGCGAGATCGTGCTCGGCTTCGGCGCCGACGATCTCGTCGACGACGACGGCCCCGACCTCATCGTGTTCGAGAACGCCTTCTGGGCCGGCGGCGACGAGCACGCTCCCTTCAAGGAGCTCGGCGAGGTCAGCGTCAGCGAAGACGGCGTCACTTGGCAAACGTTTCCCTGCGATCCGGCGGCCTACACGACGTCGTCGTGCGCGGGCTGGCGCGTCGTCTGGGCGACGCCGTCGACGCCGCTGCCCTACGATCCGGCCAAGGTCGGCGGCGACGCGTTCGATCTCCGTGACCTCGGCGTCTCGCGCGCTCGCTATGTAAAGATTCATGACTTGTCGAAGGCTGGCGCACCACCCAACGCAGGGTTCGATCTCGACGCGGTGGTCGCGCTCCACACGGTCCACGCGCGGTGAGGCGAGCCGCGCGCCGTCGAGGCGCTCCGCCGAGTTCATCGGGGATGACCTCGATCAATGCGCGGCGTGGCCCGGGGCCTACGCTGTCGGTTCATGGAAACCCAGACCCTGCCGATCAACGAGCGCGCCAGGAAGATCAACGAGGCCGTCGAGCGGGTGGTGAACCGCGCGGTGCGGAGCCGTGACGCGTGGCTCGCGTCGCTGGGCCTCGGAGGGCGGGCCGCCGCCTACGACGACGAGCGCTACGAGTTCGTCGGTGGCGCGGCGGACACGCTGAGGCGCAAGCACTACGACAAGAGCCTGCGGCTGCTGTGGAAGGCAGAGGTCGCCGCGCCGTGGTCGAGCTTCCGCGACTGCAACGCGCATGAGCGCGAGCTGACCGATCTGGCCGAGCGCAGCCTGACCGACGGCGAGCGGGCGGCGCGCGCGCGGATCACGAGCGCCGAGTTTCGCGCGCTGCTCGACCGCGAGTACACGCCCGAGCAGAAGCGCGCCGTCGTCGCCATCCTCTCCGCCATCGGCCACGGCGAGGCGTACGCGTGGCTCGTGTCGGCGAGCCTGCTGACGCGCGTGCAGAGCACCGGCGCGCGCGCCGCCTTGACGATGCAGGTGCTCGAGGAGGCCAAGCACTTCGTCGTCATGCGCGAGCTGATCGAGGCGTTCGGCGTCGAGGTGCCGCGGCAGAGCGCCTGGGAGTATCTCCTGCTCGAGGGGACGCTGAAGGCCGAGGGGCTCGATCGCTTCTTCGGGATGAACGTGATGGTCGAGAGCATCGCGCTCAGCATCTTCGGGATGCTCTCCACGCTGCCGGGGCTCGAGGTGCTGCGCCTGTTCCACCTCGACGAGAGCCGCCACACCGCGCTGCCGGTCGCCTACTTCAACGAGTTCCCGATGAGCAAGCGCGAGCGGGCGAGCGCGCTCGGGAGGCTGCGCCGGCTGAAGATGGTGCTCCCGACGCTGCCGCTCGTGATGCTGATCGAGCCGCACCTCGCGACGCTAGGGGTCGACGCGTTCGACTTCGCCGGCTCCGTCATGCGCAAGGTGACGACGCTGTCGACGCGCGCGGGGTTCATGGACGCCGAGGGCGCCGCCGCGCAGAACCAGGTCTTCGAGGGAATCTTCAACGCCTACTGTCGGCTGACGCGCGACGGCCACCGCCAGAAGCGCTTCCTCGACGCGGAGACGACCCTCGGCGACGTCGAGCTGGCGGTCGAGCGCGCCGCGTTCGGCGCCGCCGCGCCGGCGAGCGCCTGAGCCGAGCCGCCGCCGAGAACTTGGCCCGCGCGGGGCCTTTCGGGCATCGGGGCGCGATGAGCGCACAACCCGATCGGCGCGTGGTCCCGCGGGACGCCGAGCTGGCTGGCAAGCGCGCGCGTCGTCGCGGCTTGTTCGCCGTGACGCTCGCCGGGCTCGGCCTCGCGATCACCTCTGCGTTCGCGTCCGACGGCGTCGCGATCGCCCCCGAGCTCGGTCGCGGCGCGCTCCGGTACGCGGCGGCGCGCGTCGCGCTGCACGCCGGTGAGGTCCCGGTCGACGACGCCGCGCCGATCGCGACGGGCTCTAGATCGCGCGTGACGACGCCGCTGTCGCCCGAGCTCCGCGCGAAGGGGTGGAACCCTTGCATGATGCCTGACCGCGGCTTCGGTCCCTACTCGCGGTGGCTGCCCGCCGTGTCGATGGGGCAGATGCTGGTGCCGGAGGATCCCTCGCTCGTCCCGGCCGACGGCGCGTACCACGTGGTCATCCATTTTCACGGCCACGACGCCGTTCGCAAGGCGTTCGTCGAGGTCGCGCGCGGTGAGGTGCTGGTCGGGATCGATCTCGGCGTCGGCAGCGGCGCGTACGAGGACGCGTTCGCGCTGCCCGCCGCGTTCACCGAGCTGAAGGATGGCGTGCTGCGCGCGCTGCGGCGCAACACACACAACCCTGACGCGACGATCCGCACGTTGACCTTGTCGAGCTGGAGCGCCGGCTACGGCGCGATCCAGAACATCCTTCGGTTTCACCCGCGCGCGGCCGACGCCGTCGTCCTGCTCGACTCGGCGCACGCAGGCTACGTCAAGACCGACGCGCCCCCGAAGGGGCCGCCGACGCTGGTGACGAGGACCCTCGCGCCGTTCGTCGCGTTCGCCGAGCGCGCGGCGCGCGGCGACGTGACCATGGTGCTGACCCACTCGGAGATCCAGCCTCCGGGCTACGCGTCGACGCGAGAGGTCGCCGATCACCTGCTGCACGAGGTCGGCGTGACACGTCACCCTACCTCGGGCGAGACGCCGCTCGGGCTCGTCGCGCGCTCGAGCGCGGAGCGCCGCGGGTTGACAGTGAAGGGCTACGCGGGGGCCGACGAGCACGCTCACTGCGCGCACACCGAGCTGCTCGCCATCGCGCTGCGCGACGTGCTCACGAGGTAGCGACGGCGGCGGCGCGGCGGGCCTGCGCGCGAGGCGCGACGTCGTGAACGTGCGGCGCTCGCGACTCGCGGGAGGGTGTATCGTGCCCGCCGATGAACAGATCACTCATCGCTCTCGCCGTCGCGTCGTGTGCAGCTCCCTTCGCCATCGCGGCCGGATGCGGCGCGGGCACGAGCACCAGCGGCGACGACACGCCCGTGTCGTCTTCGGGAGGCAGCGCGGGCAAGGCAGGGGCGGCAGGTGGCGGCACGAGCGCGGGCGCGGGCGGCTCGACGACGGGGGGCGTCGGCGGCGCGACGGCTGGCGGCGCGGGCGCGGCGCAGGGAGGCGCCGCGGGAGCATCCGGAGCGGCCGCCGGCACGGGCGGCGCGACGGCAGGGAGCGCAGGCAAGGGCGGCTCCGGCGGTGCGGCGGCTGGAGGCGCGAGCGCGGGCGGTGGCGGCGGTGGCGGCGGGAGCGCGGGTGGCGTCGGCGGGAGCGCGGGTGGTGGCGGCGGGAGCGCGGGCGGCGCGAGCGGGGGAGCGGGAGCGGGGGGCTCGGGCGGCGCAGGTTGGCCCGACTGCCTCGTGAAGCAACCGGCGCTCACGAGGACGATCTCGGAGCTCTGGCAGCAAGATCCGAAGACCTACACCCCTGTGTGGATCGACGCGGTCGTCGTCACGGCGATCTCGTTCGGTCAGTGCAGCTCGAAGCCCGACTTCACTTGTCAGCTGTTCCTCCAGACGAAGCCCACCTACGCGACGCTCGCCGAGGGCGCGCACCAGGCCATCAAGCTGTATGTCGACGGGAAGGCCGCTCCCCATTTCTCGAGCCTGAAACCAGGCGACGTCGTCGACGTGTTCGGCGAGGCGCTGCGCTACACCGACAAGGGCAACGACGAGCTGCGAGTGCACGTCGATCTCGCCCACCCTGGCTGCGCGCGCAAGGTGGGCAGCGCCACGCCCGCGCCCGTCCCGGGCGTCACGCTGGCAGAGCTCACGGCGGACGCGTACGGACACACTGTTGGGCCGCTCCTGGTGAAGGTCGACACCGTGAAGGGGCAGCCCACGCAGAAGAACACGGAGATCTTCGCGCTCTACGAGAGCGAGCTGGACGGTGGGACGTTCGACGCGGGGGTGGGAGACGTGCAGAACATCACGCCGTACTATCTACCAGGCGGCGCGTTCCAGGGGCTGACGGCAGATGTCTGGACGAGCTTCGCCAGCGTCACCGGCGTGATGACGACGTTCGTGCTCAACCAGGGGGGCTCCAGCACCACGTACAGGACGCTCGGGCCCACGGCGCACGGCGACATCGTGAAGTTATGGTTGTTTGTTTGGCTCGGTGAGCCTCCGGCGGCTCGCGCCCAGCGCGGCCCGGCGCTCACGAGGGCGCGGCGCGCGCGCGGCGAGGCGAGAGGGCGCGCGCGGCGGGCACCGACGCCGCGAACACGACCAGCGACAGCGCGTTGGCGAGCGAGCCCGCGCGCCGCAGCGCGAGCTCGTCGGCGAGATCGCCCGCGAGCCGCGCGACCAGCCCCACGTGCAGCACGAGCGGGCCCGCCCAGAGCGCGCGATGAAACGGCACGTCGAGCCGCGCCACCGCCGGCAGGATGATGGGCGCGTGCGCGAACACCATCGCGAGCACATAGCCGACGAACACCGCGTGCAGCACCGCGTCGTATCGAGGCCCCGCCGCTGGCAGCTCGCCCCACCACGCCCACGCGGCGCCCGCCACCACGAGCCACGCGGACGCCAGCAGCACGCTCGCGGCCGAGTAGCGCGGCAGCCCGCCGAGGCGAATCGTGCGCCGCGCGGCGTCGAAGCGCAGTTGCCACAAACCAAACAGTGTGAGCCCCGCTCCCAGCGCGCGCCCCGACACGAAGGGCGCGAACGCGTGGGCGGCGGCGAGCGCGCCGAACCCCACGGAGATCGCGACGAGCGCGCGGGTCGCCCACCGCGGCGTCGGCGTGAGGCGTGACAGCTCGAGGCGCTCGGCGACGACGGTCAGCACGAAGAAGCCGATCCACGCGGGCACGAGCGCGGAGATCGGCCGCGAGAGCGCCCACGCGAGTACGCCCGCGACGAGCACGAGCGACGCGGCGAGCATAAGCCACGTGAACGCGGCCGACTGACGCCGGACGACGGCGGCGTTGACCGCGACGAGTCCGAGCGCCCCGGCGAGCGACAGCCACGCGCCGCCGGGCGCCCCGATGAGCATCGCCACGGCGCCCGCGGCCGACAGGGTTGGTGCGGCGTACGCGAGCGGGTGACCGAGCGCGACCGCCCGCTCGAGCGAGATGACTGTGGCGAACACGCCGAGCACGAGCAGCGGTCCGTGCGCGGGCGCCCGCGCGACCGCCGCGTCCGTCACGCCGACGCGAGAGAGGCCCGCGAGCACGCCGACGACCGCCGTCACGCCCGAGAGGAGCAAGAGCGCGCGACGCCACGTGAGCTCGACCCCGCCTCGGCGAGGCGAGCCCGCGCCGCTCACCCGGCGCTCCAGCCCAGCAGCTCCTTCGCGTAGGGGGACATCTTCTCGGGGCTCCACGGCGGCTCCCAGACGAGCTCGACCCGCGCGTCGCGCACGCCGGGCACCGCGCGGAGCCGGTCTTCGGCGTCGCGAACGATCTCGTCGCCGAGCGGGCACGCGGGGGTCGTCATCGTGAGCTTCACCTCGACCACGCCGTCGGTCACGTCGACGTCGACCACGAGGCCGAGGTTGACCACGTCGAGCCCGAGCTCGGGATCGATCACCTCACCGAGGGCCGCCTCGGCGAGCGCGAGCGTCTGCGCGTCTGACATGGCCAATCGACTAGTGAGCGAGGCTCGCGTGCGCCATGACGGGCGTCAACTCGAAGGCTCGAAGAACGCGAACCGGCGCATCTTCTCCACCGTCGGCAGGACGACGACCCGCGCCCCCTCGCCGTTCGGCGAGGAGGAGACTGTCGTCATCGTCCCTGGAGGCCTGGAGGGCCTGGAGCCCTCAACCAAGCATCGCCTCGCCGATGCGATCGAGCTGCTGAGGCGCGCCGCCGAGCATCAGCTCGAGGTGCCGCGCGCGCGTGTAGTAACGATGAAGCGGGTAGTCGCGATCGAAGCCCATCCCGCCATGCAAGTGTTGAGCGGCGAACGCGACCCTGTGGCCTCCCTCGGCCGCCCACAGCTTCGCGATGGCCGCCTCCTCGGCGGCGGGCTGGCCCGACTGCAGCTTGTACGCCGCGCGCAGCGTCGAGAGCCGGATGGCCTCGACGTCGATGTACGCGTCGGCGATCCGCTGGGTGACGGCCTGAAACGTCGCGATCGGTCGATCGAACTGCTTGCGCTGAGCCGTGTACTCGGCCGTCATCTTCAGCGCGCGCGTCGCCACGCCGAGCGTCGTCGCGGCGACGCAGACCCGGGCGTGATCGAGCAGCCAGTCGAGCGCGTCGTCTCCGCCGAGCGCCTCGGCCCGCGCGCCGACGAACGTCACGGTGGCCTCCAGCTCTTCGGTGGTGACCACCTGGCGCTCGATCGTGACGCCCGCGCAGGGCAGCTGGACGAGGAACAGCCTCGGCCCAACGTCGGTCGACGCGGAGACGACGAGCGCCGACGCGAGGTGCGCCGCGGGGACGCAGGTCTTCACCCCGTCGAGCACGAAGCCGCCGCCGTCGGCCCGCGCCCTCACGCGCGGCGCGTGGTGCGCGTGGTGCGCGCGCTCGACGAGCGCCGCTGACAAGAACACTGTTCCCTCCGCTACCCGCGCGAGCACCGCTGACTGCGCGGGCGTCCCGAACCGCGCGATCGGCAGCGCGCCGAGGGCGAGCGTCGGCAACAGCGGGATCATCGCCGCCGCCTCGCCCGCCGCGGTGAGCAGGTGCACCAGCGCGAGCAGCCCGTGCCCGCCGCCGCCGTGCGCCTCGGGGATCGCGACGCCCAGGAGGCCCGCGTCCGCGAGGTCCTTCCACAGCTCGCGCATCACGCGGTCGGGGTCGGCCTCGGCCTTGCGCAACGCCGCCTGCGTCACGCGCTCGCCGAAGATCTTGGTCGCCAGGTCCTTGACTGCCTTCTCGGTGTCGTCGAGTGCAAAATCCATGATTTGTCTCCCTTCAGCGCGCCGGGCGCGGCATCCCGAGCCCGACGGTCGCGATGATGTCGCGCTGCACCTCGTTGACCCCTCCGCCGAACGTCAGCACGAGCGTCGTGCGGTAGTAGCGCTCGAGGCGGCCTTGCAGCATCAGGCCGGGGCCCTCCTTGACCGTCGACTCGGGTCCGAGGACTTCCATCAACAACTCATAAATCTTCACGAACCACTCGCTGCCGAAGACCTTGACGGTGGACGACTCCGCCGGGTCGAGCACGCCGTTGTCGATGCCCCACGCCTGCCGCCAGCACATCAGCTCGAGCACCGAGACGATGCTGCGCGCGCGCGCGAGGTTGTGGCGCACCCAGCCCAGGTCGGCGACCCTTCCGCCGTCCGGGGTCGACGTCTCCCTCGCCCAGTCGGTGACCTCCTCGACGAAGCGCGCGACCGGTCCGGGCGACGAGAGCGCCACGCGCTCGTGGTTGAGCTGCGTCGTGATCAGGCGCCAGCCCTCGTTCTCCTTGCCGACGAGCATCGAGGCGGGCACCCGGACGTTGTCGAAGTAGGTCGCGTTGGTGCGGTTGTCTCCGAGGGTGTGGATGGGTGACAGCGAGAAGCCGGGCAGCTTCGTGTCGACCATCAGGATGCTGATGCCCTTGTGCTTCGGCGCCGCGGGATCGGTGCGCACCGCGAGCCAGACATAGTCGGCGTACTCGGCGAGGCTGGTGAAGATCTTCTGCCCGCTGACGATGTAGTCGTCTCCGTCGCGCGTCGCCTTGGTCGTCAAGGAGGCGAGATCGGTGCCCGCGCCCGGCTCCGAGTAGCCGATCGCGAAGTGCAGCTCGCCGCGCAGGATCCGGGGCAGGATGGCCTCCTTCTGCGCGGGCGTGCCGTACTTGATCAGGGTGGGCCCGACGGTGCACAGCGTGAGGAACGGGATCGGGAAGCCCGCGCGCTGCACCTCGTCGAAGAAGATGTATTGCTCGATCGACGAGCGATCCTGCCCGCCGAATTCCTTGGGCCAGCCGATGCCGAGCCAGCCGTCGGCCGCGAGCTGCTTCAGCACCTTGGTGTAGAGGGGGCCGCCGCCGTCGGACTCGCCGCTGTACTCGGCGCGCACCTCGTCAGTGATGAGTCCGGTGAAGTAGCCGCGCAGCTGCGCGCGGAGGGCGTGCTCTTGTTGGGTATAATCGATCTGCATCCGTCTCTCCCGAACGTGTCCCGGTGACCTCGCCGATCCGCGCTGGATCGAGCTCGATGAACATGGCCTCCGCCTCCGCGGTCAGCTCGCCGTCGGCGAGCGCGCGCGCGCGGAGGTGGTGGCGGCGGCCGATTGACTTGTCAGCCTCGGCCTCGAACCTGAGCGGCCGCTGGAGCGGCGTCGGGCGCCGGTAGCGGACCGTGAGCGTCCCGGTCACCGAGGCGAGCCCGCGACGGCTCTGCAGGTGACCGAAGACCTGGTCGAACGCCGCCGCCACGAAGCCGCCGTGTACCCAGCCCGGCGCGCCCTGGAACACCAGGCCGAACGTGACCTCGCCGACTGCTAGCGCTCCCTCGTGCGACACGACCATCGGCGGCGCGAGCGGGTTCGAGAGGCCGACGAGCGTCGAGGCGTCGGCGAACACCGCGCGCGCGACGGGCGTGCCGCTCGCCAGCGTCGCCCGCAGCTCGCGCGGCTTCGCGGCGGCGAGCTCGAGGTTGGCGCGCTCGACCATGGCGGTAGCCGCGTCGAGCGCGGCCTCGCTCGCGTCGGCCTCGACCACACGCTCGATGAGCTGGCGCGCCGCCGTCGCGAGCCGTCGACGAGCGCGCCACTCGGGCGTGACCAGCTCGTCGGAGAACCCCCAGAACTCTGCTGAAGTCATGCCTCGAGCTGGCCGGTCGCGACGTCCTTCGCCCAGCGGTAGTCGGGCTTGCCGCTCGGGTGGCGCGAGATCTGCGAGACGAAGCGCGCCTCGCGCGGCACTTTGTAGCCGGCGATCTTGGTGCGACAGTGCGCGTCGACGTCGGCGAGCGACAGGCTCGCGCCCGGCTTGCACTGAACGATCGCGGCGACGCGCTGGCCCCAGCGCTCGTCGGGGACGCCGACGACGACAGCGTCGACGATGTCCGGGTGCGCCTTCAGCGCCTCCTCGACCTCTTCGGGGAAGACCTTCTCGCCGCCCGAGTTGATGCAAACGGCGCCGCGCCCGAAGACGCTGATCCGGCCGTCCTCCTCGATCGTCGCGAGATCGCCCGGCACCACCCAGCGCTTGCCGTCGATTTGCAGGAACGTCGCCGCGGTCTTGACCGGATCCTTGTAGTAGCCGACCGGGATGTGTCCGCTCCGCGCGAGCCGCCCGATGACTCCCGAGCCGGGCGCGAGCGGCCTGCCTTCGTCGTCGAGGACAGTGTTGGATTCATCCATGTAGAAGGTGAGCTTCCCGGGGGCGTCCATCCCGGGGTAGATAGTGCCCTGGTGCCCGGTCTCGCTCGCGCCGAAGCTGTTGAGCACCATCGTGTTGGGGCAGAGCTCGGCGAGCCCCGCCTTCACGCTCTGCGACAGGATGGCGCCGGCCGACGAGATCACCATCAACGACGGCAGCTCGCGGGCGGCTTCACGGATGGCGGCGGTGAGCGGGCGCGCCATCGCGTCGCCGACGAGGTTGAGCACTTGCACCTCCTCGGCCTCGACCAGCGAGACCGCGTGCCTGGGATCGAAGCTCTTTCCGGGTGACAGCACGACCTTGCCGCCGGTCATGATGGCGATCCACGCGGCCCACTGCGCGGCGCCGTGGATGAACGGCGCCGCCGGCAGGATCACCATGGGCAGATCCCGATCCGGGGCGAGCCTCGCCACCTCGTCGGCGCTCTCGAGCGCGGGGCCGCCCGGGTTCCCGCCCTGCAGGCCGGCGAAGAAGACGTCCTCGTGGCGCCACATCACGCCGCGCGGCATGCCCGTCGTGCCGCCGGTGTAGATCACATACAGGTCATCCGGCGAGCGCGGCTCGAACCCGCGGGTGGTCGGCTGTCCTTCGACGAGCGCGGCCCACGGGATCGCCGGCGAAGCGACGACGGGCGAGCCGTCCTCGACGACGATGAGGTGCTTCAGCGTCTTCGCCTTGTCGCGGACGTTGAGCACGCGCGGCTCGAGCTCGCGCTGGTGGAAGATCGCGACCAGATCGGCGTTGTCGATCAGGTACGCGAGCTCGTCCTCGACGTAGCGATAGTTGATGTTGATCGGGACCGCGCGCAGCTTGAAGCAGGCGAGCATCGCCTCGATGAACTCGGCGCCGTTGTACAGGAACAGGCCGACGTGGTCCCCGGCCTTCACGCCGCGCGCGGCGAGCGCGTGGGCCACCTGGTTGCTGCGCTCGTCGAGCTGTCGGTACGTCAGCCGGTGCGGATGAGAGACGAGCGCGACGTTGTCGGGGACGGCGTCGACCAGGCTCTCGAAGATGTCTGCGAGGTTGAAGTGCATCGTGTCTCCGTCGTGGGGTTCAGGGTTTGTCGCGGCCGACCAGCCACATCGCGAAGAACTGTGAGGCCCCGCCGTACGCGTGGCCCATCGCGATCTTCGCGCCGTCGACCTGGTGCGCGCCTGCGGTGCCGCGGACCTGCATCGCGGCCTCGGCGAAGCGGATCATCCCGGAGGCGCCGATCGGGTTCGTCGAGAGGACGCCGCCCGAGGGGTTGATCGGCAGGTCGCCAGTCATCGACGTCGCGCCGTCGAGCGTGAGCCTCCAGCCCTCGTTCTCGGGCGCGAAGCCGAGGTTCTCCATCCACATCGGCTCGAACCAGCTGAACGGCACGTACACCTCGGCGACGTCGATCTGGCGCCGCGGCTCGGTGATGCCGGCCCCTGCGTACAGCGCCTTCGCACAGTCTCGGCCCGCGCGCGGGTTGACCTGATCGCGCCCGGCGAACATCGTCGGCTCGCTGCGCACCTCGGAGGCGAGGACCCACGCCGGGTTGGTGACGCCCCCGAGCGAGTCTTCGGCGGCGAGCACCATCGCGGCCGCGCCGTCCGACGACGGGCAGGTCTCGAGGTAGCGGATGGGGTCCCACAGCATCGGAGATTTCTCGACGACCTCGTCGGAGATGTCAGGCAACAAGAGGTGCGCGTACGGGTTCTTCAGCGCGTTCTTGCGATCCTTCACTGACACCTTGATGCCGACCTCTGGCGGCGCGCCCGATCGCCGGATGTAGCTGCGGACGAGCGGGGCGAAGTAGCCGCCGGCTCCGGCGAGCAGCGGCGGCTGGAACGGAAACTTCGGGGACAGCGCCCACATCGCCTCGCTCTCCGACTGCTTCTCGAAGGCGACGGTGAGCACGCGCTTGTGAACGCCGGCCTGCACCAGGTGCGCCGCCACGATCGCGGTCGAGCCGCCCACGCTGCCCGCGGTGTGGACCCGCATCATCGGCTTGCCGACCGCGCCGAGCGCGTCGGCGAGGTACAGCTCCGGCATCATCACGCCCTCGAACGTGTCGGGCGCCTTGCCGATGACGACCGCGTCGATGTCGCTGAAGCCGAGGCCCGCGTCGGCGAGCGCCCTCAGCGCGGCCTCGCGCACGAGCCCCGCGAGCGACACGTCGTCGCGCTTCGCGGCGTGCCTGGTCTGACCGATCCCGATGACTGCGCAGCGGTTCATCAGCGTGCCTCCAGCGTGCAGACGAGGTTCTGTTGCAGGCACGGCCCCGAGGTCGCGTGCGCGATCGCGCGCGCGGCGCCCTCATGAACCGCGCGCGCCGCGTGCCCCAGCCGACAGAGGCCGGTCACCATCACCGGATCCTGGGCGAGCGCGCCGCCCGACGGGTTGACCCGGGTCGAGGCGGGCAGCTCGAGCGCGCGCGAGAGCAGCGGCTCCTCGTGCGCGAACCGCGCGTGCAGCTCGGCCACGTCTGCGCCGAAGCCGAGCGCGCCGGCCCCGCGAGCCGCCTGCTCGGTCGACACGGAGCGCGTGAGGCTCCGCGCGCCGAGCGAGTGCGGCTCGATCCGGTGATCGAGCCCCCTGATCCACGCGGGGCGCTTCGACAGCGCGCGCGCTCCGTCGCCCGCGGCGAGCACGATCGCCGCCGCGCCGTCGCGCAACGTCGGCGTCGCGTGCGCGCGGAGCGGCTCGCGCAGGTAGGGCTCGCTGGTCGAGGTCGGAACGCCCCGTCGCTCGCCCGCGATGCGCGCGAGCTCGTCCTCGCTCGTGAGCCCCGCGTCGAGCGCCGCGCGCGCCGCGAGCGCGCCGAGCGACAGGGCGTCAGGGCGGAGCGGCGCCATGTAGTAGGGATCGAGCTGCAGCGACATCACGTCGTGGAGCGGCCCCTGCGACGGCCGCCCGAACGCGAAGACGAGCGCCGTGTCGAGATCTCCGTGCTGCAGCCGCACCCAGGCCTCGTACAGCGCGAACGCGCCATCCATCTCGACGTGCGACTCGCGGATGGGCGGCCACGCGCCGAGCACGTCGGTCGCCATCACGAACGCGAACGGGCGTCCCCCCAGAAAATCGCTGCTCCCCGAGACCGTGAAGCCGATGTCCTGCTGCGTGAGGCCGACGTCGCCGAGCGCGCGCTTCAACACTGGCAACAGCAGCTCGCAGTCGTCCCGGTCGCTGCGCTCGACGATCACCTCGGCGAACGACACGATCGCGATCTCTCTCTCGCCCATCACAGGTGCTCCTTGTAGGCGTCGAACGGCGCGTCGGGCTCACCGGTGGGCACGAACGCCCGGATGCTCTCGAGCGTGGGGCCGAGCGCGTCGGACCAGGTGGCCCGGACCCGCAGCCCCATCCGCACGTCGGCGGGCTCGGCGTCGACGAGGTGAGGGAAGGGGATGTCCGCGCCGTCGAGCAGGATGCTCGCGTACACGTACGGCAGCTTCATCGTCTGTCCCTCGTACGGCACGTTGACCACGCAGAAGCTCGTGACGGTCCCCGTCTCCTTCACCGGAAGCTGCTCGGGTGACAGCGGATCGCCGCAGCGTGGGCACGCGACCTTCGGCGGCACATAGACCTTCGCGCAGGTCGGGCACCGTTGACCGAAGAGGCGTCCTTCGGCGACCGCCGCGAGGAACCGAGACACCGTCGGGCCCGCCGGGACGTCGAACACGAACCTCACAGGCGACTTGAAGCGCGTGACGGGCCCGCTCACGACGCCTGCTCCGGCAGGAACGCCTCGAGATCGAGGATGGTGCCCGACCGCTCGGCGCGGAACCTCGCGCGCACGCGCATCCCCGTCTTCATCCTCGACGGCTCGCCCGCGTCGACCGCGTGCAGCATCGCGGTGTCGGCGCCGTCGAGCTTGACGAGGGCCCACGCGAACGGCCGCGCGAGCGGCTGCCCCGGCGCGGGCTCGGCGACCCAGGTCCACGTCGTCACCACGCCCGCGTCGCCGACGGGCACGAGCTCGTCGACGGCGTCGCCCGTCTCGGGATCGTACTCGGTCGGCGGCACGATCACGCGACCCCGCGCCGTCTTGCCGCCGACCAGCCGCCCGTCTCGGAGCGCAGTCAAGAACTGCCCGATCACCGGCCCCGTGCTCCGTCGATAGCCGTACTCGAGCACGTACGGCGCGCGCATCACGTCGCTCATGGCGGGCGACTAGAACATGTTTCATTTTTCTTGTCGAGCCCGCGCTTCGCTTGGTGCACAATGCCGCGCATGCCGATGCCCAAGGGAGTCGGGGTGATCGATCTGATGCTGTCGATCCCCACCGACGACAACTCGACCTGGTACGAGTTTCTGAAGCCCCTGCTGCTCGATCGAGAGAGCCGCGAGAGCTTCAAGTTCCCCGCCCAGTACATGTTCAAGGACATCCCGAAGACCCAGAAGGTCGACGACTACGTGGCGCAGGTCCTCACGGAGATGGACACCCACGGCATCGAGAAGGCGATGGTCGGCGTGACGATGAACCCCGAGGCGATCCGCGCGATCAAGCAGCACCCCGACAGGTTCTTCGGCAGCTTCGAGGTGAACCCGAACCTCGGCATGGAGGGCGTCCGCGACCTCGTGCGAGTCCACGAGGAGCTCGGCGTCAAGGCGGCGACGGCCTTCCCCGCGGGGCTGTGCCCGCAGGTGCCGATCAACGACAAGAAGTTCTACCCGCTGTACGCGAAATGCGTCGAGCTAGGCCTGCCGATCTTCATCTGCGCGGGCGTGCCGGGGCCGCGCGTGCCGATGGGCGTGCAGGACGTCGCGTTGCTCGACGAGGTGTGCTGGTTCTTCCCCGAGCTCACGATCGTCACGCGGCACGGCTGCGAGCCGTGGACCGATCTCGCCATCAAGCTGATGCTGAAATGGCCGAACCTCTACTACTCGACGAGCGCCTTCTCGCCGAGGCACTACCCGAAGGACATCATCGACTACGCGAACACGCGCGGCGCCCACAAGATCCTCTACGCCGGCTACTTCCCGATGGGCCTGTCGCTCGACCGCATCTTCTCCGAGCTCGAGTCGGTGCCGTTCAAGGACGCGGTGTGGCCCCAGTTCTTGCGGGAGAACGCGCGGCGCGTGCTCAAGCTCTGACGACGAGCCGCGGACCGAGCTCTGCCTGGAGCGCCGCGACGAACCACGCGAGCTCTGCGGCCTGGCTGTCGGTCGTCGCGAGCACGAGCTCGCCGCCGCGCTCGGCGAACATCACCGCGAGTCCCTCGTGCGCCTCGAGCAGCGCGCGCACGTACACCACCTCGGAGGCCGGCACCGACAGCGAGACCGACGTGAGGCCTGGTCCGAGCAGCGGGGCGGTCGACATCGCGCTCCACGTCGCGTTGCGCTCGGGAGAGGTCAAGGGCTAGGCTCTCCACCGTGACGCGGCCGACGCCCGACGAGGAGTTCGACGACGCGAGCACGCCCGCCGAAGAGGTGTTGCCAGGGCTCGACCTGCTCGATCCGCTCGTCGTCGGCGAGGACACCTACGACGACGACGGCACGGGGGGCCTCGCGTTCGCCGACGCGCCGCTCGACGACGAGACGCCGGTCGACGAGCTCGTCGGCCTGCCGTCGGGCCTCGGTGACGAGCGCCTCGACGTCGGAGACGAGCCGCTCGACGACGCGACCACGCTGCCGCCGTCGGCCGACGGGCTCGAGGTCGACGACGACGACACACCGCCCGACGGCGCCGCCGCGGCCGAGGGGCTCGACGAACGGATCACGCTGCCGCCCGAGACCGACGAGCCGCCCCCACCGTGAGCCAGCACCGCGGGCCCGATCGTCGCGCTCTCGATCACGAGTGACCAGCCTCAAGCTTTCTTGCCCCTCCTTCGCAGGAGGACGAACAGCGACATGGCGCCCAGCGTGAGCCACCTCGAGTTCGCGCTCTGACCGGGCACCGCGCAGGAGCAGCCACCACTGTCGTCTCCACCAGTAGCACCACTAGTACCAGGGTTGCCCCCGCTACCAGCAGCGCTACCACCGGAACCGCCTGTACTACCTCCGGCACCTCCCTCTCCACCAGCACCACCTGCGCCGGTACCCTTGGTATAGGGCCCTTTGACGATGGTCTTGGTTTCGACATTGATGTCGATCAGGTAGCCAGGGGCCAGACAGCCGACGCCGTTGCCTACATCCGGTACTGCCGTCCACCTGTCGACCAGGTCGGGATCAGTCAGCGAGAAGCACCAGTTGCCATGCTTCAGTTCGAAGCTAACCACCGGGTAGGCGGTCAGAGCATCGAACTTGAAGCCAGTACCAATGTCCCCCATGTAGAAGCCAGCACCGAAGCCGAAGGAGAGTTTGTTCCCATTCGTGTCGTCCTGGTCCCAGATCACTCCCGGGGGGACATTGACGATGGTGCGGATCGAGGGGTAGTTCCCGATCTTGACGGGGATGCTGTGAGCACCGTCCGCCGTGATCGTGTAGAAGGCCTCTTCCGCAGCGCTCTTCGAGAGCAGCCGAACCTTGCAGGTACCGGCGGCGGTAACGAAGGTGGGCTTCATCGGATCCTCCCCAACAACCTTACAGTCGCCAGAGAGCACCTTCAGCCCCCAGGGAGGAGGAATGCAGCCAGTCGTATCGAGCACGCAGCTCGCGCACGAGAGGTTTCCAGTCCATCCTTCGCCCTTGGCAGAGGAGCAGCTCG
>CAUJFL010000446.1 GCA_963169165.1 Myxococcota bacterium | reverse complement strand
GGGTTACCCGTCCGATTTCAACGGCGACGCGTACCACACGGTGAGCGGCCAGAACTCGAACAACTCGGTGCGGATCACCGACGATTTCATGAAGGCCGTCGAGGTCGACGGCAAGTGGCAGACTCGCGCGCGCACGACCGGCGCCGTCGTCGACACGCACGACGCCCGCGCGCTGTGGGACCTCGTCGCCGAGGCGGCGTGGGGCTGCGCCGATCCGGGCGTGCAGTACGACTCGACGATCAACCGCTGGCACACGTGCCCGAACACCGACCGCATCAACGCGTCGAACCCGTGCTCGGAGTACATGTTCCTCGACGACTCGGCGTGCAACCTGGCCAGCTTGAACCTGACCAAGTTCCTCCGGGACGACGGCTCGTTCGACGTCGACGGGTACCGCCACGCGAGCCGCGTGTTCTTCGTCGCGCAGGAGATCCTCGTCGATTTCTCGTCGTACCCCACCAAGACGATCGCGCAGAACAGCCACGACTATCGCCCGCTCGGGCTCGGCTACGCGAACCTCGGCTCGCTGCTGATGCAGCTCGGGCTGCCGTACGACAGCGACGAGGGGCGCGGGATGGCGGCGGCGTTGACGGCGATCCTGTGCGGTCAGGCTTACAAGGCGAGCGCGGACATGGCCGCGTCGAAGGGCGCGTTCCCCGGCTTCGCGAAGAACCGCGAGCCGATGCTGCGCGTGATGCGGATGCACCGTGACGCCGCCTACCAGATCGATCGCGAGTCCTGCCCAGAGGAGCTCTGGCGCGCGGCGTGCGAGGACTGGGATCACGCGGTCGCCGAGGGCTCCCAGCACGGGTATCGCAACGCGCAGGCCACGGTGCTCGCGCCGACCGGCACGATCGGCCTCTTGATGGACTGCGACACGACGGGGGTCGAGCCCGACTTCGCGCTCGTGAAGTTCAAGAAGCTCGCTGGCGGCGGCTATTTCAAGATCGTCAACCAGACGGTGCCCGCGGCGCTGCGCAAGCTCGGCTACTCGGAGGCCGAGACCGCCGAGATCGTCGCCTATGTGCAGGGCACCAACACGCTGCTCGGGGCGCCGTACATCAACCGCGCGAGCCTGCGCGAGCGCGGCATGACCGACGCCGAGCTGGCGAAGGTCGAGGCGGCGCTGCCGGGCGCGTTCGAGCTCGAGCTCGCGTTCGCGCCGTGGGTGCTCGGCGAGGAGACGCTCGCGCGGCTCGGCGCGCCGACCGAGAAGCGGAGGCCCGGGTTCTCCCTGTTGCGCCACCTCGGCTTCACGGCCGCCGAGATCGACGAGGCGAGCGACACGATCGGCGGGCGGATGACCGTCGAGGGCGCGCCGCACCTCCGCGTCGACGACTACGCCGTGTTCGACTGCGCGAACCGCTGCGGCAAGCTCGGCACGCGCTTCCTGCCGCCTGTGTCGCACATCAAGATGATGGCGGCGACGCAGCCGTTCCTGTCGGGCGCCATCTCGAAGACCGTCAACCTCCCCAACGAATCCACGGTCGACGAGGTCCGCGAGATCTACGAGCTCGGCTGGAAGCTCGGCCTCAAGGCGGTGGCGCTCTACCGCGACGGGTGCAAGGCGTCGCAGCCGCTGTCGTCGACGTCGAAGGACAAATCCGACGACGCGACCACGGCGAGCGTCGAGACCCTGCCGATGGTCGCCTCGATGGTGCCGCCCGTGCCGCAGACGTCGCCGAAGGGCTACCGCGTCCGGCTCCCGAAGAAGCGACGCGGGTTCACTCAGGAGGCGCGCGTCGGCGGTCACAAGATCTTCTTGCGGACGGGCGAGTACGAGGACGGCACGCTCGGCGAGATCTTCATCGACATGCACAAAGAGGGCGCCGCCTTCCGGTCGCTGATGAACTGCTTCGCGATGGCGGTGTCGGTGGGCCTGCAGTACGGCGTGCCGCTCGAGACGTTCGTCGAGCAGTTCACGTTCACGCGGTTCGAGCCGCAGGGCTCGGTCGAGGGTCACCCGAACATCAAGCTCGCGACGAGCATCGTCGACTACCTGTTCCGCGTGCTCGGCGTCGAGTACCTCGAGCGCTACGATCTCGCGCACGTCAAGCCCGAGCCAAAGATCGCCGATCCAGCCGAGACGACGTACCGCGAGCCGCCGAGCATCCCGTCGGCCGCGCTGGCGCTGCACTCGACGACCAAGGAGAGCCTCGCGGAGGGCGTCTCGGCCTCGGCGCTCGACGCGCAGCTCGAGGAGATGATGGGCGACGCGCCGGTGTGCGACGGCTGCGGCCACATCACCGTCCGCAACGGCGCCTGTTACAAGTGCCTCAACTGCGGCAACTCGATGGGCTGCAGCTAGCTCACGGCGTCCCTCCTGGCGCGTCGATGAGGCTGTCGTTCTCGCGACGCGCCGGTGGGTGTGTACCGGAGTGATCGACGTCCCCGGCGGGTGGGCTCAGTAGATTTCTCTCCCCTGGACGGTCAAAATTCCCTAGCGTTCACGGTCAGATGACCGCTGCCGTGCTGTGCATCGGGACGGAGCTGACCCGGGGAGAGCTCGTCAACACCAACGGGCCGTGGATAGCGGCGCGCTTGACCGAGCTGGGCTTCGAGGTCGTGCGGACCGAGACCGTCCCGGACGATGAGGGTGAGATCGTCGCCGCGCTGCACCGCCTCGCGGCCCGCGCGAGGGTGCTGGTCTGTACGGGCGGCCTCGGTCCGACCAGCGACGATTTGACGGCAGCCGCGGCGGCGGCGGCGATGGGTGTGTCGCTCGTCTGCGATGAGGCGTCGCTCGACGCCATCCGGCGACGCTTCGAGCGTGCGGGGCGGGAAATGTCGCCGTCCAACGCGAAGCAGGCCGATCTCCCCGATGGCGCGCAGGCGCTCCCCAACGCCGCCGGGACGGCGCCCGGCTTCGCGGCCTTCATCGGCGACTGCCGTGCGTACTTCACGCCGGGGGTCCCTCGCGAGCTGGAGCACCTGTGGGAGGCGCACATCGCGCCCCGCCTGCAGTCGGTCGCGGTGATCACGAGCCACCAGGTGCGGCTTCGCACGTTCGGGATGCCCGAGTCGGTGGTCGGCGAGAAGCTCGCCGGTCTGGAAGAGCAGAGCGCCGGGCTCAGGCTCGGGTACCGCGCGACCTTCCCCGAGGTCGAGGTGAAGGTGCACGTCTCGGCCGCGTCGCAGGCCGACGCGCGACAGCTCGCGTTCGTCGCCGCCGAGGAGGTCCGCGCGAGGCTCGGCGCCTGCGTGTACGGGGAGGGAGGCGACACGTTCCCCGTCGCGGTCGGACGCGCGCTGCGCTCGCGAGGGTGGCGCCTCGCGGTCGCCGAGTCGTGCACGGGCGGCCTGATCGGTCACCTGATGACGCGCGCGCCGGCGAGCGACTTCTTTGTCGGCGGCGCGATCGTCTACGCCAACAGCGCGAAGACCCGCATCCTCGGCGTGAACGAGGAGACGCTGCGCGCGCACGGGGCCGTCAGCGGAGAGGTCGCCCGCGCGATGGCCGAGGGTATCCGGCGCGCGTCAGGCGCAGAGATCGCGCTCGCGGTGACCGGCATCGCGGGCCCGACCGGCGGAACCCCAGAGAAGCCGGTCGGCCTCGTGCACTGGGCGGTGTCTCACCCAGGCGGGACGACGGTGAAGAGCCGCGTTCTCTCGGGTGATCGCGGCCAGATCCAGCGCCTCGCGGCGTACATCGGGCTCTCGCTCGTGCGAGAGCTCGCGATGGAAGAGCGCTCCAGCAGCCTGCTTCGCGTCGCGACGAGCGGTTGACGGCGCGATGGCGGGCTACGGGAGGGGGGCTCTGTCGGCGTGCGCGCTCGCGCTCTCGTGCGGCGCGAGCTCGGAGGCGCCTCGCGGCCCGCCAGGGTCCGCCGTCACCTCGCCCAGGTCGGAGGGTGCTGCGGCGTCCGCGTCGGGCGTGCCGAGCGCTTCGAGCGTGCCGAGCGCCTCGAGCGCGCCCAGCGCTTCGAGCGCGCCGAGCGTGTCAGCCGCACCCGGGCCTCGGCCGTCATGCCCCGACGGGATGGTGCACGTCCAGCAGGCGCATTGCCGAGAGCTTCAGCGCAAGTGTCTTCGCGCTGTCGACACGGCCGATCACCGGCACATCTGCGTCGAGTACGCCCGAGCGAAGCGCTGCGGCGACCGTGAGCGCGAGCGCCTGTCGTTCTGCATCGATCGCTACGAGTATCCCAACGAGGCGGGGGCGCACCCGGTCGGAGTGTCCAACTGGTACGACGCTGCCTCGACGTGCGCCTCGATCGGCAAGCGCCTCTGCTGGGAGTCCGAGTGGGCGGCCGCGTGCGAGGGCCCCGACGAGCTGCCGTTTCCGACCGGGTACGAGCGCGACCCCGCCGCGTGCAACATCGATCTGCCGCCGGAGATGGTGCTGCTCGATCGGATGCTGTCGAAGGATGTCACCGTGCAGCGCGTGGAGCTCGCGCGCGTCGACCGCAGCGTCGCCTCGGGCGCCAAGCCCTCGTGTGACAGCGGCTTCGGCGTCGCGGACATGACCGGCAATTTCGACGAGTGGGTCAACGCCGAGTCGGTGAGCCGCGTCGCCGCGTGGGCGGCGCTGAAGGGAGGCTCGTGGGTCCGCTCGCGGAACTCCTGTCGCGCCGTGATGGTCGAGCACGCGCCGTCGTTTCGCTTTCACACTCTCGGGTTTCGGTGCTGCCAGGACCTCCCGGACGCGACGGCGCGCGCGTCGTCGGGTGGGGCGAGGCCGCCCACGGTCCCACGTGGTGTCCCCAATCGTCACGCGTGGCCAGGCGGCGTCCGCGTGAAATTAGGGAGTCTAGAGCGCGCGCGCGATCCAGGGGTAGTCGGTCGGGAGCGCGCGGATGCGCCCCGCGAGCTCGCTCGCGAGCGCCTGCGTCAGCGAGCGGCTGTCGTGGCCGCGCGTCTCGACAGTGCGGACCGTGAGCGCACCACCGGGCCCCGGTGTCCCGACCACCAAGCGCGCGCGGGTGCGGAGCGCGACCTCGGCCGGACCGATGGGCGTGGGGACCGGGCGGGCGAACCAGGTCACGTCGACGGTGCGGACTCCGCGCCCCGCGAGGTCCATCGGGAAACCGACGATCTTGTTCGCGCGGAGCGCGCGCAGGATCGCCTTCGGCGCGCCGGGTGAGCCCCGCGCGATCGTCTCGACGCCGCGGGCGTCGCGCAGGCTGCGGTACAGCGAGTCGAACCGCGGATCGTAGCTCGCGCGCGTCATCGTCACGATCGGGAAGCCCTCGGACACGAGCAGCGGGCCCATCGCTTCCCACGCTCCGAGGTGCGCGGTCGCGTAGACCACCCCACGACCCTCCGACAGGGCGTCGGAGAGCGCCGCGCGCGAGTCGAGCGTGAGCGTCAGTTGCGCCTCGGGCCGCTCGCGCAGCCCCTCGAGCCAGCGCGCGGCGAGCTCGCCCGTCGAGAGCCAGCAGCGAAACCCCGACGGGGCTTCGTCGCCGAGCGCGCCCCTCGCGTGGGCGGTCACGCGCCGCCGGAGCGGGGGCCAGAGCCACGCGGCCGCGCCGAAGAGCCTCCCCACCCTCAAGCGCGCGGCGAGCGGCAGGCGGCGAGCGCCGGCGAGCGCAGCGGTGGCCGTGAGGAAGATCAGATCATTCTTCACCCGCTGGGCGGGCGACCACGTGCCGCCGAACCGGACGTCTCGTGCGAGGGGGGCGCTCATCGAAGGGGGGCGTCGGGATCGGTGGACGGGCCGTCGGCGCACACGCCGCACGCGTCGCGCACGCGCCTGCGCGCGCGGTGCAGCTTGGCGACCGCGTCGTCGCAGCGCGAGCGCTCGCCGCTGGGCACCAGCTCGCAGACGGCGCGCGCGGCGCGTTCCATCGAGGCGAGCGCGCGGCACGCGTCGCCGCACGCTGACCCGGAGAGCCTCGTGATGCGCTCGTCCTCGCGAGCCAGCAACGCGAGCGCCTCGTCGAGCCGACCGCGCGCCTCGTCGAGCTCTTCGCCCGCGCCCACGCTCTCCTTCTTGGCGGTGTCGGCGGGCTGCGCGGCAGAGCGCGCCGCGCCAGGCGCGACGCTCGGAGCGCTCGCGGGCTCGGGCGTGGCCGCTCGAGGCGGAGGCGGAGGGGGAGGGGCCGCCTGTTGCTCGGCCGGTGGGGTCTTCGACGCCGGGCTGGACGGCGCGTGGGATGTCGCGCAGCCGACCGCGCACAGCGCGAGCATCGAGATCAGGACGCACCGGTTCACGGCCGCCTCGCGGATGAAGACGCCGCCGGGGTGACCCGCTCGAGCACGCGCTCCTGGATCTTGATCGCCTCCTCGCTCGCGTCGACCGCTCGTGCGCGCGCCGCCTTCGCGTCTGCTGCGCGCCCGGCCTTCTCGTGCGCGGCGGCGCGGCGCTCCTCTACGAGGCCGAGGACCTCGTAGAGGTGCCCTCGGAAATAGCTCTCGCCCCGGGCGCGCTCCAGGCCGGCGCGGACGTCGCGCTCCGCGGCGTCGAAATCGCCCGCGCGCGCGCGCAGCTCGGCGAGGCGCGCGCGTGTGTCCGCGAGGACCTCGTCGATCTCGGGCGCGGGGCGCGGCGTGGAGGCCGTGATCAGGCGCTCGAGCGCCGCCACGGCGCGGGGCGGGTCTCCGGCCGCCTCGGCGACGTCGGCCTCGAGGTGGAGCGCGCGCGCCTTCGACAGATAGGCGAGCAGGACCGCGTCGACCGGCGTCGCGGACGCGGCCGGCTCGCACCGCGCCGGATCGACGCTGGAGCGCGCGCACCCTGCGATGGCGAGCGACGCGATGAGCAACCACCCGCGCGTCACGGCTTCAACCCCCAGCGCGCGTACTGATTGCGGCGCAGATCTCGCTGCCGCGCGCGCGCGATCCGCTCGACGCGCGCCGAGGTCCCACCTTCGCGAGGGAACGGCTGATCGAACAGAGCTTCGGTCGAGCGCGACACCGACAGCGGCGCGTCGTGAGGCGGAGCGAGCGAGCCCGACGCGACCATCACGGCGGCGGCGGCCGCCGCGACGAAGGCCGCCCCCACGCCGAAGGCGACGCGGATCACCCGCCCCCTCGGAGCGGGCGCCGCGAGCGCCGCGTCGACGAGCTGCCGGTGGCGCTCTTCGGGGAGGGAGGGCGGCGCGTAGGCCGCGCGCAGCGCCGTCGCGAACGGTTCGCCACCTCGCTCGAGCGCGTCGCGGAGCGCCGCGGCCTCGCGCAGCTCGTCCTCGGTCGGCGGGAGGTCCAGCTCGTCGTGGTCCTTCATGCTTCCTCTGCGGATTGGAGGGCCTTCTTCATCGCCGCGAGCGCGCGGTGGAGTACCACGTCGAACGTGGCGGTGGTCACGCCGAGCGCCGCCGCGACCTCGTCGCGTCCACGCTCCTCGAGCACGCGCAGGCGGATCGCCTGGGCGTAGCGAGGGTTGATGGCGTCGAGCGCGCGTTCGACCTTGACCTTGGCGGCGCGCGCGTCCTCGTCGGCGATCGCGGCGTCGTCGAGCCCCTCGCGACCGAGCGCCGCCTCGGCGCGGTCGACCTCGCGCGCGAGATCGTCGGCGTCGAGCGGCGTCTCGCGGCGCCTCGCGCGCAGCAGATCGAGGGCGACCCGCATCGCCACCACGCGCAGCCACGGATAGAAGCCGGAGCCTTGCCACACGAACCGATCGAGCTTCTCGACGACCTTGGTGTAGGTGATCGAGAGCGCCTCCTCGGCCGCCGCGGTCGAGCCGAGCCGCGGCATCAGCACGCTGCGGTAGAGCGAGGGACCATGGCGCGTCAGCAGCGCGCCGAGCGCGCGCCGATCTCCGGCCTGCGCCGCCGCCACGAGCCGCGCCTCCTCGGCGAGCTGGGCTCGGTCGACAGGCGCGGACACGCGCGCGAGGTTAGTCGCCCGCGCCGGGGAGACCCACCACATTTCGAGGCCGAGTGCGAGCGCGCTCACGCCCACTCAACGGCTCATCGTCGCCTGACCTTTCAGAGCTCGGTGCGAATCTTGCGGCCGCCTTGCTGCGGCGGGGGAGTGGCGGGCGGCGTCGCGGGCTCTTTCTTGCCAGCGGTCGGCGCGCCCTTGTGACCGGGGGTGGGCGCGCCCTTGGTCGCCTTCTTCTCTGGCGTCGCCTCCGCGACGTGGTCCTCGGAGGCGGACGGCGCGGGAGACACCACCGGCGCGGGGGCGGCCGAGGCGCTCGTCGCCGCTGATTCGGCGGGGTGCGGAGGCGCCTCCGCGCTGCTGGTCGCTGCGGGTGCGGGCGGAGGGTCCTTGGAGCCGCCCAGCTTCATCGCGAGGAAGCCGCCGCCCGCGAGCACGACCAGCGCCGCCGCCGCGATGCCGCCGATCAGGCCCGCGCTGCTCTTCTTGGGGGCAGGGGCGTCGCCGGCGCCTTGCGACCACGGGGCGGGGGTGGCCGGCGCGCCGCCGTGAGAGCCCATCGTGCCGCGCCCGAGCGTGGTGTGCGACTCCTCGAACATCGGCACGTTGCCGGTCTGCATCCACTCGACCACCGCGGCCTGGAACTCGGCGGCGTTCTGGAAGCGCTGGGTCGGCTCGCGCGCCATCGAGCGCTTGACGAGGTTGGCGAAGGCCGGGTCGAGGTCGGGCACGAGCGTCTCGGGCGGCGGCGCCGTCTCGAGGACGATCTTGAAAATGAGCTCGTTGAAGGTGTCGGCGTTGAACGGGACCTGCCCCGTGATCGACTCGAACACGATGACGCCCACCGAGTAGAGATCGCTGCGGGCGTCGATCTCCTTGGCGCCCTTGGCCTGCTCGGGGCTCATGTAGTAGGGCGTGCCCATCACCGAGCCGGTGCGGGTCATGCTCATCGCGCCGTCGCCCGACAGCTGGTTGAACTTGGAGATCCCGAAGTCGAGGATCTTCACGAAGTCCTTGCGACCGGCCTTGCTCTTCAGCAGGAACACGTTGTCGGGCTTCAGGTCGCGGTGGATGATCTGCGCGTCGTGGGCCGCGCCGAGCCCCTCGAGCAGCTGCACCAGGATCGGCGCGCACTCCTGAGGGGTGAGGCGCCCGCGGGCCTGGATGCGGCCCGACAGCGTGGTGCCGTCGAGGTACTCCATCACCATGAACCTGTCGCCGTTCGGCAGCGTGCCGAGATCGAGCACCTCGGTGATGTGATCGCTGCCGATGCGCCCCGCGGCCTGGGCCTCCTTCTCGAAGCGCGAGACCGCGTCGCTGTTTCCGGCGACCGCCGCGTGGAGGATCTTGATCGCGACCTTGCGCTGGATGGCGGTGTTCTCGCCCTCGTAGACGGCGCCCATGCCGCCCTCGCCGAGCAGGCGGACGATGCGGTACTTGCCTTCGATGACTTGGCCGGGTTCGAGCGACATGGGATCTCTGCGGGGCGACTCTGGAACCTAGCACGCCGAGCCCGCGGTCGGCCAAGCGGGCGGAAGGCGATTGAGCGGGCCGCGCGCCGGGAGTATCCGGGCGCCCATGTCCGTCGAGATCCGCATGACGCCCATCGGCCCCGAGCTCGGTCGTCGCGAGGGCAAGGCCAACCTGAAGTGCTTCCTGGATGTGGTCGAGTACATCTACCGCGATGTGCCTGAGTACGTGCGGCCCCTCGACTTCGATCTGAAGGGGCGCCTCTCGACGAAGAACCCCTTCTTCTTGCATGCGGACGGCGCGCTCTTCGTCGCGTACCGCAACGGCAAGCCCGTGGGCCGCGTGACGGCGCAGGTCGACCGCGAGCACCTGAAGCTCTACAAGGATGATGTTGGATTTTTTGGCTTCATCGACACGATCGACGATCAGGAGGTCGCGACCGCGCTGCTCCGCGCCGCCGAGGGATGGCTGAGGGAGAAGGGCATGAAGGCCGCGCGGGGGCCGATGAGCCTGAGCATCAACGAGGAGCTCGGGTGCCTCATCGAGGGCTTCGACACCCCGCCCATGATGATGATGCCGCATCACCGGCCGCACCAGGCGGGGCTCATCGAGGCCGCGGGTTACGCGAAGGCCAAGGATCTGCTCGCGTGGCGCTACGTGCCCGGCGAGCTGAGCGCGCGCATCCAGAAGGCGAACTCGGACATCCGCGCGATGCCCGAGGTGTCGTTCCGTCAGGTCGACATGAAGAACTTCGAGCGCGACGTGCGCATCCTGATGGACATCTTCAACGACGCCTGGTCGGAGAACTGGGGCTTCGTCCCGATGACCGAGGACGAGCTGAAGAAGATGGCCGAGGATCTGAAGCTGATCGTGCTCCCCGAGCTCACGCTGATCTTGATGGTCGACGGCGAGCCGGTCGGCGTGGCGGTCGCGCTGCCGAACCTCAACGGGATGATCCACGATCTCGGCGGCAAGCTGTCGCCCGTGGGGGTGGCCAAGCTGCTGTGGCGCCTGAAGGTGCAGGGGCCGGACACGGCGCGCCTGATGCTGCTCGGCATCCGCAAGAAGCTCCGGCACGTCCGCAAGTACGCGGCGCTCTCGACCTTCATGTACGCCGAGCTCAACGCCGAGGGGCGCAAGCTCGGCCTGCGCTGGGGCGAGATCTCGTGGACGCTCGAGGACAACGGCCCCGTCAACGTCGCGATCAAGATGATGGGCGGCAAGCTCTACAAAAAATATCGGGTGTACGAGCGCGCGCTGGCGGGCTGATCACTCGAGGTCGCGCGCGCGCGCGGCGAGGGTGGTCGGGCTTCGCCGCGCCCACGCGATGGCTGCCCAGCAGAGCCCCGCGGTCGCCGCCGCGCCGGCCGCCCCGAGCGCGTGTGAGGGCCCGGCGGTCTCGAGCTTCAGCTTGCCCGCCAGCAGGCCGATCGTGATGACCCCGTTGTAGGCGACGTGCGCCGCGGTCGACGCGAGCACCGAACCCGTGCGCTCGCGCAGCACGCCGAGCACGACGCCGCCGAGCAGCGCGATCGGGAACATGCGCGCGTCGACGTGGAAGACCGCGAACGCGAGCGCCGTGGTCGCGACCGACAGCGCGGCGGCCTCGGTGCGGCGCAGCGCGCGGAACAGCGCACCCCTGAAGAACAGATCCTCCGAGATCGGGCCGAGCCCCATCGCCGCGAACGCGAACGCGAGCTTGCGAGCCGGCGTGGCGAAGCTCATCGCGTCGGTGCGCGCGGCCAGCTCCTCGGCGGAGCGGGGGAACAGCTGCGTGATGCGGTCGTCGAGCCACGACGCCGGGAGCAGCAGCGCGCACCCGGCGAGCGCAGAGAGCACGAGCACGCCCGCAGGCGTCGCGCGGAGCCCGAGCGCGTCGGCCGCGGGACGCGTCGGGAGGTGCACCCGCGAGACGCCCCAGGTCACGATCGCGAGCCCCGCCGAGAAGCAGAGCTGGAGGTTGACGATGTCACCTCCCTTGGCGGGGCGCGCGGCCGCCGTGAGCCAGAACAGGCCGAGGCTCGCGCCGAGCGCGGCCATCGTCCACGCGGGCGCGAGCACGGCGGGCAGGGGGCGATCCTCGGCGACGGCGTCGTCGGGCTCTCGGTCGTCGGACACTCACTTCCCCCGCAGGTGCGCCGGGACGCCGCGCTTCATCACGGTGTCGTGGCGCCACGCGTCGCGGGTCTCGGGGTAGTCGCGCGTCGAGTGCAGGCCGCGGCTCTCGCGCCGCGCGAGCGCGCAGTCGACGATCAACTCGGCCACGGTCGCGATGTTGCGCAGCTCGAGCACGTCGCGCGTGATGAGATAGTCCCAGTAGTACTCGCGGATCTCCTGGCTCAAGACCCCGATGCGGCGCCGCGCGCGCTCGAGGCGCTTGTCCGAGCGGACGATGCCGACGTAGTTCCACATCAGGCGACGCAGCTCGTCCCAGCTCTGCGTGACGATCACGGCGTCGTCGCTCGCGACCGCGTTGCCGACGACCCACTCGGGCACGGTCGCCTCGGGCTCGCGGCGCAGCTCGTCGAGCTTGCTCGCGAGCTTGTTCGCGGCGCGGTGCCCGAAGACGAGCCCCTCGAGCAGCGAGTTGGAGGCCAGGCGGTTGGCGCCGTGGAGCCCCGTGCACGCGCACTCGCCGATCGCCCAGAGGCCGGGGATCGTCGTGCGCCCGTGCAGATCGGTGGTCACGCCGCCGCAGAGGTAATGGGCCGCGGGCACGACCGGGATGGGCTCGGCGGTGATGTCGATGCCGAGCTCGCGACACTGCTCGTAGATGTTGGGGAAGCGCCCGCGCACCCAGTCTGCTGGGCGGTGGGTCATGTCGAGCCAGACGTGCTCGCTGCCGGTGCGCTTCATCTCGTAGTCGATCGCGCGCGCCACGATGTCGCGCGGCGCGAGATCGGCGCGAGGATCGTGCCGCGGCATGAACGCCGTGCCGTCGTCGAGCCGCAGCACGCCGCCCTCGCCGCGCAGCGCCTCGCTGATCAGGAAGCTCTTGGCCTTGGGGTGAAACAGGCACGTCGGGTGAAACTGGTAGAACTCCATGTTCGCGATCTCGGCGCCCGCGCGGTACGCCATCGCGATGCCGTCGCCGGTCGCGACGTCGGGGTTGGTCGTGAAGAGGTAGACCTTGCCCGCGCCGCCGGTGGCGAGCACGGTCGCGTTCGCGGTGATCGCGCGGACCTCGCCCCTCTGCTCGTCGAGCACATAGGCGCCCGCGCACCTGTCGGGGCCGCCGTACTTGGAGAGGACGATGAGATCGACGCCGGTGTGGTGCTCGAGGATGGTCACGTTGGGGCGCGCGCGCACCGCGTCGAGCAGCGCGCGCTCGATCTCGCGGCCGGTGATGTCGCCCGAGTGAACGACGCGGCGGGCGCTGTGGCCCCCTTCGAGCGTGAGATCGAGCGCGCCGTCCTCGCCGCCGACCTGGAGATCGAACCGCGCCCCGAGGTCGCGCAGCGCGCGCACGCGGTCGGGGGCCTCCTTGACGCAGATCTCGACGACGACGTCGTGGCAGAGGCCGGCGCCCGCCGTCAGCGTGTCGCCGATGTGCTTGTCGAAGCTGTCGTCGCCGCCGAGCACCGCGGCGATCCCGCCCTGCGCGTAGCGCGTGTTGGCCTCGTCCGCCTCGCGCTTGGTCACGATGATGACCGAGCCGTGCGCCGACGCCTCGAGCGCGAACGACAGCCCCGCGATGCCGCTCCCCAGCACCAGAAAGTCGCATGAGGTGTCCACGGGCGCGACCCTAGTGCCCGCCCGCCACGATTGACAGGGTCGGACGACTAGAACATGTTCTATTCAGGAGCCCGCGAGCGCGCATGCAAGACCTCGATGAGTCGGTGGATTTCCTGATCGTCGGCTCGGGCGCGGCGGCGATGGCGGCGGCGGTGCGCGCGCACGATCTCGGGCTCTCGACCCTGCTGGTCGAGAAGGCGGAGGTGTACGGCGGGTCGTCGGCGATGAGCGGCGGCGTGTGCTGGGTCGGCAACAACCGGCACATGAAGAAGTACGGCATCGCCGACTCGGACGAGGAGGTGCTCACGTACCTCGAGGCGATCACGAAGGGCGAGGCGTCGCGCGAGCACCTCGTCGCGTACCGGGACGAGTCGAGGCGGATGATCGACTACCTCGATGACAAGTCGCACCTCAAGTTCGACGCGCTCGATCTCTACACGGACTACTACCCCGAGGCGCCGGGCGGCAAGATGGGCGGCCGCTCGATGGAGCCCGAGCCTTTCGACGGACGGCTGCTCGGGGACGAGCTCGCCAGGCTGCGCAGCCCCGCGACGAGCGCGCTCATCCTCGGGAAATTCATGATCACCGCGCGCATCGCGAAGCGCATGATCATCCTCGACTTCTCGGCCATGCTCACGATGGCGTGGCTGCTGTTCCTCTACATGCTGCGCGCGCCGCGGCGTCGATCGACGAGGGGCCGAGATCCGTATCTGACCAACGGGAACGCGCTGATCGGGCGGCTGCGTCTGTCGCTGATGGACCGAGGCGTGCCGCTGTGGCTGTCGGCGCCGATGCGAGAGCTCATCGTCGACGGCGGTCGCGTCGTCGGCGCCGTGGTCGAGCGAGACGGAAGATCGGTGAGGGTCGGCGCGCGGCGCGGCGTGCTCCTCGCCGCCGGCGGGTTCGAGCGCGACCAGGCGATGCGCGACGAGTACGGCCCTCGGCCGGCGTCGACCGAGTGGACCGCGGGGAACCCTGGCAACACAGGCGACGGCATCCGCGCGGGCCTCGCGCTCGGCGCCGAGGTCGGCCTGATGGACGAGGCGTGGTGGACGCCGACGACGCAGTACCCGGGCGTGAAGAGCGGCTGGGTGCTGGTGGTCGAGAAGAGCCTGCCCGGCGGCATCTTCGTCAACCGGCTCGGTGAGCGCTTCACCAACGAGGCCGCGCCGTACGTCGACGTGGTGGTGGCGATGTACGCGGACCAGAAGAAGACCGACGCGAGCGTGCCGGGCTGGATGATCTTCGACGGGCGCTACCGTCGAAACTACATCGCGGGGCCGGTCGGACCGGGCAAGGTGATGAGCGACGCCTCGCTCGGCAAGAAGCTCCGCACGCAGTTCCTCGTGAAGGCGGCGACGGTGGGCGAGCTGGCCGAGAAGATCGAGGTGCCGAGGGAGCGGCTCGAGGCGACGATCTCGCGCTTCAACGCCTTCGCCAAGGCTGGCAAGGACGGCGACTTCTCGCGCGGAGAGAGCGCGTCGGACCGATACTACGGAGACGATCGCGTCAAACCTAATCCTTGCCTCGCGCCGCTCGACACGGCGCCCTACTACGCGATCAAGCTGTTTCCAGGCGATCTGGGCACGAAGGGCGGCCTCGTCACCGACACGCGCGGGCGCGTGCTGCGCGCGGATGGCGGCGTGATCGACGGCCTGTATGCCGCGGGCAACACGTCGGCGTCGATCATGGGCCGCACGTATCCCGGCGCCGGCGGGACGATCGGCCCGGCGATGTGCTTCGGGTTCCTCGCCGCCGAGGCCGCCGCCGAGGCGAGCTGACCCTCGTCGGCTCGCGCGTGGTAAGGGGCGCGCCCCATGAGCCACGCTTCGTCGTCGATCTCCCCCGTCGCAGGGCTGCGCCTCGGCGCAGGCAAGGCCGCCACGAGCGGCGCCGCGCTGGTCGAGGCGATCGCCGAGGTGCGCTCGCCCGTCCACGTCGTCCGCGAGCGAGACACCGGCAGGCTCGGCGTCACGCGCGAGGGCGAGGTCGTGCCCGGGCCGGGCGCGGGCGATCACGATCTGATGGCGACGCTGCCGGCGCTCTTCCCCGAGTGGCTCGGAGACCGCTCGTTCAACGAGGCGCACGGCGTGAGGTTCCCCTACGTCGCGGGCGAGATGGCGAACGGCATCGCGACGACCCGGATGGTGGTCGCGATGGCGAAGGCCGAGATGCTCGGGTTCTTTGGCGCGGCCGGGCTCGGGCTGCCGCGGGTGCGCGACGCGGTCGACGAGCTGTGCGCGGCGCTCGGCGACTCGGCGCCCTGGGGCGTGAACCTCATCCACTCGCCCAACGAGCCCGCGCTCGAGGACGCGGCGGCCGCGTTGATGATCGAGCGGCGTGTCCCGCGGGTCTCGGCGTCCGCGTTCATGAACCTCACGCCGGCGGTCGTGCGGTGCGCGGTGGCGGGGCTCTCGGTCGACCCGTCGGGGCGAGTCCGCCGCGCGCGCCAGGTGTTCGCGAAGATCTCGCGGGCCGAGGTCGCGACGCGCTTTCTGTCGCCCGCGCCGGCCGAGCTCTTGCGCGCGCTGGTCGCGGCCGGGCACGTCACGCACGCCGAGGCCGAGCTGGCCCAGCGCGTGCCGATCGCCGACGACGTCACGGTCGAGGCCGACAGCGGCGGGCACACGGACAATCAGGCGTTGACGGCGCTGCTGCCGACCATCGCGGCGCTGCGCGACGAGCTGGTCGCGAAGCATGGATTTCGGTCGCCCGTGCGCGTCGGCGCGGCGGGCGGGCTCGGCACACCGGGCTCGCTGGCCGCCGCGTTCGCGCTGGGCGCGGCGTACGTCGTCACCGGCTCCGTCAACCAGGCGGCGGTAGAGGCCGGGCTCTCCGACGACGCGAAGGCGCTGCTCGCGAAGGCCGACGTGCCCGACGTCACCATGGCGCCCGCGGCCGACATGTTCGAGCTCGGCGTCAAGGTGCAGGTGCTGCGGCGCGGGACGATGTTCGCGAGCCGGGCGTCGAGGCTGTACGACGCGTACGTCGCCCACGACTCGCTCGAGGCGATCTCCGCCGAGCTGCTCCGCAAGCTCGAGCGCGACGTCTTGCACGCGACCTTCGACGAGATCTGGGCCGACACCCGCGCGTTCTGGGGCAAGCGCGACCCGGGCGAGGTCGCGCGCGCCGAGCGTGATCCCAAGCACAGGATGGCGCTCGTGTTTCGCTGGTACCTCGGCAAGGCCAGCAAGTGGGCGATCGACGGCGAGCGCTCGCGCGTGACCGATTTTCAGATCTGGTGCGGCCCCGCGATGGGCGCGTTCAACCGGTGGACGGCGGGATCGTTTCTCGCGGAGCCGGGCGAGCGCGGCGTCGTGCAGATCGCGCGCAACCTGCTCGAGGGGGCGGCGGTCGTCACGCGCGCGCAGCAGCTGCGATCGTACGGCGTCGCGGTGCCGGCCGAGGCGTTTCGCTTCTCGCCCCGCCGCCTCGCGTGAGTAAGCCCTCGTAGCGTCGTGGCGCGCCTCGTGACGGATCCCACGCGCGCAGCTCGGCGACCGGTCCGTCCGCGCCGCGGTGGATCACGAGGTGCGTGCGCGCGGGCTCGTGCGGCGGCGTGGTCGACTCGGAGCCGGCCGCCTCCTCGGCCCACGAACCGAGGTTGACGTAGGTCGCGGCGGTGTCCGCGAGCGGCCTCGTCATCGGCGCGTGCGTGTGCCCCATCACCACGAAAGCGGTGGGGAACAGGCGCGCGAGGTGGTGGGCGCGCTCGGCGAGCGCCGCGGCCGGATCGATCGTCCGCGCGCGCGCGAACCTGCCTTGCAGCGCGACCCACGAGCAAGCCAATGGCAGCAGCGTGAGCGCCCACGCGGCGTGCCACGGGTGCCAGACGATGAGCGCGAGCACGAGGAGCGTGCAGAGCGCGCCCGCCGCGTGCAGGAACAGGGAGTCGACCATCAGGCTCCCGAGGATCCCCCCCACCGTGCGCGTGATCGGCGGCGCCTGCAGCGCGGCGAGCGCCCGCAGCCTGTCGAGTCCGACGCGCGTCGCCGTCGCGAGCGCCTCGACGCGGCGGTCGTGTAGCGCGCAGAGGGACCTCGCCGCGTCGCCGAGGTGCAGACGTCGTAGCCGCAGGAGCGCCGCGATCGCCCGGATGAAGCGAGCGCCGAGCGACAGCATCCCCCCGAGGCCGAGCCGCGCGGCGAACGTGACGTAGTCGACGAGGGTCATCCGCTCATGTCCGTGCTCCGAGAGCCCCCTCGTCGGCCGCACGACGTAACGAAGCAGCACGTCGGTGAAGCCGCGCATCAACCTCCGGGGATCGGCCGGCGACTGGGGCGCGAGCAAGCGCTCGGTCGCGCACATCGTGTCGTACTGATGCCCGTGCTCGACGTAGGCGACACCGTCGACGTAGTAGAACCACGGCGACAGCTCGATCCGCGCGTCGACGTCGTCGGTCGCACCGGCAGCCTCGGCGCGCGCGCGGAGGAGGTCGCGCAGCTCGTGCTGCACGTCCGCCCACTGCAGCTCGGAGTCGTGGTTGCCGAGCACGAACGTGATCGCGTGACCGTCCGCCAGCAGCTCGCCGAGCGCGTCGAAGATCCGCCCGTGCCTCCGCGCGACGTGGGCGAGCTTGAGCCTCGCGTGGTCGGACGCGCTGCCGAGCCCGTGCTCGAGCTCTTCCTCGTCGGGAGGCGTCTCGAGTCGAGCGCCATCGGCGGGGATCGACATCCCGATGAAATCTATGAAGTCACCGGCGACCACGAGCCTCCACCGCTCGCGACGCGCCTCGCCCGCGCGCGCTGGCTTCTCGGCGCGGTAGTGGCGCAGGAGCTCGACGAGATCTCGATCGAGCGGCGATGAACGGTCGACGTCCGTGGCGCGCGCGTGGGCGTTCAGATCGCTCCCGAGGTGCACGTCGGACAGGATGAGCAGGCTCTCGCGCACCCCGTGCGCCGCCGGTGCGGGCGGGCGCAGCGAGCCGAGGCGGGGGAGAGGAGAGCGCATGACGCGGTCGTTGCAAGCGTGAGGCCGCGGCAGCGTCTGACAAGGCGTTCCATCGGCCCCGGTGCGAACGAAGCGAACGCGCCGCCCACTGCAGGGTCGGGCCATGGCGCGAAGATCACGGTCGACGCGGCGCGCGTGACACGCGGCGTCGCGGATTCGTGACAGCTTCCAGACAGAACGAGCGCGCGCGGCCTGGTAGCGTCCCGCGCCCGTCCGCGCGACGCCCAGTCTCGGCTCGCGAAGGGCACGCCCCCTTCTCTCGAGGTCGATTCATGTCCGAGGCTCGTCGTCCGCAGACCCCCATCGCAGTCGTTGGCGCAAGCGCGCTTTTCCCTGGCTCGAGCGACGCTAGCGGGTTCTGGTCCGACATCCTCGCGGGGCGCGATCTCGTCACCGACGTGCCCGCGTCGCACTGGCTGATCGACGACTACTACGATCCCGACCCGTCTGCGCCCGACAAGACCTACAGCAAGCGCGGCGCGTTCCTGTCGAACGTCGACTTCGATCCGATGGAGTTCGGCGTGCCGCCGAGCATCGTGCCGGCGACCGACTCGGCGCAGATCCTCGCGCTGATCGTCGCGCAGCGCGTGCTCGACGACGCGAGCCAGGGGCAGTTCTCGACCATGGACCGCGAGCGGATGAGCATCGTGCTCGGCGTCACGTCGGGGCAAGAGCTGCTCGGCACCATGGTGAGCCGCCTGCAGCGCCCGGCGTGGCTGCAGGGCCTCCGCGCGAGCGGCGTGCCCGAGGCCGAGGCGCAGGCGATCTGCGACAAGATCGCGGCGCAGTACGTGCCGTGGCAAGAGTCGTCGTTCCCGGGCCTGCTCGGCAACGTCGTCGCGGGGCGCATCGCGAACCGCTTCGATCTGCGGGGGACGAACGCGGTCACCGACGCGGCGTGCGCGAGCTCGCTCGCGGCCCTGTCGATGGGCGTCAACGAGCTCGCGCTCGGCCAGAGCGATCTCGTGATCGTCGGCGGCGTCGACACGATGAACGACATCTTCATGTACATGTGCTTCAGCAAGACGCCGGCCCTGTCGCCGACCGGCGACTGCCGCCCGTTCTCCGACGCGGCCGACGGCACGCTGCTCGGCGAGGGGCTCGCGATGCTGGCGCTGAAGCGCCTCGACGACGCCGAGCGCGACGGCGACCGCGTGTACGCGGTGGTCCGCGGCGTGGGCTCGGCCTCCGACGGCCGCAGCAAGAGCGTGTACGCGCCGCTGCCCGAGGGCCAGGCGCGCGCGCTGCGTCGCGCGTACGAGGTCGCGGGGTTCTCGCCGTCGACGGTCGAGCTGGTCGAGGCGCACGGCACGGGCACGAAGGCGGGCGACGTCGCCGAATTCGAGGGGCTCCGGATCGCGTTCGACGAGTCGGGGCGCGAAGACCGCCAGTGGTGCGCGCTCGGATCGGTGAAATCGCAGATCGGCCACACGAAGGCGACCGCCGGTGCGGCGGGCCTGTTCAAGGCCGTGATGGCGCTCCACCACAAGGTGCTGCCGCCGACCATCAAGGTCGCGCGCCCGAACCCGAAGCTCGAGGTCGAGGCGAGCCCGTTCTACCTCAACACCGAGGCGCGCCCGTGGATCCGCGACGCGTCGCACCCGCGGCGGGCGTCGGTGTCGAGCTTCGGGTTCGGGGGGTCGAACTTCCACGTCGCGCTCGAGGAGTTCGTCCCCCGCGACGGCGGTCGTGCGCGACCGGCGCATGCGCTGCGATCCATGCCGGCCGAGCTCGTGCTGCTGTCGGGCTCGACGACCGAGCTCGTCGCGCGGTGCCGTGAGCTCGCGGGGTCGTCGACGCCGCTCTCGTCGACCGCGCGCGAGTCGCAGGCGTCGTTCTCCGCCTCGGCGCCCGCGCGCCTCGCGATCGTCGCCTCCGACGTGGCCGATCTGCGCGCGAAGCTCGAGCAGGCGGCGGCCGCGATCTCGAAGGATCCCGCCTCCGCGATGTCGACGCCGACGGGCGTACATTTCGCGGTCGGCGCCCGCGCGGGCGACGTCGGGCTGCTGTTCCCCGGGCAGGGGAGCCAGTACGTGGGCATGGGCGCGGACCTCGCGATGGCGTTCGCCGAGTCGCGCGGTGCGTGGGATGAGGCGGCGCGGCAGAGGTTCGACGGCGCGGCGCTGCACGAGATCGTCTTTCCCCGGCCGGTCTTCGACGACGAGGCGCGCGCGGCTCAGGCGGCCCGGCTCACGGCGACCGAGTGGACCCAGCCCGCGCTCGGCGTGACGTCGCTCGCGGCGCTGCGCCTCCTCTCGGCGCTCGGCGTCCGGCCGTCGTGCGTCGCGGGTCACAGCTTCGGCGAGGTGACCGCGCTCACGGCCGCGGGGGCGCTCGACGCGCAGGCGCTGCTCGCGGTCGCGCGTCGTCGCGGAGAGCTGATGCGCGACGCGGCGGCGGTCCCCGGCGGGATGCTCGCGGTCGCGCGGCCGCTCGCCGAGGTCGAGGCGTGGCTCGCGCGGGCTGGCGTCCAGGTCGTCGTCGCGAACCACAATTCTCCCACGCAGGTGGTGCTCTCCGGCAGCCTCGACGCGATCGAGCAGGCCGAGCGCGCCCTTGGCGCCGAGGGCTTGCCCTGCAAGCGCCTCCCTGTCGCGACCGGGTTTCACAGCCCGCTCGTCGCGCCGTCGAGCGCGCCGTTCCTCGAGTTCTTGCGCGGCGTCCCTGTCGCCGACGCGTCGCTCGACGTCCTCGCGACCTCAGACGCGGCGGCCTATCCTCGCGGGGCCGAAGAGGTGCGCGCGCGCCTCGCGCAGCAGCTCGCGCAGCCCGTGAGGTTCGTCGATCAGATCGAGGCGATGTACGCGCGCGGCGTGCGAACGTTCATCGAGGTCGGCGCGGGCGCGGTGCTGACCGAGCTGACCGGGCGCATCCTCGCGGGGCGTCCGCACGCTGCGATCTCGACTGATCGCAAGGGCAAGCACGGCGTGGTCGCGCTGCTCGACGCGCTCGCGCGCCTGTCCGCGCTCGGTGTGTCATTGACGCTCGAGCCGCTGTGGCGTGACGCGGCGCCGTCCCCGACGACCGCGAAGAAGAAGCCCGCGATGGTGATGCCGGTCAACGGCAGCAACTACGGCAAGCCCTATCCGCCCGCTTCGGGCGCCTCGGGGCGAGCCGCGCCGAACCCGCCTCGTCCCGCGCCGGTCGTCGAGGTGCGGCGAGAAGCGGTCGTCGCGCCGCCCGTCACGGCGCCGAGCCCCGCAGTCGCCGCGCCCGCTCCGGTCCCGGCGAGCGGCGTCGAGCTCGCGTGGGTGCAGGCGTATCAGGAGGCGCAGCGCCAGACCGCCGAGGCTCACGCGGCGTATCAACGCTCGATGGCGGACAGCCACGTCGCGTTCCTGCGCGCGTCCGAGGTGTCCCTCGCCGGGCTCGGCGCGCTGCTCGGCGGACCCGCGGTCGCCGCTCCGCCGCCGCCGACGCTCGCCGCTCCCGTCGCGGTGTCCGCGCCCGCGCCCATCGCCGCGCCCGCGCCCGCGCCCGCGCCCGTGCCTGTCGCTGCGCCCGTGCCTTTCGTCGCGCCCGTGCCTGTCGCCGCGCCAGCGCGTGTCGTCGCGCCCGTCGCGGCGGCCGCGCCGAGCGTGGATCTCGAGGCGCTGATGCTGGCGATCGTGGCCGAGAAGACGGGATATCCGGCCGAGATGCTGGGTCCGCAGATGGAGCTGGAGGCCGATCTGGGGATCGACTCGATCAAGCGGGTGGAGATCCTCGCGGCGATGCGGGAGCGCGCGCCCGGGCTGTCCGAGGTGAAGCCCTCCGAGCTCGCGAAGCTCCGCACGCTCGGTCAGATCGTCGAGCACCTCCGAGGTCAGCTCGGCGCGACCGCTGTGCCCGTGGCGGCGAGCGCGCCCGTCGCGGCGGCGGCGCCGAGCGTGGATCTCGAGGCGCTGATGCTGGCGATCGTGGCCGAGAAGACGGGATATCCGGCCGAGATGCTGGGCCCGCAGATGGAGCTGGAGGCCGATCTGGGGATCGACTCGATCAAGCGGGTAGAGATCCTCGCGGCGATGCGCGAGCGCGCGCCCGGGCTGTCCGAGGTGAAGCCCTCCGAGCTCGCGAAGCTCCGCACGCTCGGTCAGATCGTCGAGCACCTCCGAGGGCAGCTCGGCGCGAGCGCGGCGTCCGTGACGGCGAGCGCGCCCGGGAGCGGCACGACCGTGGCGGGCGCGGCGATCAAGCGGTTCGCGACGCGCGCGTCGGCGAGCGAAGCGAGCGGAATGGCGCTCGGCGGGCTCGCCAGCGTGCGGCGTCTGGCGATCACCGACGACGGGGCAGGGGTCGCCGCGCTCGTCGCGTCGAGGCTCGCGTCGCGCGGCGTCGCGGCGTCCGTCGTCGCCGAGATACCCGCTGACGCCGACGGGCTCGTGCTCCTCGACGGTCTTCGCGAGATCACGTCGGTCGATGACGCGCTCGCGATCGAGCGCGACGCGTTCGCCGCGGTGGGCGCCGGGGGCGCTCGGGGCGGCGACGGGGGCGTGGGGGTCACCGTGCAGGACCCCGGCGGCGACTGCGGGGTCGCGGGCGCGCCAGGAGCGCGCGCGAGGCTGGCGGGGCACGCCGCGCTCGCGC
>CAUJFL010000445.1 GCA_963169165.1 Myxococcota bacterium | reverse complement strand
CGACGCCGCCGAAGGAGAGGGCGACGCGCCGTTCGGGGCGTTCGACACACCCCTCTCGGCGCTGACGGGCGTGTGCGCGGAGACGGCGCTCCGCGCGATGCCGGAGCACGGCTCGTCGCTCGCTCCCTGGTTGCCCGCCCGGGGGAGGCGCCTGCTGTGCTTCAGCGACAGCAGGCGCGACGCTGCGGCGCTGGGACCGCTGCTGCAGGAGCACCACGAGCGCCGGATGGTGAGGGCTTTCATCGCGCGCTTCGTCAACGAGAACCGCCCTTCGACCGAGCAGCTTCGGAGGCGGATCAACACCTACGAGACGGACCCGGAGCTGTTCGCGACGCAGCTGGCCGACGCACGCGCCTCGCTCGAGGTCGCGCGGGAGGGGTTCGCGCTGCAGGAGGTGCCTCACCTCCTCGCCAAGGATCCGCGGTTCAAGCCGCTGCTGCTCGAGTTGCAGGAGTCCCCACCGCGGCTCGACGAGGCCAAGTGGACGCAGGACGCGTGGACCGGCCGGCTCGCGCATTTGATCGGCCCCGGCGGGTTGCTGTACCGCCTCGCGGAAGAGTTCGCCCTTCGCCCGGGGACGGGCACCACGATCGAGACGCTGGGACTCGTCGAGGTCAGGTACCCTGGGATCTCGACGCTCGGGCCACACGGCGAGTGGCTGGGCACGCTCACACGGGAGGTCAGGGAGCGAGTGGAGCGAGAGTGGCCGACGATGTTGGCCTTGCTCTGTGACACCCTCCGCATGGACCAGGTGGTCGAGCTGGCGCAGGAACACTGGCTCGACAGCACGCCCGAGGAGAGGGTGGAGTTCACGGGGCGGTGGGCCACGAGAGATCACGATGAGTATGGCAACGTTCGCTTCCTCTCCTCCGGGCTGGGGGACCGTCGCGCTCGCCTCGCCCGTCGGTGGCTCGAGAGCACGCTCGGTCGCGAGGCCGCGGACGACGACGTGCGCTCGCTGCTCGAGATGGCGTTCTCGGTGCTCCAGGGTTCGGCGCTCCCGTGGATGGAGCGAGAAGACAGGAGGGTCGACGAACAGGTCGTGGCAGGCGTGCGCATCAGGTTCGAACACCTGGCGATCGCCGCCCCGGAGCGCTGGGCACGAGATCCGGCGAGAGGGCTCGTCTGGACTCGCTGGCTGACCGCCCCCGACGGCACACCCTTCGGGCCCGGCTGCGACGCCCTCGAGCGCATCGACGACGTCGCGGGCCTCGAGCTCGATCCGCGCGTCGGCCGTGAGGTGCGCGAGGTGCGCGACGAGGCGTTTCAGCTCGGTCTCTGGGCGGCGGAGCACAGCGCTCAGATCGGGCCGCAGGAGAACCGGAGACTCCAGACGATGTTCGACGCGGGGATGCGGAACGTGCTGAGCGCCACCACCACGATGGAGCTCGGCATCGACATCGGCGGTCTGACGGGGGTCGTGCTGGGCAACATCCCGCCCGGCCGCGCGAACTACGTCCAGCGGGCGGGGCGCGCCGGGCGTCGGGCGGACGGTTCATCGATCGTGCTGTCAGTCTGTCGCGGGCGCCCGTTCGATCGAGCGGTGTTCAACCGCTTCGAAGACTTTCTGTCGCGCCCGATGCGCCGCCCGTCGGTGTTGATGGACCGCGACCGAATCGCGCGACGGCATGCGCACGCCTGGCTGCTGGGCGCCTACTTCGCCCAGCAGTTCGCGCCCGATCAGCGCACCGGTGCGATGAACGCGTTCTCTCGCTTCGGCGCGTTCATTGGCCTCGGCGTCCCCGACAGGTGGGGAAAGGACGACACCCGTCGCCCCGCCATGCCGGAGGAGCTCGCAGACTGTCACGGAGCCAGGTTCCTCGAGTGGCTGGCCGCCGAACCTGTCGGCGGGCGCCTCGAAGAGGGGGTTCGCAAGCTCGTCGAAGGGACGCCCCTCGCGGCCTCGATGGGAGAGTGGTCGAACTTCCTCGAGCAAGTGAGGTCTGCCCTGCAAGCTGCGGTGCAAGATCCACGCAGGGATCTGCTGCAGTTGCGCGAGCAGTACGCGGCCCTGCGCGAGGAGCCGCCCGTCGGCGAGCTGCCGCGCGAGAGGGCCAGGGCCAACCGCATCCGCTACCAGATGGTCGAGCTCGCGATCGAGAGCACTGTCATCGAGGTGCTCGCTGATCGGCAGTTCTTGCCTCGCTACGGCTTCCCTATTGGCCTGCAGCCGTTGCGGGTGCTCGAGGCGAAGACCCAAGGCAACCGGCGCTTCGCGAGCGAGGACGCGAGCTTCCGCTTCGAGCGTCCAGGGCTCCTCGCGACGATGGAGTACGTCCCCGGCTCCGTGCTGATCTCGGGAGGTCGACGCGTGACGTCGCGCGGCTTGCTCAAGCATTTCACGGGTGTCCAGGCCGCCGGCGAGGTGTTCGGCCAGACGGGCTGGATCGCGACGTGCCAGCGTGACCACGTCTTCTACGGCCTGGACTCGGCCGACGCTCCCGAGGCCTGCGCGCTCTGCCACGCGGGCATCGCCAGGCGCTCTTCGCTAGTGCTCCCGAGGCACGGCTACGCGACGGCCGCCTACGTGAAGCCGGCCCGCCGGGGCCAGTGGAGGCGCGTGGGGCGCGCCGAGCGCACGACCATCGCCTTCGCCCACGGCGTCGTCGCGCCGCAAGTGCTCCGCGACGTGGGGGGCGTCGCGGGGCTGCACGCGCGCTACCTCGAACAGGGCGAACTGCTCGCGTACAACCGCGGCGAGCGGGGGCACGGCTTCGCCATCTGCGCGGGGTGCGGACACGCGGAGAGCGAGCGCACGCCACCGGGGCCCGACGCCCGCGAGAGCCTCGGGCTGCCGACGGGGTTCAACGGGCACAGGCGACTGGACGACCCTCGAGGGCACGCGTGTGTCACTGACGGCCATCCCCCGCCGGTGCCCCTGCGACATCAGGTCCTCGCGGCCCGCCTGCGGACCGATGTGCTGCTGCTCGACGTGACGCCCTTCGCCATGGTGGACGCGTCACTCGTCGCCTGCACGCTCGGCCACGCGCTCCGGATCGCCGGCGCCCAGCTCCTGGAGGTCGACTCGCGCGAGGTCGGCACGCTGGCGACGTCGCTCGGTGAAGAGGGGGCGTCGACGCCGGTGCTCTACGACGACGTGCCCGGTGGCGTGGGGCACGTGCTGCGCCTGGCGCGAGAGGAGGGCCGTGAGTGGCTCGAGCGCACGCGCGCGCTGCTCCTGGGGACGCCGGCGCACGACGCGCGCTGCGCGAACGCGTGCCTCGACTGCGTGTTGACTTTTGACTCCCAGCACGACATGACGGTCGGCCGACTGAGTCGGCGCCACGCGCTGCGACTTCTCGACACCTGGCTACAGAGGGCATGACGACGACGCTCGAAGTCCACGACGGAGGCGCCGTGAGGGCCGCTCGCACGACCGAGCTAGCGTCGAGCAGCGCGGTCCTGGCGTTGCTTGGCGTCTCCCCGCGGGGAGACGGCGCGTCGGTCGATGCACCTGTACCGCTGGGAGACGCGATCGCGGTCGTGGCCGACAGGCTCGGGCTCGCCCTCGATGCCCCGACCCTCGTCTCCGCCCTCGTGCTCGAAGAGGCTGGCGCGCACGACAGAGTCGGCAAGGTGAGGCCCGCCGCACCGCTCGCGGTCGTCCTGCCGCTCGCGGCCGCGCGACCCCGGCACACCATCTTCGTGGCGGACGGAGCTGACTCCGAACCGTCCAGCGCGGGGGAGCTGGGACCGGACGTCGGCCCCACCTCCCTGGCGGGATCGTTTGCGGAGCGGCTGCGCAAGGGGGCGCCCGACCGGGACGCGTCCAGCGTGGTCGGTGTCCTGTCGCTGGGAGACGCGTGCGATCGATTGTTCGACTTCAGCGGTCGGGCCCTGGCGGGCACGCTGGTGCCATCGAGTCGGCGGAGCGAGGCGCGAGCAGCCCTGTTCGCGGCGGCGCTCCGCGAGTCTCGCGTCGCGCTCGGGTGGTCGCTCGTCGCCGACCTCGCCTCGGGCCTGATGTCCTGGTGTGCGGCCGACGAGCGCGCCAGCTTCGAGCTCCGGTTCGTGCGCGACGTCGCCCGTCGACACGAGGGGTGGTCGGCGTTGTTGCCCTGGCCCGACGACGAGGAGCTCGCGCCGTACGACGAACAGACGCGCGGCACCGTCCTGGCGCACGTCGTCCAGTCTGCGTCCGACGGGGGGGGAGTCCAGACGGTCCGCCTCTACGCCGAGCGCGCGGAGGCCTCGCTCGAGGGGGGCTCGAGCGACGCTCTCGAGCTGCGTGGCGCGCTCGGGCGCGCGTGGGCGGCGTGCGGCGACTACGAGCGCGCGAGCAGCTCGCTCGCGAGGGTGGTGGAGGCCTGGTTGCCCATCCGTCCCGCCCAGGCGTCGCGACCACTGTGCGAGCTGCTGAGGGTCGAGGGGATTCTCGGCCGCTCGACCGAGGTGCAGCGGTGGCGACGGTTCGTGGACACCGAGCTCGCCTCCGCGCTCGACGCCGAGTCTCGCCGGTACGTCGACCTGGCTGTCGGACGCGCGCTGGTACAGGTGGGGCAGCGCGAGGAGGGGCTCGAGGTGCTCGGCGCCGCGCGTCTCGGCGCGGACTCGCCGCAACACGTCCGACGCTCCGCCCTCCGCTGGCGCGCGAGGGCGGCTCGCGAGCTGGGCCGCGCCGAGCTCGCGGCGACCTGCGAAGCCGCGCTCAGAGCGCTGGGGAGCTCGGACCAGCTCTGCCTCGCCGTCCTCGACCGTGTGTTCGCGGACGTGGCGCAGACGACGGCGTGTCTGGAGGAGTTGATAGCGCTCCCCGTCGACGGAACGGAGGCCCGCGTTCAACTGGAGCGTCTGGCGCCTGGCGCCTCGCCGCGCGCGGTCGCGGAGCGGCCCGACACCCTCCGACGGCTGCGCGACGAAGCTCGCTACTGAGCATGGGTTTCGGGATCCCTTCGTCGCGAGGACCGGTCTCCTCGCGTCCTTCGGCCGCCTCGGGTGGCACGCGCGCGTGACGCAGGCGGCGGCCTGCGTGGACGGGGAGAAGGACGAGCGCGACGCGCTCTGTGGGGTCGACGGTTGTTTCGCTTCTTGATGACCCCACGACGCCACGGCGGCTGCCCTTCTGACAGTGAAAGCGCCCGGGCGTCGCGCCGTCGCAGCCCCCGACAGGCTGGACAGGCTGGGCACGCTCGACCTGTCAGAGAGCGCGTGCCGGGCGCGTCTCCAGGGAGAGGCCGCTCATGCAACCTGCTCCTGACGACGACTGGTCACCCCCTCGACTCGCACGCTCGTGGGAGTCGCTGAAGCGAACGAGCGACTGGCAAACGATCGAGCGAGGAGCGGCGCACCTGCCGATGCCGCTCTCGCGAGAGTGGTTGCCGGCTGCCGACACGCTGGTGTTCGCGCTCGGACAGCTGGGGGAGGTCGACAGGGCGCTCCGCCTCGGAGAGGCTGCGTGGGAGCTTGAGGCGACCCACGGGCGTGCGTCCGCGCTCGCGTACCTCTGCTACTCTGCGCTGTTCACGCTGGCCGTGCCCCGACGTGGCCGAGGTCCGGCGCCGGCCGCCGGGCGCGAGGCGTACAGGAAGGGCTTCCGTCGATGGATCGCGGAGGCGCTGAAGTTCGACCCGGCGTCGATCAAGGACCTGTACAGGCTCGGGATCTTCGAGGCGCAGCTCGAGAGCGCGCACGACAAGGTGGCGCTGCGAGCCTTCGGCAAGGCGATCGAGGCGCACCGCGCGATGGACCCCGAGGAGCGGGACAGGAGGAAGGACCTGCGCTCGTACCTCGTCCGGGCGCTGTACGCCGGGGCGCGCTCGGCGCTCCGCCTCGGTGACACCCGCACGGCGCGCGCGCTCGCGTTCGGGTGCTTGCGAGAGGATGGGGAGCGGCACCACGTGTGCCAGGTCTTCAAGCTCGGTTTGGCGGCGAGGGTCTGCCTCGAGACCGGCGAGCTCGACCACGCCGAGCGCGCCGCCCGCAAGGCGCTCGACGCGAAGGGGCCGCCAGAGCGCGATCACCTGTTCGCGCTGCTGGCGAGGATCGCGGCGGCGCGGGGCGAGCTCGATGCCGCGGTGACGTGGATCGAGGCCCACGTCCGCCCGGAGCGGCGCAGCTCGGCCGCGTGGCGCCAGCTCGGTGATCTGCGCGTCCAGCGGGGCGAGCTCGAGCTCGCCGAGGCCGCGTTTCGCGCCGCGCTCGCGCGAGACAAGGGCGGGCGGCACCTCACGCTCGTGCGCATCGCCCGCCTGGAGCGCTCGCGCGGCAAGCTCGATCGAGCCGAGCGCGCGTGCCGGGACGCCCTGGACTTTCGTCGTCGGAGGTACCTCTCCGAGGACGCGGCAGCGCTGGCCGAGCTTCAGCTGGTGCTGGAGCAGAAGGGAGACGCGGAGGGCGCCCGGAGCGCGGGCGCGCGCCTCGCCAAGTGTCCTGCTCACTCGCTGCGCGAGCACGAGCGCGACCTGCCGGGCGAGGAGGAGAGCGTCGCGTGACGCCCCGCGACGCGCTCGTGGCCGCGGCGAACGCGCTCGCGAAGGGAGACGCCGAGGGCGCCCTGTGCGCGCTGCGATCCGTCGACCTCGCGGGCGAGGAGCCCGACGCGCGCGAGCTCGCCACGCTGTTGCTGGCCGAGGCTGGCGACGACGCCGGGGCGCGGGTGATGGCGGGCACGCTGGGCGATGGTCCCACCGCATCGGCCGTCCGTGCCGCGCTCGCCGCAGGCCCTCCGGACGACCCAGCCGACGTCGACGGCGGCGAGGACGACGAGCCGCCCGACGCGCGCCCCGTGGCCGCCGCGCACGGAGAGGAGGCTGTCGCGCTGTTCTCGAGGTTCTTCGGCGGCAGGCGTGACCTGTACGCTCGCCAGTGGTTCGACGAGCGCCGGGGGCGCGGTGGCTACCACCCTGTCGAGCAACCGTTGACGTCGGCCGTCGTCGCCGCGCACCTCGCCGGGCGAGTGACGGTCGGACAGTATGTGTTGCACCCGGACGCGCGGTGCTCGTTCGCCGTCATCGATCTGGATCTGTCAGCGTCGGCGATGGCCGAGCTCCGCTCGACCGAGGGGCGCGCTCTTTCGGCGCTGGGACACGCTCCGCTGCGCGCGTTCTCCGCGCGGGTGCTGGACGCGGGTCCCCGATGAGGGGATTGAGACTCGTCGTAGTAGGCATAGCCGCCGCTGTCCGTGTCCTCTCCGAAAGGCAGGCTCCCCGATGAGGGGATTGAGACCCGTAGGTCGCGATGTCTTTCTCGAGATCTGGATCTCCGAAAGGCAGGCTCCCCGATGAGGGGATTGAGACCGACGTCGGGGTACTCCGCGCGGAACGCACTTATGGTCCTCCGAAAGGCAGGCTCCCCGATGAGGGG
>CAUJFL010000444.1 GCA_963169165.1 Myxococcota bacterium | reverse complement strand
TCCTGGAGGGGCGCCGCGACCCGTTCCGTCCGGTGCCCGTCCGCCGCCCGAACCGCGTCGCGAGCGCGGCGGCGCGGCGGCGGTACCAGCGTGCGTCGTCTCGTCGACGCACCCTGAAGCTGTGGTCTGGGCTGCGCGCATGCAGCCGTGGCCGCGCACGTTGTCACCGTCGTCGTCCTCGCGCTCGCCGTCGCGTTGTTCGCGGCGGTGTCGGAGATGACGCCAACGGTCCACCCCCACGCGCGCCCCGCGCCCCGGTTCCGCTCACGGGAGCCGCACATGCCGGGCGCTAAGCCCCGCCCGCGTCGCCCTCGCGTGACGGTCGTCGTCGAGAGCGATCTCCCGCCCATCAACGAACTCCTCCCATGGGAGCGCGAGCTACTTCTGCCCGTCGTGCAGCAGCTCGTACAAGAAGCGCTGGCCGATGCCGGAGAAGAAGAGCAGGCTGCCGAGAACCACGATGAGCCGAGGCCGAAGCAAGAAGTCTGAGATCCGACGCGTCGTCGTCTACGCCCGCGTCTCCACCGCCGAACAGGCCGAGCGCGACCTCTCGATTCCGGCGCAGATCGACGCCTTGCGGAAGTACTGCAAGGAGCCGAGCCGCAAGTACGAGATCGTCGACGAGTACGTCGAGCCCGGCGCGAGCGGCACCGACGACAACCGCAAGGTCTTCCGGCGCATGCTCGAAGACGTGCTCGCGCCGTCGGCCAAGATCGACGCGGTGCTCGTCTACCAGACGTCGCGATTCATGCGGAACGCCGGGAAGGCGAGGGCGCTGAAGGACGCCCTCCGTCGGAGCGGCATCCGCGTGATCGCGACGTGTCAGGAGACGAGCGACGACCCGATGGGACAGTTCATCGAGGGCATCTTCGAGCTGGTCGACCAGTACGAGTCCGACGTGAACGGGATGCGCACCGCCGCTGCGATGCGCGAGAACGCGAAGCAGGGCTACTTCAACGGCTCGCAGGCGCCGTACGGCTACCAGGCAGAGAAGATCGTCGTGAACGGACGAGAGAAGCGGAAGCTCGCGCCCGACCCGACCGAGGTCCCGAATCACACCGAGGTCTTTCGGACCTACGTCGCGAGCAGTGGCGCGAAGGCGACCGCCGTGCTCATGAACCAGCGCGGCCTCCGCTACCGCGACGGCGTGATGTGGGACAAGGACAAGGTCCTCAGGGTGATCGACGAAGGCGGGGCCACCGGCACGTACCACTGGGGCAAGACCGACGCGACGACGGGCCAGCAGAACGACCCCGAGGACTGGGTGCCGATCTCGGTCACGCCGATCATCGACCGCGAGCTCTTCGACATGGCGCAGCACCTCCGGGAGAAGCGCGATCCGAAGCGCAACCCCGGCCGGACTGCGTCGAGCCCGATGCTGCTCGCCGGCCTCGTGCACTGCGGGCAGTGCGGCGCGAGCTACCAGCTCGAGACCTCCGGCAAGAACGCGGAGGGCGGCGTCTACGAGTACCGCTACTACAACTGCCGGAGCCACCTCCGCGCCGGCAAGGCGAAGTGCAAGGGCTTCCGCATCCGATCGACGGTTCTCGAGCAGGCGATCCTCGAGCACATCGCCGACCGGCTTTTCACGCGGGAGCGGTGCCGGAAGATCCTCGAGGACGTTGTCGAGGAAGCGGGCTTGCTGCGCAAGAAGACGGCCGATCACCGCCGCCAGATCCAGCGCGAGCTCGAGGACATCGAGAAGCGCCTCCGTCGCTGGACCGAGGCGTTCGAGACCGGGGACCCTTCGGCCGACCTCGGCGCCGAGCGCATCCCCGAGCTGAAGGCGAAGCGCACCGAGCTCCAGCAGACCCTCGCGAAGATCGTCCCGCTGAAGACGCCGCCGCCCTACCTCTACAGCGAGGCGAGCATCCAGAAGTTCCAGGCGTCGCTGCGGTCGATCTTCCTGTCGAACGACAGCTCGCTGACGAAGAACTACCTGCGCTTCCTCGTCGAGAAGGTCGTCGTGACGGGCGAGAAGGTGCAGATGGTCACGCGCTCGGCTGCCGTGGTGCGGATGATGGCGGGGGCGAACGGGGGCGTGGCGTTGGCCGCGGATCGCGATCCGACCGTTTCTCCCACTTTCGATGTGGGTTGGCTCCAGCGCCTGGACTCGAACCAGGGACCCGGCGGTTAACAGCCGCCTGCTCTACCGACTGAGCTACGCTGGAATGGGCGCGCGAGACTACGCTCACCTCCACGATCGTCAAGCAAAATCGCCCCCGCACCCCGCACCCCGCACCTCCCCTACCGCCCCTCCGGTCTCCACAGCCCGAACGACGCCCGATACACCAGCATCGCGTAGACGGGCGCGCGCAGCACGTGGAAGCCGAATTCGTCGTCGCTCGGCACGGTCAACGCCTGGAACAGCAAGAGATCGGGCCCGCGCTTGAAGCCCGGCCGCGTGGCGAACGTGAGGCCGAACGCGAGCTCGTCGGCGGTCTCGCCGCCGCCCTTCGGCAGCCGCATCCAGCGCACGACCGGCCCTACCCCGCCAAACTTGGGGTGACGGAAGAACATCGTCGCGTCCGCCTTCTGCAGCGTGCCGCCCGCGTGCACGTTGGCGTTGAACCAGTCGAACGCGACGTCGGGCTGATCTTCCTTGCGGAGCGCGTAGTTCGCCACCAACCACAGGCTGTCGAGGGGGATCACGAGGCGCGAGCGGCCCTCGCCCCACGCGAAGCCCTGGCCGCGATACGTCTTGTCGTCGTCGGCCTTCTGCCTCGCGGCGCGCGTCAGCGTCGCGCCGTCGGGCACCGCGTAGTAGCGAAACGTCCGCCGGTACCCGACGCTGCCGCCGAAGGACAGCAAGGCGACGCGAAAGTCGGCGTGCGCGCCGACGTCGCCATAGCCCAGGCTCGCGAGGCCGCTCACGCGGGTCGTCAGCATCGTCATGTCGCCGTCGACCTCGTGGCGGTGCTCGAGCGAGCCCTGCCCGCCGAGCGTGAACGCGTCGGCGTGCGCCCACAGCCCCGCCGCTGGAGGGTCGAGGAAGTAGTCGCGTGTCAGGTACTCCGCCCTGGCGCTCGCCGTCGTACACAAGACGGCGAGCGAAACGGCCACACCATTCTTCACGGCGTCGTCTCCCTCCGGCGTCGCAGGCCCAGCAACGCGCCGAGGGCAGCGAGCCCCCAGGCGCCGTTCTGACTCGTCGCGGGGACCTGGCAGCCGCACCCGCCTTCGTCGTCGGGGGCCGCCAGTACCGCTGGATCGTCTCCGCGCCCGCCCGCGGAGGCCCCTGCCCCACCGACGCCCGCGGCCGCCGACACCCCGCCCGCGCCGGCGCTCGGCTTCGTGCCTGCCGCGGCGCCAGCTCCGGCCGCGCCCGATTTGGCCCCGCCCGAGCCCGCGCCCGCCTTGGCCCCGCCCGAGCCCGCCTTGGCGCCCCCCGAGCCGCCTGCCCCCGCGGCGCCGCCCGCCCCCGCGGGAGCACACTCGGCGACCCCTGCTTTGACAGCGCAACCATTGGCGCACGGTTCTTTCGTGAGCGCGCCCGTCGCGGGGTCACACTTGACCCGATCGGTCCCTTGACAAGTGAAGGTCGGTCCGGTGCCGGAGGGGCACATCGACGCCTTCGTGGTCACCTTGACCTGCAGCTGATCGTCGGGCGGCCCTCCCTGCCCCCCATCGCTGAACCACGCGACGCCCTCCCGTACGAGCCCGAAGAACTGCGCGTGATCGCCCGTCGCGGCCGGCGCCTTCACGCTGAACGCGAAGCGCGCCGTCTGTCCCGGCGGGGTCTCCTTGTCGACGGTCGCCGCGCGGCTGGGCGACTTCCAGTCAGGCCCCGCGAGCGCGCTCGCGCCGTCACGCGGCTGCGTGGTGCCGAGGAACACCTCGCCGGGGCGCCAGGTCTCGAGGCCGTCGTTCTTCAGGTCGATCGAGCCCGCGCGCGTCTCGCCGGCGAACAGCTCGAACGGCTGGCTCGCGAGCGGGAAGGACTGCGCGACGTAGGTCGCCTTCCACTTGGGAGACGCGCCCCAAAAGCCGAGCCCCGTCTCACCCATCACCGCCGACAGCGAGTCGTTGCAGTGCTTGTAGCGCTGGGACCAGCACGAGTAGCTCGGCGCGCACCCGTTGTAATAGTGCGTGACAGTCTTGATCCACTGATCGCGGAGCGTCGCGTTGTTGAGATCGAAGTTGTTGATCCAGGCCTTGGCCTTGGCGTCGGTCTCGGCGTTGGTGGTGTACGCCGAGATCTTCACCATGTTGATCACGTAATCGATCGCATGGCTGGTGTTGCCCGCCACCGTCAACACGTCGGAGCCGTACTTGTTGAGCGTGTCGGTGAACGTGCCGGCGTCGAACTGAAACATCCCCAGGCCGCCCTGCTGCGCCGAGCAGGGACCGTCGGCCGAGCCCGCGATCACCGGGCCTCCGCCGCAGTCGGACGAGTTGGGCCCCTTGCACGCCCAGGTCGCCTCGGACCAGCAGTGCTGCAGGTTGGTCTCGGCCATCGCGATGCCGGCCAGCAGGTAGCCACGACCGAGGATGCCCCGCGCGGTGGAGGCGTCGCGGATCTTCGCGTAGCGCGCCATGCGCTCGGCCAGGGTCAGCGACGACGTGTCCTCGCCGAGGCGAGGCTCGTCGACGGTGCCGTCACCGCAAGCTGCGAGCGCGGCGAACAGAGCGAGGGACAGGACGGCTATCGCGCGCGGGTGCTTCACACGCTCGACGATATCCGTCCCCGCCTCGTGCGTGGGTCACAAAAGGCTGTCGTATTTCTTCAACAGAGTCGCAATTTCGGTCAGCTCGGGGTCGGCGCCACCGGGGTTGGCGGCGTCGACCGCGGCCAGCGTGTCGGCGATCAGCTTCTTCGCGTCCAGCGTCGAGAGCCCTTGCGCCTTCCGCAGCGCCATCGCGTACGCGAAGATCGCCGAGCCCTTCGCCAGCTGCGGCGCGGGGGCCTCCAGCAGCTCGGAGAGCTTGAACGACACCGCGTCCTCGCGCGGCTGGTGCGTCAGCGGCGTCTGCCAGGTGGCCTTGGCCGAGATGGTGTCGTCGAGCGACACGACGCTCGAGGAGCATGCAGAGAACACCTGGTTGAACACCATCGCGTCGTCCGCCGACAGGTGCTGCGGATCGACCTCTTCCGGGTTCGTCGACGACTGCTCGCCCGAGAACGCCTCCAGCTTGAGGTACCACGGGATGGTCAGCTCGAGGCGGACGCCGCGCGCGGCGACTTCCATCGTCTCGTCGAAGCGCGAACCGAACATCTTCTCCGCCTCGGCGACCGTGTCGATGAACACCGACGCGCCCCGCCCCCTGTCAGTGACGATGTTCATCAAGCCGTCGCCCGCCACGTCGCCCACGTTGACGCCGACCAGGTAGATGCCCTCGTCGTCGGCCGCGTGGCTCGCCTTGCCGATCATGTTCGCGTCGGTCACGCCGACGTTGGCCTCCCCGTCGGTGATCACGACCACGCGGTTCAGGTAGTTGGGGTCGTAGACCGCCTGCGCCATCGCGTAGCCCTTGTTCAGGCCGCCCGAGAGATCGGTGCCCCCGGACGCGGTGAGCGCGTCGGTCGCCGCGAGCAGGGTCGGATCGTTGGGGCCGGAGGCGACGTGCGCGTCGAACAGCACCTGCTGGCTCGTGTTCCACGTCGCCATCGACACCAGATCACCCTGCTGGAGCTGTCCGATGATCGTCTTCATCACGGCGCGCTCACGCGACAGCCGGTCGCCCGCCATCGAGCCCGACGTGTCGAGCACGAACGACAGGTTCATCTTCCGGCGCACCTTCGGGGACGACGGCGCGCGGATGGCGACCTGAAGAGTGTACTCTCCTTCGTTCGCGCCCGCGCGCAGCTGGGGCACCACGCGGACGTGACCGGCCTCCGCCGGCTCGTAGTCGATCCGATAATAGTTGAGGAATTCGTAGGGTCGCACGAAGCCGCCCACGTAGCGGTTGCCCGCCATCAGCGCCTTGCGAACGATGGCCGGCGACGCCATCGAGTTCGAGTCGTCCGAAGACTGGTACAGCGTGATCGACTGGGTCGGATCGAGCTGCGCGCACGCGTCGGCTCCGCCCGCGCCCGCCTCTCCGCCCGCTCCCGCGTGCTGGGTCGCGCCGGCGGCCCCACCCGGGCTCGTGGGTGATCCGCCCGCCGCGGCCGACGTCCCTCCGAAGCTCTGGCTCGCTCCCGCGGCGCCGCTCGCGTTGCCCCACGGCGCGCCCGTGCTGCCGCCACCTCCACCCCTACCCCCGTACGAGACCGGGCGGCCGTCCTTGCCGTTGGACCCCGCCGCTCCGTCACCCGCCGGCGGGAGGTTGCCGCCGGTCGGTTCCCCGGCGGCCGACATCGTCGCGTCCGAGCCGCCGCCGCAGGCGACGAGCGCTACGGCCATCAGCGTCGAGGTCAAGTGAAAGAGACAGGTGCGAGTCTTCATGGGTGGCCTCCTTCCACCTCGCGTCGCAAGCTTCGGGCCACCTCGTTCGCCGCGCGAGCCTCGGTCGCCTGGTCGCGCGCTCGCGGTGGCGCCGACGTCGGCCCTGGCACAACATGGCACCCTTGCGCCGCACCGCGATCCATGAGATCCGCGCGCCGCCGCCCCCGTAGCTCAGGGGACAGAGCAGCGGTTTCCTAAACCGTTGGTCGCAAGTTCGATTCTTGCCGGGGGCGCCGCTCATCGTTCCCAGCTCGACGCGCGGCGCGCTAGCATCGCGGCTTCACTCGGCGCGGCCTGGGGCCACGCCGCGTCGATTTGGGGACGGTCTGCGGGAACTCACCTGGTGAGAGCCCACTCGGAAGGAGTCACATGCGAGCCCACGCGTTGCCTCTCGTCGCGCTGCTGTCCTCGATCACCGCCTGCCAGGAGCCGCCGAGGCCGCTCGCGCCGCGTGAGCGAACCTTCGCGGAGCTGCGGGCGGTGCGGCGCGGCGTCATGGTGGCGCCGCCGGGCGAGGCCGCGCGTGAGCCCTTCGCCCGCGAGCGATTGTCCGACGGAGCCCGCGTGCAGCTCGCCCCGGGCGCCCTCGCGTGGCTTCGTCGCGACGGCGGCGCCACCTACCTGGTCGCGGGTCCCGGCTCGCTCGAGCTCGGCGCCGACGGCGTCGTGCTGCGCGAGGGGCGCGCGTTCGTGGACGCGCTCGGGCCTGTCGAGGCCGAGCTGTCCGTGCCGCACGCGGGCGTCTTGCACCTCGCCGACGCGCGCGCGAGCGTCGAGGTGTCGAAGGACGGAGCGACGCGCGCGTACGTGCTGCGCGGCGGGGTGAGGACGGACGCGGGGACCGCCGCGGGCCCTGGCGAAGCGCTCTCGGTCGCCGTCGACGGCAAGGCCACGGTCGCGCCCGAGCTCGTGTGGGAAGACTGGACCGGCGGCCTCGCGACGGCCGATCCCGCCGCTCGTCCCGCGCCGTTCGGGGTCGGCACGGTCGGCGCGCGAGACCCGGGCGCAGCGGGCGCGCCGCGGTTCCCGCTGTCGATCCAGAAGCTCGAGGTGCGGGTGACGATCGACGGGGACTTCGCCACCACCGAGGTCGACGAGGTGTTCTTCAACCCGAGCGGCTCGACCGTCGAGGGCCTGTACCGGTTTCGCACCCCCGACGGCGCGACGCTGCATCGCTTCGGCGTCGATCGCGACGGCGAGCTCGTGTGGGGTCGCTCGAAGGAGCGCGCCGCCGCCGCCGCTCAGTATCAGTCCAACGTCTACGCCGGCTCGACCGAGGATCCTGCGCTGCTCGAGTGGGACGGGCCCGGCGTCTATCGCGCGCGGCTCTACCCGATCACGGCGGGCGCGACGCGCAGGGTCGTCACTCGCTACGCCGAGTGGCTCGGCCGCCAGGGCGCGCGCGGCGAGCGGCGCCTCTACACCTACCCGATGGCCGCCGAGGGCGCGGAGGCCACGCTGCCCCGCATCGAGGAGCTCACGATCAAGGTCGATCTGCGCCGCGCGCGAGCGACCGAGGTGCGCGCGGGGATGGACGGAGTGCGCGAAGGCTCGATCGTCACGGTGCACAAGTGGGACACCATCCCTCGCGCCGATTTCTCGCTCGAACTGCTCGACGACGGCCCGAAGGTCGCGACGATGGTCCGCGCGAAGCACGCGCTGGATCCCGAGACGCTGGCGCCCGAGGCCCGCGCGCCGACGAAGGCAGACGCGAAGAAGGAGGCCGACTACCTGCTGCTGCCGGTCCGCGCGAGAGAGGCGCCGCTGCCGAACGGCGGGCTCGATCTCGCGATCGTCGTCGACGCCTCCGCGGCGACGTCACCGTCGGCCCTCGACCTCGCCCGCAGGACGACGCGCGCGCTGCTCGCCCACCTGGGCGCCGAAGATCGCGTCGCGGTCTGGGCTGGCGACACGGGGCTGCGCGGGGTCGCGCCGGGCTCGGAGTCGATGTCTCCGCTCGACGAGGCGCGGCGCGCGGCGATCGCGTCCGGTCTCGCGAGGCTCGAGCGCAGCGGCGCGACCGATCTCGGCGCGCTCCTCGCCGACGCGGCGGGCGCGGTCGATCCGAAGCGCAGGTCCGCGGTCGTGTACCTCGGCGACGGTCGCCCCACGGTCGGCGAGCTCGCGCTCCCGGCGATCCGCGCGCGCCTCGACCGGCTGCCGAACCAGGTCCGGTTCTTCACCATCGGCGTCGGCAACGAGGCGTCGATGAGCATGCTCCACGGTCTGTCGCGCGGTGCGCTCTCGCTGCGCGTGAGCGACGGCAGCGACGCGGCGCGGGCGGCGCTCAGGCTGCTCGAGGAGGCCGAGCGCCCGACCTGGCTCGGGGCCTCGGTCGAGCTCGGCGCCTCGGTCGAGCGCGTGATGCCACGCGAGCTCGGCGCGCTCACGCGCGGCGAGACGGCGCTCCTCGTCGGGCGTCTCACGGGCGCGCCGCCGAAGCAGGTCACGCTGAAGGGCGTCGGCGGGGACGTCGTCCTCCCGGTCGAGGTCCGCGAGCTCGACGACGACGGAGACCTGGGACGACGCTGGGCCGAGCAGAGGCTCTCGCAGCTGCTCGACGAGGGCGCCGGTCGCGCGGCGGTCGTCGAGGTCGGGACGAGGCACGGGGTCATCACGCCGTTCACCTCGCTATATGTGCCGACGAAGCGCGAGCTGCAGGCAGAGCGAGAGAAGGAGACCCCCGCCCGCGAAGAAGAGACGCCCGCCGCCGAGCAGAAAGAGGGGGGCACCGGGACCCGCGCGAAGGGCGAGGAGGGCTCGATGGGTAACCCTACCAACCGTCGCTACGCGGTGAAGGGCCCCGCCGACAACGATCCCGCGCTCGCGCGCCAGGCCGCGCTCCGCGACGCCGCCGAGTTCGGGATGATCGGCCTGCTCGACCCCGGCGCGGGCAAGGGCGGCGAGGCCTGGGGCCGCGACGACGCTCCCTCGTCCCCTCCAGCTCCGCCCGCTGACAAGCCGGTGGAGGCGGACGCGAACGGCAAGAGCGCAGCCGCCCGGGGCAGCGCGTGGGGAGGCGAGATCGGCGACTCGGTCGGCGCGGGAGGGCTTGGCTTGTCCGGGCTGGGCGAAGGCGGAGGGGGTCGAGGTGATGGGATAGGACTGGGCTCGATCGGAACGCTCGGACACGGCGCCGGGGTCGGCACGGGACAGGGCTTCGGCTCCGGCGGCGGACGCCTTGGCGGCGCGCACCGCGAGAAGCCTCCCTCGATCAAGCTCGGCGCGCCCACGGTCGCCGGACGCCTCCCCCCCGAGGTCGTCGCGCGTATCGTGCGGCAGAACCTCGGTCGGGTGCGCTCGTGCTACGAGAAGCCGCTCCAGTCGAACCCCGTGCTCGCCGGGAGCGTATCCGTGAAGCTCGCGATCGCGACCGACGGGAGCTCGAGCGCGTCCGCGACCGGGACCATCCCCGACGCCGGCGCGATCAGCTGCATCTCGCGCGCGCTCGAGGGCCTGTCGTTTCCCAGGCCCGAGGGCGGCGCCGCGACGGCGACCGTGTCGATCGAGCTCAGCCCCGGCTCGGGCGCGGCGCCTCCGGCGAGCGCTCCTGCCGTCGTCGTGAGGTTCGGCGACGTCGGCCATCAGCCGCGGCGCTGCGGCGCCGCCGCGTGGCTGCCGCTCGAGGAGCGGGCGCTGCTGTGGCGCGAGCGGCTGGCGCGCGCAGGCGCCAACCCAGGCAACGTGCGGCGGGTGTACACCTCGGCGCTCGACGCTTGCGAAGCGTTCGAGTGGCGTGAGCGCGCTCGCTTGCTCGCGTTGATGCTCGACGCGCTGCCCGCGATCAAGGCGCAGGTCGAGCTGTGGCGCGCGCTCGGCACCGAGACGATGGCGGGAGATCTCGCCTATCGCTCGCTGCTGGCGCGGGCTCGCACACCCGCACAGCTCCGCGAGCTGCACGACGCGCTCGGCCTCCGTCGCATGGAACCAGCAGCGCTCGCGAAGATCGTCGCCGAGCCAGACGCCGCGTCACGTGTGCGCGCGCTGACCGCACTGACCGCCAGGTGGCCAGACGATCAAGAGGTCGCGCTCCGGCTGCTGGACGCCCTCGAAGACGCCGGCGACGTCGCGGGCGGGCGCTCGCTCGCGCGGAGGCTGAGGGCGCTGCCGCTCGCGTCCACCGAGCTCCGCACGGGCGTCGGCGAGTACTATCTGCGGCTCGCGAAGCACGGCGGCACCGACGCAGACGCCGAGGAGGCGCGGCGCACCTTCGGCGAGATCGTCGAGTTCGCGCCCGACGATCCGATCGCCCGTCGCCGCCTCGGCGATCTGCTCCGCGCGCACGGGTGGTACGCCGACGCGCTCCGACAGTACGAGACGCTCGCGCGCTTGACGCCAGACGACGCGACCGTCGCCGTTTCCATCGCCGCCGCCAACGAAGGGCTCGGTCGCGTCGAGGAGGCGGTGAAATGGATCGAGAAGGCGAGCGCGGGCAGCGCGCCCGACGGACAGCGAGGGACGGGCCGCACGGCGCGGGCGTTTGGAGCGGTGTTCCTCGCCTGGGCGCGCGACGCGGCGCGCGCCGGAGGACGAACAGAGGAGGCCGATCGGCTCCGCGAGCGGGCCGCGAGGGTGGTGGGCGCCGAAGCGGCTAGCTCGAGAGCGCGCGTGATCGTCACGTGGGCTCACCCGGAGCTCCGCCCGACGCTCTGGGCGGGCGGACCTGGAGCGATGATGCCCTCCCGCGACGCTGACCCGCAGCTCGGCGTCTCCGAGGTCGCGCTCGCGCCCGGCGCCGAGCTCGAGGTGCGCGTCGACGCCGCGGACGCCGAGCACGCGGCCCGCCTCGGCGCGGAGCTGATCGTCACCGCGCTCATCGGCGAGGGCGGGACAGCAGAGCGGATCGTCCGGGTGCCGGTCACGTTCGCGCGGGGCGAGAGCGCGCGGCGCTTCAAGCTCGAGGCGGGCGCGCTCACGGAGGTGCGCCGATGAAGCGGCTCGTCGAGCAATGGCCGATCTGGATCGCGCTGCTGTTTCACGCGCTCGCGTTCGGCTTCGTGGCGCTCGACTCGCGCGGCCCGCGCGCGCGCAAGGTGACCTTCTCGACAGGCGAGGTGCAGGCGGTCCACGCGCCGGTGACGGTCGGCGGGCGAGCCGTCACGAACGTCGCTCGCTTCGGCGCGGGCGACGTGCTCGAGACCGGACGCGAAGGCCGAGGACGCGCCCGCCTCGACGACGGCACGATGCTCGTCCTCGATCGCGACACGCGCGTCGTCTTCGCGGCGCCTGGACCGCGGCTCGAGCGCGGGCGCGCGTTCGTCGAGGGACCGAGCGCGGGGCGCGGCGTCGTGTCGATCGCCGGCGTCGAGCTCGTCGTGACCGGCGCGACGGTCGCCCTCGACGCGGCCGCGAAGAAGGCGACGTGTACGCGTGGCGAGGTCGTCGTGCAGCGAGGCGGCGAGCACCGCGTGCACACCGGAGAGACCGCGACGCTCGGCGACTCGGTGAAGGTCGAGCCCGAGAAGGCCTTCCTCGACTGGACGGGCGGGATGGCGACGCCGTGGAGCGCGAGCGGCAAGCCGCGCGCGGCCATCGGCGAGCTGTGGGGACGGACGCGCGCCGACGAGCCGGGCTCACCGCTCGCCATCCGCGCGCACGAGGTCGAGGTGCGCATCGACGGCGAGCTCGCGACCACGCGCGCGTCGACCACGTACTTCAACGCCGGAGATCGCAAGGTGACGGGCGACTTTCAGATGGCGATCCCCACCGCCGCGATCGTGTCTCGGTTCGCCGAGATCTCCGCGGGCCACACGCGCGAGGGGCGCGTCGCGCTCGCGACGGACGACGGCGGCGTCGCCGCGTCGAAGCTCGAGTGGGCGGGGGACGGCTGGGTGCGCGCCGAGACGACCCCGCTCGACGCGGGCGCGACC
>CAUJFL010000443.1 GCA_963169165.1 Myxococcota bacterium | reverse complement strand
CGGCGAGACCGGCGATGATCTCGCGGGGCGGGCGTGTGGTAGCTTGGCGGCGATGCCGCTGAACTTCGCGATTTCGGCTGTCCTCGACCGGTCGTCGGGTCGCGACGCGCGTCGTCGCGGCAGCGGGGTGGGCCGCGACGGGCGTGCTCGGCGGTCGTCCGCCGGGCGGCGACGAGCGTGTTCGGCGCTCGTCTGCCTCGGGTGGCGCGTCGGCGGCGTTCGTGGGGGGCGTTTGAATTTCCTATCCGCGGGGGGCACCGCTCGGCGTGTCGTTCCTCCGCTCGCATGAACAGAGGGGATCGTGGACGGACCTTGGCGCCGCGCGGCGGTAAGATGGGCCCGTGGAATACGCGATCGGGCTCTCCGTCTTGGTCCTCATCTGGATGCTCGCCTCCCGGTTGGAGAAGAAGCGGCAAGCCGAGATCAAAGCCAGCGAGGAAGCCGAGGGATACGAGGAGATCTCTCACGAGGAGATAGCAACGTACACGGAGAGGTACGAGTTCAAGACGATGACGGCGGTGACCGAAGCCGACTTCTTTGACCACGTCGTCACGAGGAACTTCCACCTTCGGCGCGCTGAGAATGGCACCTGGCAGATCAAGCTCACTGCAGAAGATCACGAGCGGTTGCGCGAGGAACTCAAGGATTCTCCGCTTCGCGAGACGGCTGCCGACGAGGTTGAGGAGATGGGAGACGCTCCGCGCTGGAAGGACTTGCCCGACTCCACATCGGGGATTCTCCAGTCGCGATACGACAGGTTTGTTCGACGCTTACGAGACGAGAAACGCGCTGCGTGGCCGAGTGGCTGGTCCGCCGAGATCACGGCGGCGCAGGCCCCGAGGCCCACCGCGCCGAGTCGGCCGTGCTGTGGGATCTCGAGGCGCAGTTCGAGGCGCGCCTCGTCGCGCCGCTCGGGCCGGCCTACCTCGCCGCCGTCCACGCGGCGCGGGCCCGGATGCTGGGCGAGCGCGAGTGAGCCTGGGCGCGCAGCGGCCGCGCGCGGATCGACCGCCCGACGTTGCTCGTGATGATCACGCTACGGCGCTCGTAGCGCTCGGCGAGGAAGGTGAAGAGCACCTCCATCTCCTCGCGGCTCTGCTGCACGTAGCCGATGTCGTCCAGGATCACGGCGTCGTACGCGTCGAGCTGTCCGAGCTCCCTCTCGAGCCGCAGGTCGCGCTTGGCGGCGAGCAGCCTCTGCACGATGGCGTACGTCGGCGTGAAGAGCCGCCTCGCTTCTCGAGGTTCGGGTCGCGGAGCTCCACCACCACTCTCGGGAGCGAGGAGACCGACAGGTCGCGCCGCCCGGTGGGCTTCGGACGGGGGCGAGGCGGCGGCGCGGGATGGCTCGGGGGCGGCGCGGGCTTGGGTTCGGGCTCGAGGTCATCCTGCGCCCCGTCCGTGGGCTTGGCGCCGTCGTTGCCGAGCGCGGCGTTGCGCCCCGCGGCCGTGCGGGGCCTGCCCAACGCCAAGCCGCGCGTCGAGCGCAGCTTCTGGGAGCACGAGCGCTCTTTCCTCAACGGCCGCTCGTTCCGCGACCTCGCCGACTTCTCGGCCCAGCTCGCCCTCTGGCTCGACCGCGTCGTCGACCCCCGTCCACGGCGCGGAGGCTCTGCCCTCGACCGCTTCCCCGAGGAGGCGCCGCACCTCCTCCCGCTGCCCGGGGGCTCCGGGGGCGAGGCCGAGGACGCCGCGGGCGGAGGCCCGTTCACCCAGGCGTTCGCCGGGTCGGGCGTGAGCACGGGGAAGGCGTCGCGGCCCTTCTTGGAGAGCAGATCGATGGCCCGATCGACTGGGATGCGGTAGCGGCCCTTGGCTTTGTCGACGACCGCGCAGGTCGTCATCTTGCGGTGCTCCTCGGCGCGCAAGGCGACGAGATCGGCGTTCGGCTTGCGTATTCCGCCCATCGTGATCGCTCCGTCCGCCGCATCGTGATCGGAGCGAAGCGACGCTCTCGAGGTGCAGGTTGTCAAAGCGCCATGAGGTCACCGAGGACCGCCCGACGCCGGGCGACTCTACCCGTTCCGGCGGCCGTTCGTAAACCGCCCCCAGGCGCGGGGGGGCGTGTGCGCGCCGAGGGTGGGCGCGGCGTCGACGTCTTCAGACCGCGTTCACCTCTCCCGCGACGCCGCCCCAGCGAGCTCACCGAGCGCGTCAGGCGGGTCCTTGCGCCGCGAGGGGCCCTTGAGCATCAGGCGCGGCGAGTGGTGCAGGATGCGGTCGCAGATGGCGTCGGCGACGTTGGGATCGCCGAGGTAGTCGTGCCACTTCTCAGGTGGCAGCTGGCTCGTGAGGATGGTGGCCTGACGCCCGTATCGGTCCTCGAGGATCTCCAGGAGGTCGCGGCGTTCGACCTCGGCCATGGGCGCCATGGCGAAGTCGTCGAGGACGAGCACGTCCGCTCGCGCGAAGCGCGCGAGCAGCTTGTGGGTGACGCCCTCGGCCTTGGCGAGCCTCAGCTCCTCGAACATGCGGGGGACGCGCCGGTAGAGCGCGCGGTGACCCTTGCGGCAGGCGTCGTGAGCGAGCGCGCAGGCGATGTAGGTCTTGCCGGTGCCCGTCGCGCCGGAGATGATCACCGTCTGGTGATCGCGGACCCACGCCCCGGTGGCGAGCTTCTTGACGACCGACTTCTCGAGGGCGCGTGTGGGAGGAAAATCGATCCCCTCGATGCAGGCGGCGGAGATTCGGAGCTTGGCGTCGCGCAGGGCGGTCTTGAGGCGCTTGTCGTCGCGAGCGTCGAACTCGGCGTCGACCAGGAACGCCAGGCGCTCGTCGAAGGACATGGTCGTGAACGTCGGGTCGCGGCCCTGGACCTCGTACTCTGCGACGAACGCGGTGAGGCGCAGCTTCTTCAACTTCTCTACGGTCGGCTCTTTCAGCATGGATTGGCTCTTCGTGTTGGATGGAGTGGGGAGCAGGAGCGCGGGACTGTCGTCTCGCTCGGCGGCGCGCGCGCTTGCGGCATCCGTGAGTTTCAGTGGTAGTAGCCGGGGCCGCGCACGTTCTCGTGCTCTGCCACCGAGACGGACGTGGCCCCGTTGACGGCCTCGACGGCCTCGACGCGATCGAGGCCGTGGCGCAGGACGTTGTCGACGAAGCGAGACGAGTACGCGCGCACCGCGAGCGCCTTCGCGCACGCCGCCTCCACGCGCCCGCGCTCGTGCCGCCTCGCGAGCCTGATGATCCCGAGGCACGCGCGGTAGCCCTGTTGCGGGTGACGGCGATTCTCCAGGATCGCGGCGCACAGCTCGCCGGCCCTCGCGCCGACGTTGCTCTCTGCCCACGAGACCAACCGCGCTGGCGTCCAGGCCGCGTGCTGCCGGTGGGCCTCGGGCATGTGCTCGTCGCGCGTCGTGTGCCGCCCCCGCACGTGGCTGCGCGCGTGCACGGCGACGCGTGCGTGACCGTCGTAGAGCTCCACCGCGGCGGGCGTGAGCCGTGACCAGAGCTTCGCCCCGATGAGCGTGTGCGGGACGGAGTAGAAGTGATGCTCGACCTCGACGTGGTAGTCGAAGTGCACGCGCACCTTCTTCCACGCGCCGACCTCGAAGGGCTCGGTGGGCAGCGGGCGGAGCGCCCCTCGCTCGATCCGCTCGAACAGCTCGCGGCGAGTCGCCTTGTAGGTGCGCATCACGAAGCGCTCGTTGACCTCGCGCAGCAGCTCCGCGATCCGCACGTTGGCCTCGCCCAGGCTGTGGAACGCCTCCTTGCGCATCCGCGCCAGGACCCATCGCTCCACGATCTGCACCGCCACCTCGACCTTCGCCTTGTCGCGCGGGCGTCGCGGACGCGCCGGCATGACCACGGCGCCGCAGTGCTCCGCGAACTCGTGGAACGTGCGCTGGATCTCTGGCTCGTAGCGGTCCGACTTCACCACCGCGCTCTTCAGCTGGTCGGGGACGATCGCGCTCGTCGTGCCCCCGAAGAACTCGAACGCGCGCCGGCAAGACCCGATGAAGTCGGGCACGCGCTGCGTCTCCGTCGCCTCGGCGAACGTCAGGTTGCTCGCGCCCAGCACCGCCACGAACAGCTCCACGCCGCGCACCTCGCCGCTCTCCTTGTCGACCAGCTGGACCTTGTGCCCCGCGTAGTCGACGAACATCTTGTCGCCCGCGACGTGGCACTGCCGCATCGAAGGCGTCTGACGGTCGCGCCACGCCGCGTAGCGATCGCAGAACGCCGAGAATCGAAGCCCGTCGGGGTGCCGCTCCAGGTACTCGAGGTGCAGCAACGTCAACGTCACCCCCTTCTGCCGCAGCTCCGCGTGCACCTCGCGCCACTCCGGCGTCGGCCGCTCCTCCACGGCGCCGGCGCGCGCGCCGAACAGCCTCGCGTCGACCTCCGCGTCTGACATCTCGCTCACCTGCTCCCACGTCACCTCCAGTCGCTTCGCGCGCGAGCACACCCCTCCCACCGTCCCTGCGCTCAACGACAGGCTCGCCGCGATCGCCCTGTGCGACCGCCCGTCCACCAGCTTCTGCCTCAGGATCTCCCGCACTCGAATCATGTCCAATCGCTCCGTCGCCATCGCGCTCCTCCTCGGTAAGGGCGGCGCGAAGCACCTCGGGAACGCCGGCTCCGACTCGCCGCCGGTGTCGAGCCGGCGCGCCACCGTACCTGAACACACGTCCAGGCCGCGGCGCGATCACGAGCACACGGACGGCGCGATCATGATGCCGGAATCGGTGATCACGATGCGGCGGAATCGGTGATCACGATGCGGCGGAACACGCAGGCTCCCCCCGCGGCGGCCAACCAGGCCGTCTTGCTGTCTTCAGAGAGAAGCGCGGCCAGGCCGCCAGCGAGCAACGCTCCACCCGTGGCGTGGGCGAT
>CAUJFL010000442.1 GCA_963169165.1 Myxococcota bacterium | reverse complement strand
GGTCTTCTTGTCGGTGAGGCTCCGCGCGGGGGTCGGCGCGGCGAGCTCCTTCGTGTTGAAGGTCGCGAGGCGGATCACCCCACGCTCGGGATCGCTCGCGTCGTCATCCCACACCGCGACGCTGCGGGGCTCGCCGACCGCGAGATCGAACGCCATCGACTCGTCGCGCCCTTGCTCGAACGACGGTCCCCACGTGACGCGCTCGCCGTCGACGCGCGCGACGCGAAGGCTGCGCCGCGAGCCGCTCGACTCGAGCACGGCGGCGAACAAGCCCGCGCGCGACGAGACGACGAGCGGAGGCTCGGTGTCGCCGTGCGCCGCGCCGAGCGCGATGGTCTTCGACGTGCGGGTGTCCGCGTCGACCAGCACGACGGCCGTGGTCGCGGGGCCGCCCGCCGGCGGCATCAGCGCGCCGACCGCGAAGCCCTGGGCGTGCGCCGCCGCGGAGCCGACCTGCACGGAGAACGGGAGCAGATCTTCGTCGCCGTTCGGGCTCGCCTCGCGCCCCAGCGTCACCCACGCGCCGTCGGGCGCGAGCGCGCAGCGGCGCGCCGGGGTCGCGTCGGGCGCCGCCGCGGACGCGCTCGCGCTCGGCTGCGCCGAGGTGCCTGGGCCGCCCGTGCTGGAGCGCCGACAGCCCAACGCCGCGGCGACACAGAGCGCGAGGGTGAGGGGGCGGCGCATGACGCTCGCTCTGTTAGTGCATCGTCGAGCGTCGCGGTAGGCCGCCCTCACGCGCGGACTGGACCGCGGCGGAGCCTGGCGCGGTCGTAGCGCGGCAACAGCTCGCGGGGCGTGATCGGATCGCCATCCGACAGGCCGAGCGCGCCCGCGAGCTTGCCGACGAGCTCATCGCCTCGCAGGCCGTCGTCGCGGTGATCGCGCACGCAGACCCCGCGCGCGCGCTTCGCGAGGCGCGCGCCGTCGGCTCCCACGACGAGCGGCGCGTGGAGATACTCGGGAGGATGGCCGCCGAGGGCGCGGATCAGCGCGAGCTGGCGCGCGGTCGACGACAGCAGGTCCGCGCCGCGCACGACGTGATCGATCCCCATCGCGAGATCGTCGACGACCACCGCGAGCTGGTACGCGAACACGCCGTCGCCCCTGCGAAGCACGAAGTCGCCGGCGTCGAGGTCGACGCGCGACGTCTGCGGGCCGAGCAGCCCGTCGACGAACGACTCGACGCACCCCTCGTCGACCGCGAACCTCAGCGCCGGCGGTCGGCGCCACGGACGGCTGCGCGGGCGATCACGGCAGGTGCCCGGATAGCGAACCTCTTCGCCTTCGTGGGGTGCGCTGGCGATCCGCGCGATCTCGGCGCGCGAGCAGTCGCACGGGTAGACCTTGCCGACGGCGTCGAGGCGCGCGAGCGCGGCCTCGTACGCGGCGCGTCGCGTGGACTGACGGAGCAGCTCGCCGTCCCAGTCGAGGCCGAGCCACGCGAGATCGTCGAGGATGCGGGCCTCTGCTCCGCCGAGCACGCGGGGTGTGTCGAGATCCTCGACGCGCATCCTCAACGGGACGCCTCGCGTGCGCGCCTCGAGCCACGCGATCAAGAAGGTCGACGCGCCGCCGAGGTGCAGCGCGCCGGTCGGGGACGGGGCGAGCCGCCCGCTCACGGCGCGGCGCGACGAGGCGGCGCGAGCAGGTCACGGGCGATCTGCGTCTCGACGAGCCCCAGCGTCGGCGCCGCCGCGACCTCGCGCAGACGCGGGGCCGCCGCGTCGAGCTCACCCTTCGCGCGCTCCGAGAGCGCGCGGTAGAAGACCGCCTCGGTGCGCTGGGACGGCGTGCGCGCCGCGGCCGCGAGCTCGGTCGGACCGAGCTGACCGCGCGCGAACGCGGTCAATCGCGCGGGCCAGCTCGCGCCCGCCTCGACGCGATCGAACAGCAGCGCCGCGGTGCCGTCCGAGGTCGCCCCGAGCTCGCGCTCGAGGAAGTGGAGCCAGAGCGCCGCGTAGACCACCTCGTCGTCGCGTAGTCCCGCGCCGACCATCTGGCCCGCGGCCTTGCGGGCGCCGACGAGGTCGCGGGCGACGTAGGCGCGCGCCACCGCGTCGAGCGCGGTCGCGGCGAGATCGCGCGGGCTCAGCTTCGCGGCGAGGAACGCGCGCTCGGTCGCGCGGGCCGCGCCGAGCGAGTCGCCGGCGCGAGTGAGCGCGCGCGCGAGCAGGCGCTCGGCGCGCGAGATCTCGTGGGCGTCACGCGCGACGCGCCGGGCGTCGACGGCGGCCTGCGCGGCCTGGGAGAGCACGGCCTCGGAGCCAGGGGTCTTCGCCTCGCCGAGCAGCTCGGCGATCGCGATGCGCGCCTCCGCCTCGAGCCCGCGATCTCCCTTCACCTCGGGCGACGCGACGACCTCGCGGTACAGCGCGAGGGACGCGTCGCGGTGGCCCAGTCCGCGCTCGATCTCGGCCAGCAACGCCTTCGCGTCGGCGAGCGGCTCCTTGGCGATCGCGAGCGCGAGGCTCGCCTTCGCGGACTCGAGCTCGCTCGCGCGCGCGTCGATCCCGGCGCCGAGCACCCGCAGGCGGCTCGGCGAGGGCCGGAGCTGCCCCGCGAACTCGGCCCGGTCGGCCAGCGTGAGCAGCCGTGACGCGGCGGCGAAGGTGCGACGCGCGCTCCGAGGGTCGCCGTCGGCCTCCTCGCGCGACACCGACGCGCCCACCGCCTCGAGCATCGCGCCGACGACGCGCGGGTCGCGGGTCTTCTCGGCGGCGTCCGCGAGCACGAGCGGCGCGACCTCGACCATCCCGAGGCCCGCGAGCGCCGAGGACAGGTGCATCGCGACCTCGATCTCGGCGGGGTTCTTGCGATACGCCTCGACGGCGACGCCGAAGGCCGCCGCGCGCACCAGGCTTCGATCGAGGCCCGTCTCTTCGTCGCCGCGCTCGGGCCGCATGAACAGCTCGAGCAGGTCTCGCCACGCCGCCGCGTCTCCGCGCGCCGCGCGCTGCAGCGCGAGGACGAGCCCGGGCGGCGCGACCCGGTCGATCGGCGCGCGACTCAGCGCGTCCTGCGCGCCCGCCGCGTCGCCGTGGCGCAGGAACACCGCGGCGACCGTCGCGGCGCCGCTCGTGACCGCGCGGATGCTCTCGATCGCGTCCTCGCGACGCGGGCGCCCCTCCTGACCTCGCATGCGCTCCTGCAGCTCCATGCCAGCGTCGACCCACCGAGAGGCGGCGCCGAGCGCGTCCTTCAACGAGTCGTCGGTCGGCAGCAGCAGCGAGCGCGCCGTCTGACGGCGCTCCTCGGCGCCCGCCCGCTCGACGGCGCCCGAGTCGGTCGAGGTCGTCTCGGTCGTCCACCGAGCGAGCGCCGCGAGGTGCTCCTCGGCGTCGCGCGCCTCGGGGCTCGACGGCGCCGCCAGCCGCTGCAGCTCGTACAGCGCCGCGCTCCGGCCCTCGTCTCCGCGCGCCGCGACCACCTCGACCGCGAGCGCGAGCGCCTCGCTGGAGGAGCCGTCGAGCATCCCCGGCGCGAGCTCGCCCGCACGCACGAGGTAGAGCGCGCCCAGCAGGCTCGCGACCCCGCGCTCACGCTCCTTGGCGCGCAGCCGCTCGGTCGCGTGCGCGAGCTGACGACGCACGACCCCGCCGAGCCGCGCCTGTCGATCGAGCGTCGGCTGGCCGTCGCGCAGCAGCGCGTGCACCGCCTCGGCGAAGGCCGCGTCGTCGATCTGCGCGGGCGCGACGGCGGTCGAGGGTGGTCGCGGGCGTGGCGGCGGGCGGTTGGCCGACGCGCACCCTGTCGCGACGAGCAGCGCCGCGGCGGCGAGCAGGTGGGCCGTGCGCACTCAGCCAGCCTCCGTGGCCGAGCCCTCGCCAGCGGGCTCGACGGGCGCGTCGGACTCGGCGGGCTTCGCGTCGGATTTCTCTCGCTGCTTGCGCTTCTTCTTGGGCTGCTCCTCGGCGGCCTCGGGCTCGGCGTCGGGCTCGGGTGGCTTGCCGCCCACCTCGTAGAAGCCGGAGAGATCGAGCGCCATCGCGCGCGCCGGGTGGGCGTTCGCCGAGTTCCAGAAGACCCCGTACGCGACGGCGGCCGCGGTGCCGGTCAGCAGCGCGACCCACTGCGACGTCGACAGCTTGACGAGCGCCTCTCCGGCGAAGCTCGCGGGCTTCATCGCGACGTACAGCGCGACGCCCGGCACGAGCGCGAGCGCCTGCGTCGCCGCGCGCAGCCCCTTGTTCGCGACCGCGCGCGACATGAACACCGCGTACGCGACGCCCAGCACCAGCAGCCCGCCGGGCACCATCACGTGCTCGGGCCACGACGGGCCATAGTTGCCGCGCTCGGCGTCGTCCCGGATGATCTCGAGCGCGTAGCGGAGCACCCCATAGGCGAACGTGAACACCAGGAACACCTGCCCCCGAAAGCGCTGATGCTTGCGCTGGAACATCACCAATCCAAACAAAGCCAACCCGACCAGCGACTCATAGAGCTGGGTCGGGTGGACGGGCAGCGAGTGCGGCGCGTCGGGCGGGATGAGGTGCGCCTGCGTGTGCTGCACCCACGCGGGCGAGCCGCTGCCCGCGTCGAGCGTCCCGTCCTGCCAGTGGGGAAAGGTCCCGAGCTTCTTCAAGAACCCTGGGGCCGAGTCTGACAGCGTGCGCCCGAAGTCGCAGCCGAAGAGGTAGCAGCCGATCCGCGTGATCATCAGGCCCGTCGCGAGGCTGGGGACCGCGACGTCACCCCACGGCAAGAGCGGCAGGCGCTTTCGCTTGAGGTAGAGGTAGCTGCCGAGAAAGCCGCCGAGGAAGCCGCCGTACGCGACGAGCCCGCCCTTGCGAAACGCGAACCAGTCCGCGGCGCTCGTGAAATCGTCCGGGTTCGTGAGGACGTAGAGCACCCGCGAGCCGACGATCGCCATCACCGCGGTGAAGACGTAGTTGTTCGCCATCTCCTCCTCGGGGAGCCCGTCGCGCTTCGCGAGGCCGAGGGTGAGGTACCACCCGACGACGATCGACAGGCCGAGCATCACCCCGTAGCTGTAAATGGGGAGGCTGGTGAGCTTCCCGAAGTACGGCAGGGTGATCCCGGCGCCCAGCGGGATCTTCAGCAGGATGGGGTGCATCGGCGCGTGACTTAGCACGGGCACGCGCGGCGGCGTGCGCCCGCGGCGGTGCTACACACGACGGGTGAAATTGCACGTCGTCGACGGCACCTACGAGCTGTTTCGCGCCCACTTCTCCGAGCGCCCCGACCACCGCGATCCCCGGGGGCGGCCGCGCAAGGCGACCGTGGGGCTCGTCGCGTCTCTGCTCGGGATGCTCAACGATCCCGACGAGCGCGTGAGCCACGTCGCGGTCGCGTTCGACAACCCGATCCGCTCGTTTCGCAACGATCTGTTCGCCGGGTACAAGACCGACGAGGGGATGGACCCCGACCTGGTGGAGCAGATGGGCCCGGTCGAGGACGCGGTGCGGGCGCTCGGCGTCGCGGTCCACTCGATGCGCGACCACGAGGCCGACGACGCGCTCGCGACCGCGGCCGCGCGCTTCGCCGGCGAGGTCGACGAGGTCCGCCTCTGCACCCCCGACAAGGACCTCGGGCAGTGCCTGGTGCAGGGCAAGGTCGTGCAGGTCGACCGGCGTCGGCGGCTGGTGATCGAGGAGACGACCTTCCGACAGAAGCGTGGGTTCGGCCCCAGCTCGATGCCGTCCTTCCTCGCCCTGGTCGGCGACAGCGCGGACGGGATCCCAGGGCTGCCGGGCTTCGGCGAGCGCACGGCGTCGATCGTGCTCGCGCGCTACGGCGACCTCGACCAGATCCCGCGGCGCGCCAGCGACTGGGACGTCGTCGTGAGGGGCAAGGAGCGGCTCGCCGAGACGCTCGACGAGCGCCGCGAGGAGGCCGCGCTGTACCGCCGCCTCGCGACGCTCGTGACCGACGCCCCGTTCGCCACGTCGCTGTCCGAGCTCAGGTTCGCGGGCGTGCCGCGCGCGCGCTTCGCCGCGTGGTGCGCCGAGGTGGGCGTGCGCGACCTCGTCGATCGTCCCACGCGCTGGCTGTCGTAGTACGCTGGCCGAGCCATGAGCCAAGGCTGGCCGCCGGGGAGCGGTCCCCCTCCCCCGCCGTACGACGCGCCGCCGACGCAGCTCGCGCCGCCCGGCTACGGCCCGCCTGGCTACGGCCCGCCTGGCCATCAGTCCATGGGGTACCCTCCCCCGCCGCCGCCCCAGGGAGCTTGGCCGGGCGCCGCGCCGCCTCCTCCTCGAGCGGCGTGGCCGGGCGCGGGGCCGCCACCCGGCGCGCACGCGAGCTGGGCGGGGCCGGCAGATGTGCTGCCCGTCGACGCGACCACCGCGGCGCTCGCGCGGCACGATCCCGACCAGGTGTTCTTGCTCGAGCTCCTGTGCTCCGGGATCCTCGGGCTCCCTGGCATCGGTCACCTCGTCATCGGCGACGTCGGGATCGGTGTGGCGGTGCTGATCGGCTACCCGCTCGGCTTCTGGACCGTCTACACAATTGTCACAATATTTACATGCGGGATCGGCGCCTTCTTGATCCTCTTCATGTGGCCCGCGAACTTCTTGATAGGATTTCTGCTCGCCAATCGCGCGAAGCAGCGCGTGCTCGACGCGCGGCGCGCCATGGGGATGCTCCGCTAGCGGCTTGCCCGCCCGGGCGCGCTCTGCTTGGCTCCGCGCCCAGATGACGCAGAAGCGAGTGGGGCTCCTCGTGGGCCGCGAGCGCACCTTCCCCGACGCGCTGATCGCGCGCGTCGCCGAGATCTCCGCGACCGTGACGGCCGAGTACGCGTCGATCGATCTCACCTCCGTCGACAGGCCGCCGACCTACGACGTGCTCGTCGACCGCATCAGCCACGACGTCGCCTGCTACCAGCCGATCCTGAAGCTCGCGGCGCTCGCGGGCGCGCGCGTCGTCAACAATCCGTTCTGGCGCATCGCCGACGACAAGGCGTTCGGCACGGCGCTCGTCTCGAGGCTCGGCGTGCCGGTGCCGAAGACGGTCGTGCTGCCGTCCAAGAGCTACGGCGAGGACATCACGCCGGACAGCCTGCGCAACCTGCGCTTTCCCCTGTCGTGGGACGACCTGGCGCGCGAGCTCGGGTTCCCGATGTACCTGAAGCCGCACTGGGGCGGCGGCATGCGCGACGTCTACAAGGTGCGCGACATGAACGAGCTGTTCCGCGCGTACGACGCGAGCGGACGGCTCACGATGATCGCGCAGGAGTCGATCGAGTGGAGCGCCTACGTCCGCTGCGTCGTCATCGGCAAGACCCAGGTGCTGCCGCTCCGGTGGGATCCTTCGCTGCCGCACCACGAGCGCTACGTCGGCGCCGAGCGCACGATGGCGCCGCTCGCGCCCGCGCTCGAGGCCACGGTCGTCGAGCACGCGCGCACGATCTGCCGCGCGCTCGGCTACGACATGAACACCGTCGAGTTCGCGATCCGCGACGGCGTCCCCTACGCGATCGACTTCATGAACTCGGCGCCCGACTTCGAGGGCAGGTTCCTGCCGCCCCAGGTGTTCACGTGGATCGTCGACGAGATGGCCGCCCTGTGCGTCGAGCTCGCCGAGCGCGCGCCGCGGACGACGTACCGCTGGGACGCCCTGCTCGCCGGGATGCCCTGACTTGAAGCTCGCGCTGCTGCAGCTCGATCCCACGGTGGGGGCGCTCGCCGCGAACGTCGACCGGATCCTCTCGGCCGCGCGCGACGCCGAGGCGCGCGGCGCCGCGCTGGCGATCACGGGCGAGCTCGCGGTGACCGGGTATCCGCCGCGCGACCTGCTCGACCGCCCCGCGTTCCTGCGCGAGGTGGAGCGTCAGACCGCGCGCCTCGTCCGCGAGGCGCCGCGCGGGCTCGTGCTCGTGGTCGGCACGGTGCGCGCGCGCGTCGGAGAGCCGGGGCGCGCGCTCGCGAACAGCGCGCTCGTGATCGATCGCGGCGCGCTCGTCGCGCACGCGGACAAGCAGCTCTTGCCGACCTACGACGTGTTCGACGAGGCGCGCCACTTCGAGCCCGGCCAGGGCACGCGCGTCGTCGCGACCTCGGCGGGCCGGCTCGCCGTCACGATCTGCGAGGACGCCTGGAACGACGACGACGACGCGCGCGCCTACCGCACCAACCCGCTCGAGGGCCTCTCTCACGGCGACGTCGAGCTGATCGTCAACCTCTCCGCGAGCCCGTTCACGCTCGACAAGCGCCTGTCACGCCCGGCGCGCTTCTCGCGGATCGCGGCGCGCCACGGCGTGCCCGTCGCGTTCGTGAACCAGGTGGGCGGCGACGACGAGCTGGTCTTCGACGGCCGGAGCGCGCTGTTCTGCCCCGACGGGTCACAGGCCATGCGCGCGGCGGCGTTTCGCGAGGAGGTCTGCGTGGGCGGCGTGGCGCCCGAGCCCTCCTGCGACGAGGAGGCCACCGCGCTCTCGCTCATCACGGGGCTGCGGGGCTACGCGACGAAGTGTGGGTTTCGTGGCGCCGTGCTCGGGCTCTCGGGCGGGATCGACTCGGCGCTGGTGGCGACGCTGGCGGTCGACGCGCTCGGTCCCGACGCGGTGCTCGGGGTCGCGATGCCGTCTCGCTACTCCTCCGCGGGCTCGGTCGAGGACGCCGCGGCGCTCGCGCGCAACCTGGGGCTCACGCTCCGCACGGCGTCGATCGAGCCGATGTTCGCCGCGTACGAGGCCGCGCTCACCCCGCTGCTCGACGAGCTCGGCGCGCCCTCCCCTGGCGACGTCACGATGGAGAACCTCCAGGCGCGCGCCCGCGGCGCCACGCTGATGGCGATCTCGAACCGCACCGGAGCGCTGCTGCTGACCACGGGCAACAAGAGCGAGCTCGGGGTCGGCTACGCCACACTGTACGGCGACATGTGCGGCGGGCTCGCGCTCATCAGCGACGTGTACAAATCGCTGGTCTGGCGGGTGTCGCGCTGGCTCAACCGCGACGGCGAGCGCATCCCGTGGGCGTCCATCGACAAGCCTCCTTCGGCCGAGCTGCGCCCCGATCAGCGGGACGAAGACTCGTTGCCTCCGTACCCTGTCCTCGATCGAATCCTCGGGTTGATGCTCGAAGAGGGCCACGACCGGGCGCGCTTGCTCGAAGAGGGGCTGCCAGCAGACGCCGTGGACCGCGTGCTGTCACTGTACCGCGCGAGCGAGTACAAGCGTCGACAGGCGGCGCCAGGGATCATCCTCACGAAGAAGGCGTTTGGCATGGGCCGCCGGGTGCCGATCGCCCACGGTTTTCGCGAGTGAATCGCCCGGCCCGAGCGGCCATCCCCGCGCCGAGAGCGGCCGCGTCGCGACCCAGGTGCCGTGTCACTGTTCCGTGGAGAGGGACGGGGACGACGGCCACGTCGCTGACCGCGGCCGCCGTGACGGCGCCGCCGGCGGAGAGGTGGTCCGAGGCTCGACCTCGAGCGCATGACGGGTCGGAGGTGATGGCGATTCGCAGGGGCCGGCCGCCGGGTGGCGCGCGCCCCGGGGCTATTGGCTCAGTCGGCGCAGCAGCGGATGCCGTGCACGCCGGCCTTCGCGGTCGCTGCCGCGCTCGCGACGCGGCCGCAGCCCTCGGTGGTGCCCCCGATCCTACCGGGCGAGGTGATCGCCATCGGCCGAGAGAGCTTCTCGTCGGTCATCGGCTCTGCCATCCATTCGGCCAGCGCCCCGTTCGTGTACCCGATGGTAGCGAATGCGCTTTCGGGGGACGCGCACGTCGTCGCCTTCGTTACGTCGACGTCTGGCAAGAACGTACCGGAAATAGTCGGCGGATCACAACCCTTTGGCATCTCCCCACCCGTGGTCGACTTGAACTTGCCTCCGCTCGTGCACACGAAATGCCATTCGCTCACCTCGGGCGTCGCAGCCTCCTCCAAGGATGCATCATTGTACTCCGGCTTGAGCGGTTTGCCGTCCGTGCGCTGGCACAATCGCTTGCCCGCCCACGCGCAATACGCGAGCGCATCGCACCACGAGACGCACGTGACGGCGTGGTTGGGCCGATCGTCGGGGGCGTAGGCGCTCGCGGGGCAGCCG
>CAUJFL010000441.1 GCA_963169165.1 Myxococcota bacterium | reverse complement strand
AGCCCCGCAACTACACCGACAAGGCGTGGCAGGCCTCCGTCACCGACGAGCAGATCAAGAAGACGATCCTCATGGGCGGCGCGGCGGTCGGCAAGAGCCCCATCATGCCGGCGGCGCCCGATCTCGAGTCGAAGCCCGACGTCGTCGACGGGCTCGTGGCCGTGGTCCGCAGCTTCGGCAAGTTATCCCAGAGCAGAGCACCGCATGCGACGCGGCTCGGCACATCGGTGCCGGGCCGAACGCGTTTTGTGGGGCGCTCCAGGCGCTCGTCGAGCGATCGGCCTTTCATCGGTCGGCCGAGCGGGGCAAGGTGCGCCGCCCTCATGGCCTTCTACGTCACGACGCCCATCTACTACATCAACGCCAGGCCCCACGTCGGGTCGGCGTACACCACGATCGCGTGCGACGCGCTCGCGAGGTTTCACCGCCTGCGCGGCGAGCGCGTGCGGTTCCTCACGGGCACCGACGAGCACGGACAGAAGATCGAGCGCGCGGCGGCCGAGCGGGGCGTCCCGCCGCAGGCGTTCGCCGACGAGATCGCGCAGGCGTTCATCGACGCGTGGCCGAGGCTGTCCATCTCGCACGACGACTTCATCCGCACGACCGAGCCGCGCCATCAGCGGGGAGTCCAGGCGCTGTGGCAGAAGGTGGCGGCGAACGGCCACATCTACCTCGGCGACTACGAGGGCTGGTACTGCGTCGCGGACGAGGCGTTCTACACCGAGAAGGAGCTGGTCGACGGCAAGAGCCCCACCGGCCGCCCCGTCGAGCGCGTGCGGGAGCCGAGCTATTTCTTCGCGCTGTCGAGGTTTCAGGACCGGCTGCTCGCGTTCTACGAGGCGCACCCCGAGTTCGTCGCGCCGGACCACCGCTTCAACGAGGTCAAGGCGTTCGTGCGCGGCGGGCTCCAGGACCTCAGCGTGTCGCGGACGACGTTCACCTGGGGGGTCAAGGTCCCCGATGATCCGCGGCATGTCGTCTATGTCTGGTTCGACGCGCTCGCCAACTACCTGACGTCGCTCGGGCTCGACGAGCAGGGCTACTGGCCGCCGAGCGTTCACGTCATCGGCAAGGAGATCAGCCGCTTCCACGCGGTCTACTGGCCGGCGTTCCTGATGGCCGCGGGCTACGCCGACGAGGATCTACCCAGGCAAATCTTCGTGCACGGCTGGCTCACGGTCGACGGCGAGAAGATGTCGAAGAGCGCCGGCAACGTGCTCGATCCCCTGAAGATCGCCGCCGAGGTGTCCCCCGACGCGCTCCGCTACTACCTGCTGCGAGCGGTGTCGTTCGGTCAGGACGGAGACTTCTCCCACGAGGATCTGCTCATGCGCGTGAACACCGAGCTCGGCAACGATCTCGGCAACCTGCTGAACCGAACTCTGGGGCTGTGCGCGAAGAACACCGGCGGGCGCGTGCCGACGCGCGCCGAAGCGGGCGAGCTCGAGCTCGCGCTCGACGCTTCGCTGGCGAAGGCGTCGCGCGACGCCGAGGCGGCGATGCGTCGCACCGAGCCTCACCGCGCGCTCGACGCCATCTTCGAGCTGTGTCGCGACGCCAACAAATACGTCGACAAGGCGGCCCCGTGGACCGCGGCGAAGCAGGGAGACTCCGCGCGAGTCGGCACCATCCTGGCGACGCTGCTGTCGGTGTGCGAGGCCTTGAGCGTGATGCTGTGGCCCTTCATGCCCGACAAGTGCGCCGAGATGCGCCGGCAGCTCGCGCTCCCGCCGATCTCCACGCGAGAGGGCTGTGACGGGTGGCCGACCTCACTGCCGCGCCGCGAGCCTGGAGCGCCACTGTCGCCCGGACAGCCGCTGTTTCCGCGCATCGACGACGATCAGCGCCGCGCGCTGCTCGAGCGCCTGGTGCCTGCTCGCCCCTCGGCCGAGCCCGTCGCCGGGCCTGTGCCCGCCGCCTCGAAGCCGGAGGACTCCTCCAGCAAACCCGAGGCCACGATCGATGACTTTGGAAAGTTGGACCTGCGCGTCGGCGTCGTCGTGTCGGCGGTCAAGGTGCCCAAGAAGGACAAGCTCCTCGATCTCCGCGTCGACGTCGGCGAGCCAGAGCCGCGGCGCATCGTCGCGGGGCTCGCGCTGTCGTTCGCGCCCGAGGCGCTGGTGGGCAAGCGCGTCGTGGTCGTCGCCAACCTCGCGCCGCGCGAGTTCTCGCGAGGGCTCGTGTCGCATGGCATGTTGCTCGCGGCGGGGCCGAGCGAGGATCTCCGCCTCGTGGCCGTGCCTGACGGACCTCCGCCCGGGACCCGCGTGAAATGAGCCGCCGCGCCGTCACCGCCGCGGCGCTGACGCTCGCGGCCTGCCGCCCGCCGCCGCGCACCCCGCCGGAGCCGCGCCCGGCCGCCGCGGTCACCCCCGCCGCGGGTCAGGCCGCCGCGGCGGGGCCGATCGAGCGGCCGACACACCTGCTGACCCGCGCCGAGGCGGAGCGGTACGGCCTCTCGCTCATCAACGCCGACCGCGCGCGCGCCGGCAAGGGTCCGCTCACGTGGGACTCGACCGCCGCCGCCGCCGCCGAGCGCCACGTGCGGGACATGGCGCGCGGCGGGTTCACCGCGCACTGGGGCAGCGACGGCTCGGTGCCGGAGCAACGCTACACCGAGGCCCACGGCGAGGATCTCGTCACGGAGAACGCCGCCTGCTACGGCGACGGCCGACCCCGCGACGCGACCGTCGAGGGGCCGTTCGAGCCCGCCGCCATCGAGGAGTTCCAGCGCGCGTTCATGGCCGAGACGCCGCCGATGGATGGTCACAAGCTCAACATCCTCGAGGGTCGTCACACGGGCGTCGGGCTCGCGTTCGCGACCGCGCCGGGCTCGCGCATCGTGTGCGTCGCGCAGGAGTTCGTCGACGACTACGGGAGCTACGAGCCGTTGCCAGTCAAGGCCAAGCTCGGCGCGGTCATCAAGGTCGCGGGCGAGGTGCGCGGGCCGGTCAAGTTCGCCGGCGTCGGCGTCGCGGACGCGCCGTGGCCCGCCGCGCGCTCGCCGGCCGAGCTACTGAAGACCGGCAGCTACTCGATGCCGTCTCCTCGCATCAGCTACTTTCCAAAGGGTTGGAAGACCCCGAAGCCCGTCGCGATCGACGGCTCACGCTTCTCGATCGAGCTCTCGCTCGACGGCGAGCCGGGGCTGCGCGAGCTCCAGGTGTTCGCGAGGTTCCCTGGCGACGAGGCGCTGCGCCCGGTCTCGATCCGAACGATCCTGGTGGATCGATGACCCGCGCGACGCGTCCGCGCGCACTGTTTGTTTTGTGTTGTATATCAGCGCTCGTCGTCGTCGCCGCTGGTTGCAAGTCGGAGGCGAAGCAGACGGGTGCAGCGGCGCCCCCGCCCGCCAACCTCGCGCCCGACGCGGCCGTCACACCGGACAGCGGCGTCGCCGAGCGTCCCAACTGGAAGGCCGCGCTCGCGAACCCCGATGACGCGCTCGAGCTCGCGCGGCTGGCCGAATCGGAGGGCGCCGCGGGGCTGATGGTCGGGCTCGAAGAGGGGGGCGCGACGGGCAACGTCGCGATGCTGGCGCTGCCGTACGCCGACGACGCCGAATACGCGATGGGGCGGCTGGCCGAGATCCTCGAGGCGTCCCCGCCCGAGACGGCGAGCCTGGTGATCGACGCCATCGAGGGGATCACGCTGCGTCCGGTCACGCAGACCGAGCCGCGCGATCCGCTCGGTGTTCATCGGGCGTTCGACGCGCTCTCGCGCGCCGCCGCGAACAAGGAGCTCACCGCGGCCGTGCGCGCGCGCGCCGTCAGCGTCGCGCGCCTCATCGCGTCGCAGCGGCCCTACGATCCCCGCGGCCTGCCGACCGAGTTCGATCGCTGACGGCCCACGCGCGTGGTAGGCGCGGCGCCCCATGCCCAAGCTGCGCCTCGTCACGATCGGCCCGAGTCACTACTGCGAGAAGGCGCGCTGGGCCCTCGACCGCGCGGGTATCGGCTACGTCGAGGAGGCGCACGTGCCGATGGTTCACTGGCTCTTCACGCTTCCGCGCACGCGCACCCGCACGGTGCCGCTGCTGCTGACCCCGCACGGCGCGCTGACCGACTCGACCGACATCCTGAGGTTCGTCGACCGCGGCCTCGCAGAGCCGGCGCGGCTCTATCCGGGAGATGACGCGCTCGCCAGTGAAGTCGCCGCGCTGGAAGACGAGCTCGACGAGCTGGTCGGGACGACGGCGCGTCGGCTCGTCTATTGCCACCTCGTCCACGAGCCCGCGCTGTTCGTCGAGGTGATGTCACAGGGTCTCGGGCGGGCCGAGCGCGCGCTCTTGCGCGGCGCCCACCCGATCATGCGGCGAGCGCTCGCGCGCGCGTTCAACGTGTCACCGCGCGCCGCGGCGCGCATGCGCGGGCGCCTCGACGAGCTCCTCGCGAAGCAGGCGGCGCGCCTCGCCGACGGGCGACAGTATCTGTTCGGCGAGCGCTTCACGGCGGCCGATCTGACGCTGGTGTCGCTGCTGCAGCCCGTGATGCTGTACGGACGCGAGCTCGAAGGCTTGCCTGCGTCGATCGCCGAGCTCGTCTCACACTTCCGCGCGACCGAGGTCGGCGCGTGGGCACGGCGTGTGCGCGACGAGCAGCGGACGCGTCGCGCCGGGTGAGGGAGATCGTCACGACCTCGAACCCTCCTGCACGAAGCGCCCCACGCGCCCCACGCCGCTCGCTCGTAGCCGACCGCCGAAAATCCGGTTGGCTTGCGCGAGGAGACGGCTCAGCGGGGCAACGTCCTCGAGTTGCGGCGGGGCCGGGGCTCGCCGAGGGGCGCCTCGCCCTCCGCGAGGAGCTGCACCAGCTGGGCGATCTTCCGCTCGCGTCCCGCGTCAGTCTTCATGCGGCGCACCCGAAACGCGAGCGAGAAGAGGTTCGCGCGGTCGAGGCGGGCGAGCGTCGCGGCCGCCGCGGCGTTCGCCGAGATCGCCGCGACGAGCTCCGACGGCAGCTCTGTGCTCCGCTGGGGCGCGTACGCCTCGTCCCAGCGACCGTCCCGCTTCGCCGCCTCGACGTGCGCGAGTCCATGCGGAGTCATGCGCCCCTGCGTGACCATGCGCTCGACATGTTCACGGTTCACCTGGCTCCACGAGCTCTTCGGCCGACGCGGCGTGATCCGCTGCAAGAACGAGCGTTCATCGAGCGATCTACGCGTGCTGTCGATCCACCCCCAGCGCAGGCACACCTCGACGATCTCGCGCCACGTGACGCTGGGGAGCCCGCTGCCCTTCTTGTGCACCTTGACCCACAGCTCGGGCTCGCTGTCGTGATGCTCGGTGAGCCACGCGTCGAACGCGGCCTCGCTCGAGAAGGAGCGAGCCCGCGCGGGAACCGGGGCGGCGGCGGCCATCAGGTCGGCAGGATAGCCGCTCCGCGGGCGCAGGGTCGGCGGATGCTGGGCAACACCGTGACCCGAGCCTCGTGTCAACGGATCTCGAGCGGCGCTCTCAGCGACGCCGTCGCGGTCGCCGCCTCCACGTCGACGCTCGACGCCTCGACGACGAACCCGCCGCTCGCCGCGTCCCAGTAGGCGAGGTCCCTCGCCGCGAGCGGCAACGACACCGTCCTGGTCTCGCCGGGGGCCAGCTCGACCCGCGCGAAGGCCCTCAGGTCTCGGGGCGCACGCTCGACCTTCGACCCCTTCGTCGCGACGAACAGCTGGACCAGCTCCGACGCCGCGACCGCGCCCGCGTTCGTCACGTCGACGCGCGCCGTCGTCGCGCCATCGGTCGAGATCCGAGCCGCGTCGAGGCGAAGGTTCGACAAGGTGAAGGTCGTGTACGAGAGGCCGAACCCGAACGGGTACTCGGGCGTCGCGCCCTGTCGTTCGACGTAACGATACCCATGCAAGAAGCCGTACTCGACGACGCTCGATGAGTTGTCAAATGGCGGCAGCTGCGACTCGTCACGGGGGAACGTGATCGACAGTCGACCGGCGGGCGCGGCGTCACCGAACAGCAGACGCGCGAGCGCCGCGCCGCCCTGTTGCCCTGGGTACCAGGCCATCAGCAGGCCCGCCACCTCGTCCACCCACGGCCGCACCACCACCGCGGCGCCGGCCTCGAGCACGACGACCGTGCGCGGGTTGATCGCCGCGACGGCATGGATCAACGCCTCTTGCTCGGGCGACAGGCGCAGCGACGTGCGGTCGCCTCCTTCGCTGTCCTGGATGCGCTCGCCCTCGTCCTCGCCGGTCCACCCGACGACGACGACGGCGGCGGACGCCGCGGCCACGACCTTCACGTCCTCGCCCGACAGCGACGGTCCGGCGACGTGGGTCACCGGCACGGCGCCCGCGCGCGAGACGAGCCCGGCGAGCGGCGAGACGGCCGCGGACGGCCTCGCGTCGCTGCTGCCGAAGTCGCCCAGGTTCGCGCGCGCGGCGAGCTCTCCGACGACGGCCAGCGACGTGACGCCCGCGAGCGGCAGCGCGGCGCCCTCGTTGCGCAGCAGCACCATCCCGCGCTCGGCGACCTCGCGCGTCAGCGCCACGTGCGCCTCGCTCTCGACGATCTCGGGTCCGGGCCGCACCGGGTGATCACGCCGAAGCTCGAGCTGCTTCTTCACCACGCGGCGTGCGGCCTCGTCGACGGTCGCCTCGGGCACGCGCCCGGTCTGCACCGCGTCGATGAGCTCGTCGCCGAAGTACGCGTCGACGGGCATCTCGACGTCGAGCCCCGCGAGCGCGGCGGCCTCCGTGCTGCGCGTGCCGAACACCCAGTCTGACTCGACGAAGCCGTCGAAGCCCCACTCGCCCTTCAGGATGTCCCGCAGCAGGTGCGCGTTCTCGCTGCAATACTGGCCGTTGACCAGGTTGTACGCGCTCATCACCGATCCGGGCCTGGCGGTCCGCACCACGTGCTCGAAGTGCGCGAGGTACTGCTCGCGCAGCGTGCGCTCGTCCATTCGCACATCGACCGTGTACCGAGTCTCCTCGATGCTGTTGCCGGCGTAGTGCTTCACGCTGGCGAGGACGTGCGCCTGCACACCGGTCACGAACGCAGCGCCCATCACGCCGAGGTGGTGCGTGTCCTCGCCGTACGTCTCCTGCGCGCGCCCCCAGCGTGGGTGCCGTAGCGTGTTGATGGTCGGCGCGAGCAGCACGTCGGCGCCACGCGCGGCCGCCTCTTCGCCCATCACCTCTCCGACCCGTCGCTCGAGCTCCGGGTCCCAGGTCGCGCCGCGCGCCATGCCGACCGGGAAGGTGGTCGCCGTTCCCGCTCGCACGCCACGCGGACCATCCACCATCTTCAACCCAGGCAGCCCGAGCCGGTCGTTCGGCGGTGTCTCCCACAGCCCCTTGACCGGATAGAGGTGCGCGCCGTGCAGCTGCTCGACCTTCTCGGCGAGGGTCATCTGCGCGACGAGGTCGCGGGCCTCTCGCTCGAGCTCGGGCTCGCTCGCGGCGGGCGGCGGCTCGCCGCTCGACGAGGAGGAGGAGGAGGAGCACGCCAGCAGAACGACGGAGGTGACGAGGAGGACGAGGGCGGTGACGGCGCGCACGGCAGGAACGTATCCCAAGGCCGCGGTGCTAGGCTGACGCGATGACCCAGCGGCACCCAGGATGGACGCTCGATCTCGACGATCCGCGCGCGCCGTCGCGCGACGTCTGGGACGCCATGACACCCGACGAGCGGGCCCGCGTCGTCGCGGCGCTGCCGAGCGAGACCGAGCCCAGCGAGGCCGCCCCTCCAGAGGGTGAC
>CAUJFL010000440.1 GCA_963169165.1 Myxococcota bacterium | reverse complement strand
ATGATCGCATCGTCGCGTTCGAGGATCGACCGCGTCGCCGAATGGCGCATCCGGTCGATGGCGTCGTTCACGATCGCGTCCTTCTCGACGAACGTGTCGGTCGTCGGGACGTAGGCCTCGGGCTGGTAGTAGTCGTAGTACGAGACGAAATACTGGACCGCGTTGTCCGGGAAGAGCGCGCGCAGCTCTCCATAGAGCTGCGCCGCGAGCGTCTTGTTGGGCGCGAGCACGAGCGCTGGCCGATCGAGCGCTTGGATCACGTTCGCGACGGTGAACGTCTTGCCTGAGCCGGTGACGCCGAGGAGCGTCTGCTGCGCGAGGCCGCGCTCGAACCCGCTGACCAGCTCGCGGATCGCGCGTGGTTGATCGCCGCGTGGCTCCATGTCGGTGACCAGCCGGAGCGAGCGCGCCATGCCCACGCGCATCGCTCAATCGGGGCTGGATGGCAACGCGCTCGACGCTTCACCGAGCACGAGCGCCGCGCCGAGCGCCGCCGCCGCGACCGTCTCGGTGCGCAGGACGGTCGCGCCGAGCCGCGCGAGCGTCACGCCCCGCGCCCCGGCGTCGGTGAGCTCCTCGGGCGTGAAGCCGCCCTCGGGCCCCACCGCGATGAGCAGGCTCGCGTCCCCGAGCAGCAGCGGCGCCAGCGGGCTCGGCGCGCCTGGCGTCAGCATCACCCGAACGGCGGCGTGGCGAGCGAGCGCCGTCGAGAGCGGTTCGAGCGCGCAGATCTCGGGGGCGCTGGCCCTGCCGCACTGGCGCGTCGCGTCGAGCGCGATCGCGCGCCATCGCGCGAGCCGCGCGTCAGCTCGATCGCCGAGCCTCGGGATGGTGCGCGCCGTCATCACGGGCACCACGCGCGTCGCGCCGAGCTCGGTCGCGTCGCGTACCACCGCGTCGAACTTGTCTGCCTTGCCGAGCGCCTGCACGAGCGTGACGTCGCGGGGCGGCGCCGCGGCGCGCCGGGGGCCGACGTCGACCTCGACCGCGTCGGCGCAGGCTCGCGTGATCGTCGCGCTGGCCTCGAATCCCGCGGAAAATAGGGAAATCGTCGCGCCCGCCTCGAGCCTGTGGACGCGCGCCACGTAGCGGCTCGTCGCGGCGTCGAGCTCGAGTCGGCCCTCGGTGAGCGTGGGCACCGGCACGCGCAGCGGCGGCTTCACGGCGACGTCAGCGCGAGGCAGATCCACTCACCGTCGCGCGTCAGCTCGAACTCGTTCATCGACGCGTAGGCCGCGCGGACCTCGTCCTCTTGCCCCGCGAGGATCCCCGACAGCAGCAGCAGCCCGCCGTCCGCGACGCGCGCGGCGATGTCCCGGGCGAGCGGCACGAGCACGCGCGCCTCGATGTTGGCGAGCACGACGGGGAAGCGGCCTTCGAGCTCACCGACCGGCGTCGCGGAGGCCTCGACGCGCGCCGCGAGCCCGTTCCGCGCGGCGTTCTCGCGGACCACGCCCAGCACGTCCTCGTCGTTGTCCAGCGCGACGGCGCGCGTGGCGCCGAGCGCCAGCGCGACCAGCGAGAGGATCCCGCTGCCGGTGCCGACGTCGAGCACGGTCGCGCCGTCGAGCCGCGGCGCGACGCGGTCGAGCGCCGCGGCGACGAGCGACGTGGTCGCGTGCAGACCGGTCCCGAACGCGCGCCCCGGCTCCAGCTCGAGCACCAGCTCATCGGCGCGCGTCGGTTCGTACGCCTCCCACGGGGGTCGCACCGTCACGCGCTTCGTCAGCGAGAACGGGCGATAGTGCTGCTTCCACGCGTCTCGCCACGCGTCTCCGACGATCTCCTCGATGCGCGGGCAGAGCTCGTCGTCGATCTCGGCGACGGCGCGGTCCGCGTCCTCTCGCGTCGCGAACGCGGCCACCAGCGTGACCTCACCAGGCTTCGCGGCGCGCGCGAGCGTCGCCTGGTCGCGCACCTCGACGCCCTCGGCGCCCAGCTCGAACAGCGCCATCGACAGCTCGTCGGCCAGCTCTTCGGGCACGTCGACGTGGACGAACGGGTAGCGCGGCTCCGTCATTCGGTCGGCCCCTTACTTCGTCGCGGGCTCGGCCGCGAGCGCGCGCAGAGACGCGAAGAGCTCGTCCGTCGACGGCGCGGAGATGTTGTGGCGAGGTGACGAGTACTCGAGGTGGCGGTTCTCGTCGGTGTTGATCGGCACCCCGAGGCGTTCCGCGGCCGCGACCAGCCGGCGCGTCGTCGCTTCGTCGAAGAGCTGTCGCTCGAACAGCCGCGCCGGGTCCACGCCGTCCCGCTCCAGCGCCTTGACGCCCTCGTCGAGATCCCTCGCCGCGAGCACCGCGGGCATCGCGTCGGGCCGGAAGGCGAGGGGAGCCTCGCTCGCGAGCACGATGCCTTGCCCGCCGAGGTACCACACCGCGACGTGGGGGAACGCCGCCGCCACCGTGCGCACGACGCACAGGAAATCGTCGCGCGACGTGTGGTGCACCTGGACCCACTGCGACAGCACGCCGCCCGTCGCCAGCCGCGTGCGCGCGAGCTCGTAGAACTGTCGGCTGTAGAGGTTGGTCGCGCCCGCGAACCAGATGCTCGAGATCTCGATGGACACGAGATCGTATCGCTGCGCGCTGCGGAGCAGGAAGTTGCGCCCGTCCTCGAGCACGAGGCGAGCCCGAGGATCGTCGAGGACGCCGTGGTTCAGCGTCGCGAACTCCGCGCGCGCGGCCGCGACCATCCCCGGCGCGAGCTCGACGATGTCGACGTCCCGGAACCCGATCGCCGCGAGCGCCGAGGACGTGTGCCCCGTCCCGAGGCCGATCGCGAGCGCGCGGCTTCGCCCGGTCGTGGCGGTGATCGGCAAGAGCGCGAACGACGTCTGCGCGGCGATCTCGCCGCGATCCGCGCCCTGGAACTTGCCGTTGGTGAGCAGGAACTTGACCTCGCCGTCGGGCCCCTTGTTGGCGACGACCGTGGTCACCCCGCCGACCGCGTCCTCGTGCCAGAAATCGAGGCGCGTGCCCTTCCTCACGAACATCCCGTGCAGGTAGACATGCGCGCCCGAGGTCAGCGCCAGGCGATCCCAACGCGCGTCGAGCCGCATCGCCGCGAGCGTCGCCGCGAGCGCGCCGAGCGCCAGGGCCGCGCGCGCCGTCCCGCGCCGCCACGCCGCCATCGCCAGGGTGAGACCGAGCACCATCGAGGCCCCGATCAGTGTAAGATATGTGAATTCACACCCGATGCGCGGGATCAACACGTGCGCGACGCCCATCGCGCCGATCCCGCTGCCCACCGCGTTGGCGACGCCCAGGCGCGCCGCGAAGCGCGCGGCGTCCCCGACGGGGAACCTCGGCGAGCGCAGCAGCGCCGGGTACACGAGGCCGAGGCACATCGCGGGCGCGCCGAGCAGCACGGCCGCCTGATTGTAGCGGAGCACCTCGGCGTCGGCGAACGAGCGCACGAACGATCCGCCCTCGAGCAGCCGCTCCCCGACCTGACTCCACCCGGGGAAGACCAGCGAGCAAGCCGCGGCGGAGGCGAGGAACGCGAGCGCGATCGCCGCGTCGCCGTGCGCGCGCGACGGCAGCGCCGCCCCGATCGTCCCGCCGAGGAAGAGCCCGAGCAGCACGAGCGCCAGCATCATCGAGAACGCGTAGACGCTCATCCCCAGCGTCACGCCGATCAGGTGCACCCACAGCACCTCCCAGCCGAAGACCAGCGCCCCCGACGCGAGCGACAGCGCGAGCAGCAGGCGGCGGTCACGAGGGCGCCCGGTGTCCCGCGGTCGATGGTCGGGCTGGGGCGCGCTCGGCGCTTCCCCCAGGCCGGTCGCCGCGGCCGCCACCCCCAGCTGCACCGCGCCCGCGAGCGCGACGGTCGTGGTCAACCCGAGCCGGGGAAACAGCAGATACGGCGCGACGATCGCCGCGAGCACGCCGCCGCCGACGTTGAGCGCATAGAACACCGTCATCAGCCGGCGCGTCTCTGGTCGGCCCTCGGCGAACGCCGACACCGCCGGGAACGTCACGCCCACCGCGAGCGCGGGCGGCCCGATGAAGCACGCGGCGACCACGACGCGGGCCGCGGTCAGCGTGGCGCCCTCGGTCCCGACCGCGTGCAGCAACGCGACGCTCGCGCGCTGGATGGGCCCGAACGCCGCCCCGAGCGCGACCGAGAGCGCGCCCGCGACCGCCTCGGCGACGGCGTAGATGGCGAGCGGGCTCGCGAAGACCCGCCGCGCGAGGGGGAACGCCAGCGCCCCGAGGGAGACACCCGCGAAGTAGACCGTGAGCACGATCGCGGCGGCCTCGACCGAGGTCCCGATGACCGTCGTCAGCAGCCGCTCGAACACCTGCTCGACCAGCAGCCCCGCGGCGCCGCTCGCGAAGTACAGCGCGCAGGCGAGCGCCACGCCGCCGCGCAGCGCCCTCGTCGACGGCGCCCTGTCCTCGGCCATCCCGACATCGCACCAAGGAATCGCCCCGCGGGCAACCGCGCGCCGCCCGTTGACGCGGCGGGGCCACTTTGATAGGCGGCACGCCCTCTGCGCCAGGTTCGCGCGAGCTGCATGGTGCCGCTCGCCCCCTCATCTCCACCCGAGCCCCTCCCCGATGCAGAGAAGCGGAGGGTCACCCAGTCGTCCTCGCCGCGGCGCGCCGCCGCGGAGAAGAAGAGAACCCCAACCACCTGATGACCACCGAAACCCTCACCTCCGCTTCCGACTCCTTCGCTTCTCTCTTCGAGGCCAGCATGGCCGAGGCCGATCTCGGCCGTGAAGGCGAGATCGTCCAGGGCACCGTCGTCCACGTCGCCAAGGACAACGCCATCATCGACATCGGCGGCAAGAGCGAGGGCGTGATCTCGCTCTCCGAGTTCGCCGATCCCTCGTCCGTCAAGGCCGGCGACAAGGTCGACGTCTTCATCGAGTCCCGCGAGAACGACGACGGCCTCGTGACCCTCTCGAAGGAGAAGGCCGACAAGATGAAGGTGTGGGACGAGATCTCCGCCGCGTGCGAGCGCGACGAGTTGATCGACGGCAGCATCTCGCAGCGCGTGCAGGGCGGCCTCTCGGTCACCATCCGCGGCGGCGTGAAGGCGTTCCTCCCCGGCAGCCAGGTCGACCGGCGGCCCATCCGCAACCTCGACAAGCTG
>CAUJFL010000439.1 GCA_963169165.1 Myxococcota bacterium | reverse complement strand
CGTCGACTTCTCCCGGGTGCTGCAGGTCCACGTCGCGGGACACGATCGGCAGCCGGACGGCGTCTGGGTCGACACGCACGACCGAGCGCCGTCGAAGGAGATGTTTGACTTGTTTGATGAGGCCTGGCGCGTGGGCGGCCCGTTCCCGGCGATGATCGAGTGGGACGAGCACATCCCGCCGCTCGCCGAGCTCGTCACCCAGCTGCGCCGCCTGGGTCGGGTGACGCCGTGACCCGCGCCGCGCCGCCCGCGTTGCTCGAGGTGCAGCGGTGGTTCTCGCGGGTGCTGTGGACGCCGCTAGACGCGTCGTCGCTGACGCTCACCGTCTCTCCCGAGCGGTGGCCCCCGGAGGCCGCGGCCCTGACCTCGCCGGGGGCGCACGGCACCGCGACAGAGCGCCTCGCGGTCTACAACCGACAGGCGTGGTTCAGGATGTTCACGGTGTTTGGCCGCGAGTTTCCGCTGCTCGCGCGGGTGGTGGGGCACTTCCGTCTCAACCAGCTCGTGCAGCGCTTCTTGCTCACGCACCCGCCCGTCGGCGCCGACATCGCCCGAGCCTGCGACGGGTTCGACGGGTACCTCGGCGCCGCGCTCGAAGGGGAGGTCCTCGCGCTCACGCCCGCGTTGCCGCCAGAGCTGCCGCTCGCCGCGGTCCACGACGCGCTCTGCATCGACGGGGCGTTTCGCGCGCTGTGGGTCGCGCCGCGCACACCTCCTCTTCGCCCGTCCGCGTCGGACGCGGCGCGGCTGCCGAGCGCGCGCTTCGTCCCTTCTCCGTCGGTCGTGTACGTCGACGAGGGCTGGCCCCTGCTCGAGCTTCGGCGCGGGCTCGACGCGTCGCCAGGCGAGGGCCCCATCCCGCTGCCATCACCGCACGCCACACGCCGCACGGTCGCCTTGCTGCGCCTCACGGACGCCGTGGTCGAGGCGCCGCTCGAGCCGCTCCAGGCCCGCCTGTACCGCGAGCTCTCGCGCACCACGCTCGATGAGGCGCTCGCGCTGCTCGCGGACTCAGCGCCGACGTCTCGCGAAGAAGGGCTCGCGGAGGACGTGCGGCGCTGGCTCGCGTGGGGCGTCGAGGCCGGGCTGTGGGTCGGCCTCGCGAGCGGCTAATTTGCCCGCGGCGACCTTGGCCTGGAACGGCCGGAAGCCTCGGAACGTGACGGCCGTGATCGCGTCCGGGAAGACCCGGATGTCAGCGTAGCCGAGCGTCACGACCTTGCCTCCCTGGACGCCGACGGCCGACACGCGCGCCGGGCCGGGAGGGATGTCGATCGTGCTGTAGAGACCCAGCGTGCTGGTCCCCAGGGACGATCGGCTCGGATCGGGCAGCGGCGACGCCTCGTTGTCGGTGAAGTAGCCGCGGTACGCGCGCGTCGAGGAGATGTCGACGCTGGCGCCCGTGACGCGCACGTCGCCGCAGTCGTGGATCTCGCCTGCGACGCTGCCGTTGCCGTCGGTGACCTGGCGGCCGATCGCGGTCGTCGGGATGACCGTGTAGTCGCCCGTGACGACGACGCGGACGTCGTGATCCCAGACCTCGGCGTCGCCGTCCTTCTGAACCGCCGAGTTCGGGATGTAGACGTAGTCGTAGAGCGTGGTGAAGCCGTTCATACCGTCGGCGCTGGTCGACTTCACGATCAGCTCGGTCTCGGTGGGGAGGCCCTCGTAGACGAAGGCGCGCTCCTTGCGCTCGTCGCCGATCTTGCACTTGCCCTCGACCACGCGGAGCCGACACGCGGCGTCGTTGTTGCACGGGCCGTCGACGATCGTGACGGCCTTGCCGACGAGATCGCCGGGCAGCCCGTCGTCGGCGCCGCCGCGCTTGACGGTGTAGACCTCGATCTTCGAGCCCTTCGAGTCGCACCCGTTGGCGAAGTTGCGGGCGAAGCCCTTCATCTTGATCGTCTTCGTCGCGGCCTCCTTGGGCCAGCTGGACTGCTGGAAGCAGCCGAGATCGACCGGGCCGGTGCCGGCGTACTCCTCGGTCCCGGTCGTGCGGGTGATCTCGGAGGGGTTGCCCGACGGGTCGCGCGCGAGGGTGATGAACGTGCCGCAGGCCTCGACGTTTCGCTCCTTCGCGTTGTTCGAGTTGCAGTCGGTGGTGGGGCCGGTCGCGGGGCAGATCTCGTGGTTCTCGGGGCGCACGCAGCCGCAGCGGCCGTCGGGCGTACCGGGGATCTTGTCGACCACGCAGGTCTTCGGCTCGTTCTGGCCCGAGCCGCCCTGGCCCTGGCCGCCGGCGCCGGTGCCGCCGGTGCCGCTCGTGCAGGCGGCGCCGCACGCCGCGTCGTCGCCGCCGCCGCAGCCGATGAGCGAGGCCGCCGAGAGAGAAATCGTGGACAGCGCGACCAGGACCGAGATCGAGAGTTGTTTCATGAGGGGCTCCTTGACCTGAAAAGCGGCGGGACGATAGCCAATCACCGTGCGTTCTAGCAACGAGCAACGGATCCGCGACCGCGCGGTCGAGCTGGGCTTCGACGCGGTCGGCATCGCGGCCGCGGACCGCGCGGTCGACGACGACTTCGCCAGGTACGAGGCGTTCGTCGACGCGGGGCTGCACGGCTCGATGGACTGGCTCGCGGCGCACAGGGACGTCCGGCGCCGCGTCGACACCGCCGACGTGCTCGCCGGCGCCCGGTCGATCGTCTGCGTCGCCACGCGCTATGTGACCGACGTCGAGCCGTCCGGCGGGATCGTCCCCCACCTCGCTCGCTACGCCCGCGGGCAGGACTACCACAACCGCACGCGCAAGCAGCTCCGCAAGCTCGCGGTGATGATGCGGGGCCTCGCCGACGGCGCCGTGGCGAGGCCCATCGCCGACACGGCGCCGGTGCTCGAGCGAGCGTGGGCCGCGCGCGCCGGGCTCGGCTTCGTCGGAAAGAATGGGCTCTTGATCGTGCCGGGACAGGGCTCGTTCGTGCTGCTCGGCGCGGTCGTGACGACGCTCGAGCTCGCCGCGGACACGCCGATCACCGAGCGCTGCGGCAGCTGCACGCGCTGCCTCGACGCGTGCCCGACGCAGGCCTTCGCGCGCCCGTTCGTGCTCGACGCGCGGCGGTGCGTCTCCTACCTCACGATCGAGCAGCGCGGCCCGATCGACGCCGCGCTCGCGGAGGGAGTCGGCGACAACCTCTTCGGCTGCGACGCGTGCCAGACCGTGTGCCCGTTCAACTCGTCGCGACGCGCGTCGACGCGAGACCCGCGACCGTTCGAGCCGCTCGCGCGCTGGCGCGAGGTCGACCTCCGCGAGCTGCTGCGGCTCGACGACGAGGGGTTCCGCGCGCTCACCAAGGGCTCGCCGGTGCACCGCGCGACCCGCGACGGGCTGGTGCGAATCGCGTGCGTCGTGGCGGCCAACACCGGGAGGACCGAGCTGTCGCCGGAGCTCGAGGCGCTCGCCGCGCACGATCCCTCCGAGGTCGTGCGACGCCAGGCGGCGTCGGCGCTCGCGATCCTGCGCGCGCGGTGAGTCGTCGCCGGGCGGATGCGCTATTCGTGGGCGCCCATGTCCGACGAGCTGCTCGCCCGCGCCCGCGCCTTTCGCGACGGTGATCCCGACCCCTCGACCCGCGCCGAGCTCGACGCGCTGATCTCGGCGAACGAGCTCGGCGAACTCGGCGAGCGGATGGCGGGCCCGCTCGAGTTCGGCACCGCGGGGCTGCGCGGCGTGCTCGGCGCGGGCGAGAGCCGGATGAACCGCGCGGTCGTGCGGCGCACGACGGCCGGGCTCGCGGCGTACCTCGCGCGCCAGGTGGACGGCGCGCGGACGCGGGGCGTCGTCGTCGGGCACGACGCGCGCCACATGAGCCGCGCGTTCGCCGAGGACGCGGCGGCCGTGCTCGCCGCCGCCGGGTTCAAGGTCTGGCTGTTCGACGACGTCGGTCCGACGCCGCTCGTCGCGTTCGGGGTGCTCCACCACCGGGCGTGCTGTGGCGTGATGGTGACCGCGAGCCACAACCCACCGGAGTACAACGGGTACAAGGTCTACTGGGAGGACGGCGCGCAGATCATCCCGCCGCACGACGCCGGGATCTCGGCCGAGATCGCCGCGCAGCCCGCGGCGCGCGAGGTGCCGCTGACGGACCTCGCCGACGCGCGGGCGCGACGGCTCGTCGAGACGCTCTCCGCCGACGTCACCGAGGCGTACCACGCGCGGGTCGCCGCGCTGTCGGCCGATCCCCGCGGGCGCGAGGGCACGAGGATCGTCTACACGCCGATGCACGGGACCGGCGCGCCGTGGGCGCTCGAGGCCCTGCGCCGCGCAGGCTTCACGGAGGTCTCGCCCGTGCCCGCGCAGCTCCAGCCTGATCCTGACTTTCCTACCGTGCGCTTCCCGAACCCGGAGGAGCCCGGCGCGATGGATCTGGCGCTCGCGCAGGCGCAGCGAGAGGGCGCGTCGCTGGTGCTCGCGAACGATCCCGACGCGGATCGGCTCGCCGTCGCGATCCCGTCGCGCGCGGGCTGGCGGCTCCTCACGGGCAACGAGATCGGCGTCTTGCTCGGCGAGTACCTGCTCCAGCGGCGCCCCGAGGGCGGCGCGTCGCGCCTGGTGGTCACCACGATCGTGTCGTCGCCGCTGCTCGGTCGCGTCGCGGCCGGTCTCGGCGTGCGCTACGCCGAGACGCTGACGGGCCGGAAGTGGATCTGCGCCGAGGCGCGTCGGCAGGAGTCGTCCGACGGCGCGCGCTTCGTGTTCGGCTACGAGGAGGCGCTCGGCTACTGCGTCGGCAACGTGCGGGACAAGGACGGGATCAGCGCCGCCGCGGTCTTCGCCGAGCTCGCCGCCGTCGCGCGCGCCGACGGTCGCACGATAGAGGATGAGCTCGCGCGCATCGCGCAGGCGCACGGCCTGTACGTCAGCGGGCAGCACAACCTCGTCCGCAAGGGCGCCGAGGGGCAGCGCGCGATCGCGGACACGATGGCCCGGCTGCGCGCCGACGGCCGCACCTCGCTCGGGGGCCTTGCGATCGAGCGGGTGCGCGACGTGCGAGAGGGCGAGTGGCGCCGCGCCGACGGCGCGCGAGGGACGCTCACGCTCCCGAGGAGCGACGTGCTGATGTTCGATCTCGAGGGCGGCTCGCGCGTCGTGGCGCGCCCGAGCGGCACCGAGCCCAAGCTCAAGTTCTACTTCGACGTGTGCGAGCGGTGGGCCGACGGCGAGCCGCTAGAGGTCGCGCGCGACCGCGCGGAGGCGCGCCGTTCGCGCGTGGTCGCCGAGTTCCTCGAGATGGCCGGCGCGTGAAGGGCGTCACCGTCTGCGGCTCGCTGTCGAGGTTCCCGGTGTCGCTCGGTCGGGTGATGCACGAGGCGGGCTACCGCGCGCTCGGGCTGGACTGGATGTACGCGCCGTTCGCGTGCCTCGACGTGGCCGACGCGTTGCGCGGGATGCGCGCGCTGTCGATCCGCGGGCTCGGGGTGTCGATGCCGTTCAAGGTCGACGTCCTGCCGTACCTCGACGACGTCGCGCCGCTCGCCGCGAGGATCGGCGCCGTCAACACGCTGGTGAACGACGCCGGGCGGATCACCGGCCACAACACCGACGCCGCCGGCGCCGTCGCGGCGCTCTCGGAGCTCACCTCGCTCGACGGGCGCGACGTGCTCGTGCTCGGAGCGGGTGGCGCGGCCCAGGCGGTGGTCTTCGGCCTCGTCGACGCGGGCGCGCGCGTGACCGTCGCGAACCGGAGCCACGAGCGGGCCGCCGCGCTCGCCGAGCGCTCGGGCGCCGCGTGCTCGAGCTGGGAGGCCGCGGTGAGGTCCGATCCACACGTGCTCGTCAACGCGACCTCGCAGGGCATGGAGGGCGTCGGCCTCGCGTCACCGTGGCCCGTCGAGCGCCTCCGCCCGCAGATGGTCGTGATGGACATCGTCTACAAGCCCATCGAGACCGAGCTCGCGCGCGCGGCCCGAGCGCGGGGCGCGGCGGTGCTCACCGGCGAGCGGATGCTGCTGCACCAGGCGATGGGGCAGTTCGCGCTGTATACAGGCCTGTCAGCGCCGCGCGCCGCCATGGAGGCCGCGCTGGCCGGGGCGCTCGCGTAACCCACGTCTCGCGGCCGTCCGCGCGCGGGCGGCCGCGACGGTGTTGGCGAGCAGGCACGCGATCGTCATCGGACCGACGCCGCCCGGGACCGGGGTGATCCAGCTCGCGCGCTCGCGCGCCTCGGCGAACGCGACGTCGCCGACGAGCTTGCCGTTCGTGTCGCGGTTGATGCCGACGTCGATCACGACGGCGCCCGGCTTGACCCAGTCGCCCCTCACCATCTCGGCGCGCCCGACCGCGGCGACGAGCACGTCCGCCTCGCGGCAGACCGCGGGCAAGTCGCGGGTCCTCGAGTGCGCGATCGTGACGGTCGCGTGCTTCGCCAGCAGCAGCTGCGCCATCGGCTTGCCGACGATGTTGCTGCGCCCGACGACGACGGCGCGCGCCCCCGCGAGCTCGACGCCGCTCTCGGCGATGAGGCGCATGCACCCCGTCGGCGTGCACGGCACGAGCGCGGGCTGTCCGGTCGCGAGGCGCCCGGCGTTGAGCGCGTGGAAGCCGTCGACGTCTTTATCAGGATCGATCGCGCGCAAGACCTCGGCCTCGCGGACGTGCCTGGGCAGCGGGAGCTGCACGAGGATCCCGTCGACGGCGTCGTCCCCGTTGAGCTTCGCCACGAGCGCGAGCACCTCGGCCTCGGGGGTGTCGGCCGGGAGGCGCAGCAGCGTCCCGGCGATGCCGCACTCCTTCGCGCTCTTCTCCTTGTTGCGCGTGTAGACGACGCTCGCGGGATCCTCGCCGACGAGCACGACCGTGAGGCCCGGCGCGCGCCCGTGCTCGGCCACGAACGAGGTCACGTCGGCGCGGACCTCCGCGCGCACCTTCTCTGCGATCGCCTTGCCGTCGAGGATGTTGCCCATGCGCGGCCCTTACACCAGCGCGGCGCTTGCGTGGTCACCCGCGGCGCAGGCCGAGCAGCGCGCGGGCGCGGGCGTATTCATCGCTGACGGCGCCGAGCGCGTCTCGCACGGAGAACCGGATCGACTCGACCTCACCGGGCTCGTGCGCGAGCGCCCACACGTCGAGGAACGGGCTCGCGCGCCCGTCGCGCATCCAGAGCTCGGCGCGTGCCCGCGGGTGCAACCCGGCGCGCTCGGTCGCCGTGAGCAAGCGCTGTCGCTGAGCGCTCGGGAACACCACCACGAACCTCCCGCCCGGCGCGAGCGCGGTCGCCGCCGCCGCGGCGTAGTCCTCGATCCCGCCGCGCAGCTCGAAGCGGCACGCGCGGCGCTGCGGATCGGTCGGGAGCACGCCGGTGCCGACCGGGAAATAGGGCGGCGACCCGGTGATGAGGTCGAAGCCCTCGAGCCCGCTCGCCTGGCGCAGATCGCCGTGGACGACCTCGATGCGCGGCGGGCGAGGGAGCTCGGCGACCGAGCGCGCGCACATCGCGAGGCTCTCTCCTTGCGCCTCGACGCCGACCGACAGGCACGGGCGCAGCGCGTGCGCCGTGAGCAGCAGCACGGTGCCGACGCCGCAGCCGAGATCGAGGTAGCGCGCGGGCGGCGCCTTGCACGAGCGCACCGCGAGCCACGCCGTCACGACGTCGTCGGTGCTCGCGCGGTGTCCGCCGCGCCGCTGATAGAAGCACCAGTCGCCGACCAGCTCTTCGCGCTCGGCGTCGACGGGGAGGGGGGCGGTCATCGCGCGGCGAGCGCGTCGCGGTAGGGCGCGAGCACCGACTCGAGCGCGTCGAACGTCGCTGTTCGCACGCGCGCGATATCTACAGGGTTGTCAGGATCTCCCGAGGTGTCGACGGGGGCGAGCGCGTGGTAGCGCAGCGGCACCTCGCGCGGCACGAGCGACGCGACGATCGGCAGATCGTACTTCTCGTGGCCGAGCAGCGCGCGTCCGAGCAGCGGCTCCCGCGCGATCACCGAGAACAGCTCGTCGATGCCGAGCGCCGCGACCGGCACGATCGGCGCCTTCGCGCGCATCGCGACCTTGGCGAAGCCCGCGCGCTCGCCCCACCGCAGCGTGTACGCGTCGCGCGCGAGCTTGAACGAGTCGTCGACGCCGCCCGGGTACACCCCGACCAGCTCGCCCTGCTCGAGCAGGCGCGTCGCCGCCTCGGGCTCGCCGGGGACGGCGCCGATCGCGTCGAACAGCGCCTTCGAGAGCGGCGCGCGAAAGAGCGTACGCTCGGCGAGGAAGCGCGGCGTGCGCCCGAGCTCGAGCTGCAAGAGCGCCGTCAGCACGATCGAGTCGATCCCGAGCAGCGTGTGGTTGCCGACGATGAGCGCGGCGCCCTCGCGCGGCAGGTGCTCCGAGCCCGTGAGCGTCGCGCGGAAACGCTCTTGAATCATCCGCGCGAGCCGCTTGCCCGCGAGCGTGGCGGCGAACCTCTCGAGCGCCGTGGGCCGGGTCACGCCGTGACCTCGAGCGGGAGCTCGACGCGCACCGAGGGAGAGGGCTCGCCGCGCGCGCCGGTGAGATCGTAGGCGCAGAGCGCGTAGCGGTAGGTGTGACCGCCGGTGACCTCGCGGTCCTCGAAGCGCTGCGACCGACCCCGCACCGACGCGCGGTGCAACAGCACGCCGTCGCCCGTCGCGCGGAGCACCTGATAGCCATAAGGAGCCGGTGAGGGCGCGGTCCATGAGAGCACGATCTGTCCGTCGACGAAGCGCGCGGACGGAGACGGTGGCGCGGGACGCTCCGGCGCCTCGTGCGGGCGCGGCGCTTGCCGTGAGCCCTTCGGCCAGAGCGTGCACACGACCGCGCGAAACGACTCGTCGAGCGCCTTGCAGACGTTGCCGTACTGGCATCGCACGACGTCGCCGTCGCGGCCCTCGCGCCACTTCTTGGGGAGATCGGGGTCGGCGAGCAGCGCGCGGGCCATGCCGACGAGATCGACGTCACCTCGGGTGAGCGCGGCCTCGGCGAGCGCGCGCGTGCCGATCTTGCCTGCGCCGATGACCGGTGTGTCGAGCCCTGCCGCGCGGAGGTGGCGCCGGACGTGGGCGGCGAGGTGGAGGTTGGCGCCGTCGGGGTGCGCCGCGCCCGGCATGCACCGGTCGCCCGAGTAGCCGGTGTAGGGGTAGAGCGGCGCCCCGTCGCGCCTCTCCGCGTCCTCGAACTTCCCGCCGGCGGAGAGCGACACGTAGTCGACGCCCAGCCTGGCGAAGCGCTCGGCGAGCTCCGCGGCCTCGAGCTGGGTGTAGCCGTCCTTGATGGCCTCGTCGGCGACGAACCTGACGCCGATGGGAAAATCGCGCCCGACCTCGCGTCGCACGGCCGTGAGCACGCGCGTCGGCAGGCGCAGGCGGTTCTCGAGCGTGCCGCCGTACGCGTCGCGGCGAGGGTTCCTCCGCGAGAGGAAGCTGGAGAGAGTGTACGCGTGCGCCATGTGCAGCTCGACTCCGTCGAAGCCTGCCGCCCTGGCGCGCGCCG
>CAUJFL010000438.1 GCA_963169165.1 Myxococcota bacterium | reverse complement strand
CTCGAGCAGCGCGCCGAGCTCGCGATCGTTGCCCGGCACCGCGCCGCCCCAGAGGCCGACGTCGACGTGCAGCTTGCCGCGCGTCGCCTCGATCTTCCGAGCGAGCCCGTCGCGCGTCGTGGTCGGCGGGACGCAGTTGAGCGGCATGTCGACGACGGTGGTGACGCCGCCCGCGGCCGCGGCCGACGTCGCGGTGGCGAAGCCCTCCCACTCGGTGCGCCCCGGCTCGTTGAGGTGCACGTGCGCGTCGACCGCTCCGGGCATCAGCACCGCGTCGCCCGCGTCGAGCACCAGCGCGCCCGGCGGCGCGGCGTCGCCGAGCTCGACCGCCGTGATGATCCCGCGCTCGACGCGGACCGTGCGCGGCTCGATCGTGCCGCCCGAGAGCGCGCGTCCGCGCACGTAGAAATCACTCATTCGGCGCGGGAACATAGCCGCTCGTCGCTCGCCCCGCGAACCCTTTGCCGTCGTCGATCACCCTCGTCCCGGTCCCCGACCGCCGCCGGGGCCGTCGGTCCCAGGGCCTCGCGGACGTCGAGCGAGCTGACAGTTTGTCCGTCGTGCGGCGCGTCGGCGCGACGGATGGACACGCTGGCCGAGGTGGTCGTCCCCGGGCGCACCACCGCCCGTCGGTTCGCGTTGGCATGTGGATTGCGGTAGAGCGTCGAGATGCGCCGCGCGCGCGCCTTCACGCTGATCGAGTTGCTGGTCGTGGTCGCCCTCGCGGGGCTGCTCACCAGCCTCGTCGTGCTCGGCGCCGGCTCGACCACCAACGCGCGCCTGAAGGCCTCGACGACGACGATCTCCTCCGCCATCCGCACCGCGTACACGCGCGCGAGCGCCGTCTCCAAGCCCCACCGCGTCGTGATGGACTTTCAGACAAACCGCGTCTGGATCGAGGAGGGCAGCGGGCGGATGCTCGTGCAGAGCGCCGATCTGCTGAAGACGGGCGGCGCCGAGGCGGCCACCGCCCCCGAGAAGGCCGCGGCCGCCGAGGCCGAGCGCACGTTGAAGGGCCCGCGCGCGCCGAAGCCGACCTTTCGGCCCATCAAGGGCGCGATGCCCGCCGAGGACGAGACCGCGGCGGGCCGTGATCTCGGGCGCGGCATCCGTTTTCGAGAGGTCATGGTCGCGCACCAGCCCGATCCCGTGCGCGAGGGGCGCGCTTACATCTACATGTGGCCCGGCGGCACGACCGAGCTCGCGTACATCCAGGTCGGCAAGGGCGAGGCGCCGACGAGCGACGACTCGATGACGCTCACCGTCCACCCGCTGACGGGCAAGGTGAAGATCATGCCGGGCGCGCGCACGATCAAGGTCGACGACCAGACCTCCGAGCGAGAGGAGCGCGCGTTTTGATCCCGGCGAGGCGCAGGCGCGCGGGCGAAGAGGCGGGCTTCACGCTGCTCGAGGTCATGGTCGCGGTCGCGATCCTCGGCCTGTCGCTCACGGTGATCCTCTCGTCGCAGGTCGGCCTGTTCTCGTCGGGCACGTACGCGCAGCACCTCGGCATCGCGACCGGCCTCGCGCGCTGCAAGATGAGCGAGCTCGAGGAGCAGTTCGCGAAGCTCGGCTATCCCGAGGTCGACACGAAGGACGAGGGGCCCTGCTGCGCGGGCGATCTTCGCGGCGACATGAAGTGCTCGTGGAAGATCGAGCGTATCGAGCTGCCGACGCCGCCGCTCAACGATCCGATGGCCGACGGCGGGCTCCCCTTCGGCGGCGGCGCGGACGGCGGCAGCTTCACCGATCCGTCTGTGCTCTCGCTGGTCACCGACGGAGGGATGCCCCCGATGGGCGGCGGCACCGCGGGCCTCGCCGGGCTCGCCGGCGGCGGGATGCAGGGCATGATGGCGATGGCGATGGCGATGGTCTACCCGGCGCTGAAGCCCATGCTCGAGGCCAGCATCCGCAAGGTGACGCTGACGGTCGAGTGGCGCGAGGGGATGGCCAAGCGTGACCTCGAGCTCCTGCAGTGGGTGACCAACCCCTCGAAGGGCGGCTTCCTCCTCTCCGACGCCGCCTCCGCCAGCAACCTCCCCGGTCTCCCCGGCGTGCCGACGTCGCCCATCACCGCGCCCGCCTCGCCCATCACCCCGGCCGCCACCCCCAAGACCACCCCCGCGGCGCCGCGCGTGCGGACGATCGGACAGCCGAGCCCATGACGCGCCGTGATCTCCGAAGGCCGCGCGGCCTCACCCTGCTCGAGGTGATGGTCGCCATCGCGATCCTCGGGATGGTGGCGGTGCTCATCTACGGCGCGTTCGACGGCCTCTCGCGCTCGAAGACCGGCCTCTCGAAGCTCAACGATCGCTACCACGTCGGGCGTGCCCTGATGCGGAGGCTCGCGCGCGAGATCTCGTCGGCGTTCGTCTCGCTGCACGTGCCGATCAACCAGACCCTGCTCGTCCGGAAGACGATCTTCTCGGTGAAGGACTCGAGCCCGATCGACCGGCTCGACATGAACACCCTCAGCCACCTTCGCGTCAACGCCAACTCGAAGGAGTCGGACCAGAACGAGCTCTCCTATTATTCATCCAACGATCCCAACGTGCCGGGAAAGGTCGATCTCGTGCGCCGCGAGAGCGCGCAGCTCGATCTCGAGCCTACCAAGGGCGGCACGGTGCTCGTCGTCGCCGAGGACGTCGATCTGTTCGATCTGAAGCTGCTCGATCCGACGACCGGGATGTGGACCGACTCGTGGGACACGATGCAGGCCATCGGCCAGCCCAACCGCCTGCCGCTGCAGATCCGCATCACGCTCGTGCTGCGCGGCGGCAAGGGCGGCAAGCCGATCAAGTTCGAGGAGAAGGTCCCGCTCGCGATGCTCGACGCCCTCAGCTTTGCGTTGCCCAAATGAGCCCGCGCGAACAGGAGCCCACCGACGAGCGGCGCGCCATCGCCGAGGCCAGGCGCGACAAGCGCGGCGTGGCGCTCGTCATGGTGCTCGGCGCGCTGTCGATCCTGACGGTGCTGCTCACCGAGTTTCAAGAGGACGCCTCGGCCGAGAGCGCGGCGGCGCTCGCCGATCGCGACGCGTTGAAGGCCGAGTACGTCGCCCGGAGCGCGGTCAACCTGTCGCGCCTGATCATCGCGGCCGAGCCGACGATGCGCGCGCCGGTGACGCCCTTCCTCGCGATCGCGTTCGGCGGCTCGGTGCCGCAGATCCCCGTGTGGGAGTTCGCCGACCAGTTGCTCGGCGCGTTCAACGACGAGGAGGCCAACAAGAGCTTCGCCGAGGTCGCCGGGATCGACCTCAAGAAGGGCAAGAACCTCGGCATGAAGGGCGCGAAATTCGTGCTCAACATCGTCGACGAGGACTCGAAGATCAACGTCAACCAGGCGTCGCTGAGCCTCGTCGGGCAGCTGCAGGTGGCGGGCGAGCTGTTCGGGTTGATGGCCGGACCGCAGTACGACCCGATGTTCGAGCAGCGCGACGCCGACGGTAACTTCCACGATCGTCGCGCCATCTGCAGCGCGCTCATCGACTGGGCCGACAGCGACGAGGTGCTCTTCCCGTGCGACTTCACCGGTCAGGCGACCGCGAGCGGCGCAGAGGACTCGTACTACCAGCTGCTGAAGCAGCCCTACCGGCGCAAGAACGCCCCGTTCGACAGCGTCGAGGAGCTCAGGTACGTGCGCGGGTTCTCCGACGACTTCTGGGCGACGTTCGTCGATCCCGATCCGAGCAACCCAAAAAAACGCACGTTCACTGTCTGGGGCTCCGGCAAGGTCAACGTCAACACGGCGAGCGCGCTGACGCTGCTCGGCGTGCTGTGCGATCCCACCGTCGCGCAGGCCAACCAGCCGATGTGCGAGGATCCCGCGCAGAAGCTGAAGCTGCTGACGGCGGTCAACTTCGCACGGCAGATGCTGGTGGGCTTCCCGATCTTCGGGGGGCCGTCGGGGCTGCTCAACATGGTGCAGGGCAAGGGCCCGTTCGGCGCGATGTTCAAGGACGGCCTCGGCATCGAGCCGCTGAGGCTGAAGAGCGAGAGCGAGGCCAAGAAGCGCCTCTCGGCGCAGAGCAAGGTCTTCAGCATCTACGCCGACGGCGTCGTGCCCGGCTACAGGCGGACCACGACCGTGCGCGTCCACGCGGTCGTCGACTTTCGCGACGCGCCGCCGCCGGGCATGGGATACGCCGGCATCCCCGTCAACCCGACCGGCAGCGGGGCGGCCGCGGCCCCCGCGCCCACGACGGTCATCGGCGGTCGACCGGCGCTCGGCGGCACGGGCGCGCAGGGCGCCGACGCGCTGACGGGCGTCCTCGTGAAGAACCCGGGCGGCACGGTCGTCTACTTCCGGGTGGAATGAAGTGGGCGCCTCCGTGGTAGAGGGAGTCCCGCGTGGCCAGTTACCTCGGGATCGACGTCGGCAGCACCTCCGTGCGCGCGGTGCTCGTCCGCACCTCGTACCGCAAGGTCACGCTCGCCGGGATGGGCGGCGCCGAGCTCGCCGGCGCGACGGTCGCCGAGGCGATCGCGTTCGCCATCGCGGGGCTCGCGCCGAAGGCAGACGGCGTCGCGATCGCGATCCCCGGCGACGAGATCTTCGTGCGGCGCCTGTCGATCCCGAAGACGGCGCAGCGCCAGCTCAACGAGGTCGTCCCGTTCGAGATCGAGGCGCAGATCCCGTTCGACATCGCCGACGCGGTCTTCGACACGCGCGTGCTGCCCACCTCGACGGATCCGAAGACGCTCGACGTGCTCGCGATCGTCGCGCGCGCCGCCGACGTCGAGCAGCGGATCGCGACCGCGCGGGAGGGCGGCTCGCCCGAGCCCGAGCTGGTCGCGCCGGGCTCGTTCGCGCTCGCGTCGCTCGTGCCGCACGTGCCCGAGCTGTCGGCGCGCGGCACCTTCGTGCTGCTCGATCTCGGCGCGACGTCGACCGAGGCCGTGATCGTCACGGGCGGCGAGGCGCGGTCCGCGCGCACGCTGTCGGTCGGCGTGCGCGGGCTGCCGGCGTCCGCCGCGATCCTCGCGCGCGAGCTCCGCCAGACCTTCATGGCCTTTCGCGCGCAGGGCGGCCCGCAGATCGAGGCCGCGTACCTCGTCGGCGGCGGCGCGGCGGTGTCGGGCGCCGAGACGTTCCTGTCGGGCGAGCTGGGCATCCCGGTGGGCCCGCTGCCGCTGCCGAGGCTCGAGGGGCTCGAGCCCGCCGCCGCGCAGAACCTGGCGAGATCGGCCAAGGCGCTCGCGCTCGCGCTCGCGCTCGCGTCGGGACCGAAGGCGACGAACCTCCGCCGCGGCGCGCTGTCGTTCGAGCGCGGGTTCGGCTTCCTGCGCGAGAAGGTGCCGCTGCTCGCGGGGCTCGCGGCGGTGATCGTCGTGAGCGCGCTGTTCTCCACGTGGGCCGAGCTGCGCGCGCTCGGGCGCGAGGCGGCGGTCCTCGAGGACGCGCTCGCGACCGTCACGAAGCAGGTGCTCGGCGAGGAGACGCGCGATCCTTCGCGCGCGCTCGAGCTCGTCGCGGGCGGCGCGGGCGCGAAGGACGAGGACCCGCTCCCCCACGTCGACGCGTTCGACGTGATGGCGCAGCTCGCCGACGCGCTGCCCGACAAGCTGATGCACGACGTCGACGAGCTCGACGTGTCGCGCGCCAGCCAGAACGCGAGCCCGCACGTCTCGATCCACGGGGTCATCCCGAAGGTGACCGACGCCGAGGAGCTGGCGACGCGCCTGAAGGATTTCAAGTGCTTCAACGATGTAAAGATCGTGAAGACCTCCCAGCAGATCGGCGGTGAGGCCCAGAAGTATCACATGGAGTGGGAGCTCCGCTGCCCGAGCCCACAGGACCACGCGAAGCCCGCCGGCTCGGCGCAGCCCGCCGCGAGCGCGAAGGGCGGCAAGCCGTGAAGTGGTTCGCGGAGCTCAGCGCGCGCGAGCGGCGCCTCGTGATGGGGCTCGGGGGCGTCCTGGTCGCGATGCTCATGTTGCTGGTGCCTTACGGCGTCTCGTCGATGACCCGCGCGCGCCGCGCGGAGAACGACGAGCTCCGCGAGGCGATCAACCGCGTGCAGGCGTCCAAGTCGATCGTGGCCGCGCGCAAGCACAAGCACGACGAGATCGCCGCGCGCTACGCGAAGAAGGCCCCGAAGCTCGCCGGCTTCCTCGAGCAGACCGCCAAGGAGCAGAAGCTCGAGGTCCCCGAGTCTCAGGACAAGCCCGACGTGCCGATCGGAAAGCGCTATGTCGAGCGCGCGACCGTCGTGCGTCTGCGGCGGGTCGCGGGGCTGCCGCTGCTCAAGTTCCTCGAGAAGATCGAGAGCTCGGGCTACCCGGTGGCGATCACGCGCCTCAACCTGCGGCGGCGCTCGGGCGACAAGGACTCGTACGACGTCGAGCTGGGCGTGTCGGCCTACGATCGCAGCGACTCCTCCTCCTCGGCCGCCTCGCCCGCGGCCAGCGCCTCGGCCGGAGCGAAGAAGTGAAGGAGCGCCTGAAGCCCGCGCTCACCGTCATCGGGTACATCGCGTTCTACCTGCTCGCGTTCGCGCTGTCGGCCTACTGGTCGTTCCCCTACGAGCGGCTGCGCGACCGCGTCATCGCCGAGTTCGCCGCCGACCAGAAGGGTCGCCCTTCCAACCAGCGCATCGAGATCGAGGAGCTCGAGCCGTACTGGTTCACCGGCGTCCGCGCGCGCGGGGTCAAGGTCACGTTCGCCGCGCCGCCCAAGCCCTCGGGCGAGCAGGCCCCGCCGACGGTCATCGAGGTCGAGGAGCTCCGCGCGCGCACCGGCGTCTTCGCCAAGCTGCTCGGCAAGACCAAGGTCAGCTACTTCGTCAAGGCGTTCGGCGGCGAGATCAGCGGCCTGTTCGTCGACTCGACGGCCGAGCGGCGCCTCGAGATGGAGCTCGTCGACGTCGCCGTCTCTCGCCTCGATCCGCTGGTCGCCGCGGTCGGGCTCCCCATGGCGGGCGCGATGAAGGGCGAGCTCAACCTCACGTTCCCCGAGCGCCGCGCCTCGAAGGGCGAGGGGCAGCTGAAGCTCTCCATCACCGATCTCGCGGTCGGCGACGGCAAGGCCAAGATCAAGAACACCATCGCCCTCCCCAGGATGAGCGTGGGCGAGCTCGCGTTCGACGCCGAGGTGCAGGGCGGCGTGATGAAGATCAACAAGCTCGCCGCGGCGGGCGGCGACCTCGAGATCGCGACCGAGGGCAAGATCCAGCTTCGCGACATCCCGATGGAGTCGATCTGCGACCTGTACCTTCGGTTCAAGTTCAGCGACGCGTTCAAGGGTCGCAACGACACCACGAAGACCTTGTTCGGCGCGCCCGGCTCGACGGCGCCGGCGCTCTTCGAGCTCGATCCGACCATCAAGCAGTCGAAGCGCGCCGACGGCTTCTACGGCTGGCACATGATGGGCAACCTCTCCGCGCCGAAGTTCAACCCGTTCGCGGGCGCCGCGCCTGGCGGCAAGCCCGCGACGACCACCGGCGCGAAGCCAAAATGAGGCCGAGAGCGCGCGCGTGGGTGGCGGCGATCGCGTTCGGCGCGCAGGCGTCGTGCGGCGGTGACGCCGAGGTGCGAGACCTGCCGTACGCGGGGCAGGCGTTCCCTCCGCCCGCGCCGCTCACGCTGCCGGCGGGGCCATGGGGCGTCACCTCGAACAACGGCGCCGACACGCTGACGTTCGTCGACCTGTCGACGCGCGCCGTCATCGGCGACGTGCCGGTCGGGTTGAACCCGATCGACCTCGACGGTCCGCACCACCTCGCGGTCGACCGGGTGACGAGGGACGTGTTCGTCGCGCTCGCGTATCCGGCGCCGCCCATCATCCCCGGCCCTCACGCGGCGCACGGCAGCGCGGCGGTGCCGGGGAAGCTCGTGCGGTTGTCGCTGCCGGATCTGACGCGGATCGGCGTCGCCCGCCTCGACGCGAACCCTGGCGACGTCGTGCTCTCCGACGACGGCGCGCGCGTGGTGGTGAGCCACTTCGATCTCTCCAGGGCGTCGAACCCCACCGCGCCGATCGAGGCGCAGCGCGCGCGGCTGCTCTCCTTCGCGGCGCGCGAGCTCGTCGGCGCGTCTCCGCCGGCGCCGCGCGCGATCGACGTGTGCGTCGCGCCGCACGGCATAGCGCTGTCCCCTGGCGACGGGCGCCGCGCCTACGTCGCGTGCTACGGCGAGGACGCGCTCGCGATCGTCGATCTCGCCGACGACAGCCAGCCCGTCGTGCGCGTCCCGATCGGCCCGAACCCCGGCCGCGCGCCGACGCCCGCGTACGGCCCCTACGCGATCGCGCTCGACGAGTCCGGCGCGCGCGTCGCGGTCGGGACGACCGAGTCCCGAGAGGTGCGCGTGTTCGACGCGGCGGGCGCGCCCCTCCCAGAGAAGACCTGGCGCGCCGACCTCGCGAAGGGCGGCGTGTTCTTCCCCGCGTTCGTCGGTGATCGCCTCGTCGTCCCCGCGCAGAGCCCAGACGCGCTGTACATGCTCGACCTCGTCGGGCCGGCCACCGAGGTCCGCCGCCGCGTGTTCGCGGAGGGCGAGTGCAAGGCGCCGCACGAGGTCCGAAGGTCGCCGGTGGCCGGTGAGCTCCTCGTGGTCTGCGAGGGCGATCACGTTGGGCCGGGCGCGCTCCTCGTGGTCGACGCCGAGACGCTCGCCACGAAGGCGACGATCGTCACAGGTGCGTACCCGGATCGTGTAGAGGCCCTCCCATGAAGCGCTGGTGCTGGCTCGTGGCTCCCATGCTCGTCGCGGCGTGCGGCGGGACGGACGACGTCGTGAGGGGCGCGCCCGAGCGCGGAAGAGAGCTCTTCACGACTCCATCCGGGTCACGCAACACCGCGAACGTCCACTCGTGCGCGACCTGCCACACGACGTCGTCGCTCGACGCTCGCCGCGTCACCGGCGGGACGCTGGCCGGCGTCGTCGCGCGCCCCTCGTTCTGGGGGGGGCGAGAGCGCGATCTGCTCTCCGCGACCAACGACTGCCTTCGATACTTCATGCTCGACTCGATCGGGATGACCGCCGACGAGGCCCGCGCGAAGGATCTCTACGCGTACCTCGAGTCGCTGCCGCAAGAGGTGCCGGACGCGGTGCCGTTCACCGTCGTCGGGGACATCTACGATCTGCCCGGCGGCGACGCGTCGCGCGGCGCGGCGTCGTACGCGGCGCTCTGCCAGTCATGCCACGGCGAGCTGAGCACCGGGCAGGGCCGCATCGTGGGCGCGGCGCGGCTGCCCGACGACACGCGCGCCGAGCACCTGATCGAGGGGCCCGAGGGGCTGCGCAAGATCGTCATCGAGAAGGTGCGCCACGGCGCGTTCCTCGGCTACTCGGGGCGCATGCCGCCGTTCTCGGCCGAGGTGCTGTCCGACGCGGAGCTCGCGGACGTCGTCGCCTTCATCGGCTTCTGAGCGCCGGTCGCGGTGAGCGACCACTGCACGACGAGGCACATCACGACGAACCGCGGCACGCGCAGCGCGAGCAGCGCGATGAACAGCCGCGCGGGCATCCGCGCCATCCCACAAAGATAACAGAGCGCCGAGTACGGGATGGGGCTTACCACCGACACCACGATCGCCCACGGGCCCCAGCGCACGAACAGCTCGTCGACCTTGTGTCGCGTGCGATCGAGCGCGCGCTGAAGCCTGGGCACGCGCCGAAACACCCGGCCGATCTGGTAGGCGACGCCGCCCGCTGCGACCGACGCGGCGGAGCCGATCGCGATGGTGAGAGGCGGCGAGCTCTTGCCCGCGAGCGCGGCGACGACGTACGCCTGGGGGGGGATCGGCGAGGTGAACGCGTCGGAGGTGAACACGCCGAGCGCGACGCCGACGTAGCCGAAGCGCGCGACGAACGCGCGACCGGCGGCGTCGAGCTCTGCGCCGAACACGCGCCCGATGACGAACACGAAGAGGCCGAGCGCAGCGAGCCCGAGCGTCACCTGCGCGAGCAGTCGACCGAGCTCTCGGGGCTTCGTGGGGGCCGTGTCCGTCGTCATCGGAGCGGGAGCAGGTTGCGCGGATCGACCGGCACGGTGCGCGCGTTGTCCGCGAAATCGTGGCCGGTGAGCCCCTGGAGATCGACGGCGTCGCGCAGCTGACGGATCTCGAGGTGCAGGTGCACGAGCCCCTCGCTGCCGGTGTCGCCGACCGCGCCCAGCTCGTCGCCCGCCTTGACGACGCGGCCCACGACGACGCCGCGGGCGATCGAGTCGAGGTGCCCGTGCAGGACCACGTAGTCGCGCAGCCGCCCCGCCTCGCGCACCGTGTGTCGGGTGACGACCGTCTGGCCGAACAGCGCCCCCGCGAAGCGCACCTCGGCGTCGCCCTCCTGGTGCTCGAGCGGCAGCGAGCGCACCGGCGTGCCGCGCTTCGCGACCACGTCGACCCCGCCGTGGCCCACCGCCGAGAGGTGAGCGCCGCGCCGCTGGTCCTGGTCTGTGCGATGGAGATCGTAGCCGCTGACCACGAGCTTCTCGTCCGGCGCCGTCGGGATCGGGAACAGGTACGCCTCGTAGGCGGCGGGGCGATCGGGCTGTCGAGGGATCTGCTCGTAGCGCTGCTGCCGCCCGCGCTTGTCGGTGTGCACGTTGCGCTCGGCCGACAGGGCCGCGCCCTCGGCCACGTCTCCACGTCGAAACGGGACGCAGGCGTCGCCGTCGGGCAGCGAGCCGGGGGGACACACCGCGACGAGCGGGGTGAGCTCCGCGGCGCCGCGGGCGGGCAGATGATGCGGATCGGCGACCACGCGGCGCGGCGCCGAACCGCCCGCGGCCGCGAGCGCCGCGAGCAGGGCGGCTGACGCGGCGGCGCGGACGTGGGGCGACGGTATGCTCACCGGGGCGCTGACCTTTGCCACCCGTTCGACCATCCGCGCAAGCACCGCGCGCAAAATGGGGGCTTGGCCTCGACCGGAGAAGTCGGGCATCATCACGATCCATGGACAGGAACGCCCTGCGGCTGGTCGGGTATGTCTCGGTGGCTGCGGCGCTGATCGCGTCGGCGGCGTGCAAGGACTCCTCCGAGGTCGACAACGAGCGACCGCTGCCCGGCCCCGGCCCGATCGGCGTCGCGGGC
>CAUJFL010000437.1 GCA_963169165.1 Myxococcota bacterium | reverse complement strand
GCTGCGCGTGCCGCTGCATGTGTACGACGCGCTCGTGCTCCCCGTGCTCTTCGGCCTCGCGCTCGACGAGACGCTGTTCCTGCTCGAGGCGCGCGCGGCTGGACACACCGGCCGGGAGCTGCCTCGCGTCGCCACCACGTCGCTGACGACCGCCGCGGGCTTCGGCGCGCTGCTCGTGTGCGAGTTTCCTGGGCTGCGCGACGTGGGCTGGACCGGCCTCGTCGGGAGCCTCGCCGGGCTGATCGGCTCGACGCTCGTCGTGTGCTCGACGCCGAGGCCGACCGGGCGTGACGTGCGCGCGGACTGACGCACGGTCGCGCGCGACGCCACCCACGCGTCGACGGGTTGTCACCCAGCGAGCTGGCTCATATCCTGCCAAACTGCGGACAAGAAGGGACACGCAACACCCGCGCGCCCCGCTCCCCGATGCGCCCTCCGGGGCGTTCTCGATGGATCGCTTGGAGGGTCTGACCACCTGACAGCCACCCTCGAACCAAACACTGCACAGCCGGAGGCCGTCGATGAAAAGTGTCGCGTCACATCCCTGCATGACGAGCTCGCGCGGCCCACGGGGCGAGCCGTGACGCTGCCCGAGCGCGCCCTTGCGGTCCGCGGCCGCGACGATCTGGTGGCGTTCCTCGCGGCGCTCGTGGACGACTACGCGACGAACCGAGCCACGTGGGCGAACGGCGATCTCCCGTCGTTCCTCGACGCCATGGCGTCGTGGGCTGAAGACATGGACGGTTTCTACGCGAACACTGGCGAAGACCGGGCCACGCTGGGGCCGTGGCGGTTGTTCGCTGATCTCTTGATGGCGGCGCGTGTGTACGAGTGGCGGCGTCGGGGGCGGAGGCCTCGCGAGGAATTGCTCGGGTTCAGCCGCTTCACCCGAGCAGTCGAGCGACGCGCGCGGGCTCGAGCCGGACCGAGAGCACGCGCTCCGCGAGCAGCGTGACGGCGCCAGGCGCCGCGCCCTTCGCCTTCTTCACGTGCCTGCGATCGGCGTAGGCGACGTCGACCACCGCGTCGCCGCGCGCGTCGGAGAAGTGCGCGGCGAGCGTCGCGGCGTCGACGAGGGTCTCGGACGCGCCGCCGCCGGCCGCGCACCATCGCGGGACGACGACGTGCGAGCCCGAGACGCCGCGCGCGTGCAGCCACAGGTCTCCCGGCCTCGCGACCCTGACGGTCAGCGCGTCGTTCGACGCCGCGTCGCGGCCCACGAGGATCCTCTCGCCCGACGCGGCGATGTACTCCCTCACGCCGCGGGGCAGCGCGCGAGGGGGCATGGCAATCGAGCCGCGGGAGCCCCGCGCGCTCCGCGACAGCCAGCGCTCGATGGTCGCGAGCGCCGCGTCGACCTCGACGTGCGTCGACGCCGTCGTGAGCCGCGCCTCGACCTCCGCCAGCGCAGAGAGCGCCGCCGCTGCCTCCCCTCGCCTCGCCTCTGCCACCGTCGCGCCCGCGCGTAGACGCTTCGCTCGCGCGAACACGGCGTCGAGCTGCTCGCGCGCGGACCTGTCGCTCGAGAGCGCGAGCGTGACGGTGACGGGCTCCCCCGACGAGTAGTCGAGCGCCTCGATCGAGGTCGCGCCACGTCGCGCGCGAGCGGCCGCCGCCACGAACGGTCGGACGCGCTCGGCCGTGCGCTCCGCGTCCGACGCCGCGGCGAGATCGCCCGCGATCGCCTCGACTCGCCGCTGGAGCCGCGAGCGCGCCTTGGCCACCGACGCACGCGCCACGCGCCGCGCGTCCTCGACGAGCGCCCGCTCATGCTCGGCGACGAAGGTCAGGCCGCGCTCGCGAGCGCGCGCGTCGGCGACGTCGTCGACGAGCTCTCCGGTCATGCCGAGGGCGATCGTGTCCACCACCAACCGCCCCCCATCGACGATGAGCCACGCCTGGTCCTCACGCGACAACCTGATCGACAAGCGCCCGTGGGCGTCCCTCCGCTCGAGCGCCCGCGCGCCCTCGAGCCTCTGCCGCAGCGCGCGCACCTCAGGATCGGCTGCCTGCCCGCGCGGGCGCTCGGCGACGATCGCCCAGTCAGGGCGCGCGCGCGGCCGCCCGACGGCGATGAGCCACGCTTCGCGCGCGCCCGGTCGAGACACGCTGAGCGCGAACAGCCCAGCCCGCGGTCGGTCGACCCGCTCGATCCTCCACCAGCCCTCGTCGCTCACCTCGGCTCAGAAGCCGGGGATGGGGAACGGGAACGGGAACCCGGGCAGCGGCAGCGGGCTCCCCTTGCGCGCGCGCCACGCGTTCGCGGCCGTCTGAACGATCGGGACCCGCAGCTGCGGCGCGGGGTGCGTGCGCAACCACCCGAGCGCGACGGCAGACGGCGTGAGCTGCGACAGCTGCCCGAAGAAGCCGAGCACGATCAGCGCCCCCCCTTCGGTCATGCCGCCGGCCCGCGACGCGCCCGCGTCGAGGAGGTTCTCCGTGCCCGAGACGTCCGCCGCCGCCTCGTTCGGCTGGTTGAACATCGGCACCGCGCGCGACGCGATCCGCCCGAGCGCCGTCGGATCGATCCCACGACCGCGATCGCCGTTGGCGCAGCCGGTGTGACCCAGGTAGTGGTGCGCGAGCTCGTGACCGAGCACGAACGCGATCTCCTCGTCGAGCACGACCCGCTGACGCGCGAGCTTGCGCGGATCGAGCGCCTCGTTCGGCGCATAGAACCCTGGCGGGGGCTCGGGGATGGGCCTGTCGGCGCGCACCGCGTCGGCGGCGAGCTTGCCGTAGGAAGACACCCGCTGCCCGCCGAACAGCTCCTCGACGGCCTTCGCCTCGGAGAGGTGCCCTATCGTGCGCGCGAGCGGCAGGGTCATCGCCATGAACGACGCGCCGTTCTCGCACCCGGCGAACGCGTTGACCTCCTGCGTCTCGCGATCGAACGCGAACGGGATCCCGTCGACGCGCTCCTTCTTGCCGCCCGGCAGCGCGGCGACCAGCACGCGGAGGATCTCGGCCGACTCTGCCTCGAGGAACGCCGGGACGAACATCCCTTGTGCGTCGACCGCGCCCGCGGGCAGCGGACCAGCGACGGCCGGGGGCGCGCCCGGCTGCGGGACGCCCGGCGTCGTCGGCGCGCGGCCGATCGCGCCCGGCGGCTCGCGCACGGGGCCAGGGACTCCGGGGATCCACGGCCCCGACTGCGCGGCCGCCGTCGCCGACCAGAGCCCAACGACAAGGCACCACGCGCGCGTCCTCTTCATCGCGACGGCAGCGTAGCAGGAGCGCGGCGATCGCTCGACCCGGCGACGCCCTCTCGCCGCGCCCGGGGCGAGCCACCTTGCGCACCCGTCCGCGCGAGCCTAGAGCCCGAGCGTGCGACCACGCGAACCTGAGGCGCGCGAGGGCTGACACGTGCGCCCCGGTCTGTGGATCCTCGGCGTCGCGATCGCGGTCCTGGGCCCGCTGTACGTCAGCGCCGCCATCGGCGCCCACGAGCGCCACGCCAGGCGACGGACCCGCAAGATACTTGGCCACGCGGCGCGCCTCGGCGAAGACGAAGAGGCGAGATCGCAGGCCGCGGTCGGCGATGGTACGGCGTTCGCATCCAAGGAAGACAGGAGGTAGCCCATGGCACGTCTCTTCGGGTTCATCGCAAACAGACCGGACATCCTGTCGCGGGTCGCCGCGCACGAGGCGCGCCTCCTCACCGAGGCGAACCCAGGCAAGTCGCTCGGCTGGGGCATCGGCTTCTACCAGGGCGGCGAGGTGCTGCTGCGGCGGCGTCCCGTCGACGATCGCCCCGTGGTCGACCTCTCCGTCGCGCTCTCCGACGTGCGCACGGACGTCGCGGTCGGACACGTGCGCAGCGCGACCGTCGGCGCGCAGTCCACCGAGAACACGCACCCGTTTCGCTATCGACAGTGGCTGTTCGCGCACACGGGGACCATCTCGGGCTTCTCGTCGATGCGCGAGCGGCTGGCCGAGTCGATCCCCCAGTTTCTCCGTCGGAACGTGCGCGGCGAGACCGACAGCGAGCTGCTCTTCCACCTGTTTCTGTCGTTCTTGCACGACGCCGGCAAGCTCGGCGACGCAGAGGTGCCGACGGCCGCCGTCACGGTGGCGCTCCGCTCGTCGCTCTCGCTGGTCGATCGGCTCTCCCAAGAAGAGGGCGTCGATCCGTCGCAGATGAACCTCGTCGTCACGAGCGGCGACGCGCTCGTCGCGGTGCACGGCCGCGGGAGGATGCTGACCCGCACGTTCCGCGGGCGCTCGGACCTCGACGAGATCCTCGGCGACGACGCGACGCTGCGCGCGCGGCTGCCCGACTTCGCGACGACGGTCGCGACCGTCCTCGTCGGCGACACGGCCCACGCGGCCCCGCGCTTTACGGAGGTCCCGAACCGGAGCATCGTCGTCGTCCCCCGTGGCGCCGATCCGATCGTCACCCCTCTCTTACTTGCTGCTGGTCGCGGGCTGCGCGACGCGCCCGACCGCGCTCGAGACCCGCACGGCCGACGACGCACGACCGCGCAGGCCCGACGCGGTCGCGCTCGATCCGCCCGCCGCGGCCCCGACGGGCGCGGGCGTGGGCGACAGCCGAGCGGGCGTCGTCGCGGTCACGCAGCCTCCGTCCGACGACGCGCGCGCGCTCGTCGCGGCGCTCGGAGACGCGATCGCCAGGGAGAACCTGGAGTCGCTCGCGGCCTGCCTGTCGCGCGACGCCGTGTGGATGAACCCGTCGCTCGGGCGGGCGCCGATGCCCGCGATGGGGGTGTTCCGCGACCGCTTTCGGAAGCTCGACTACGCCCGGTGGACAGGTGGCGCGCTGTTCGCGAGCGACGAGGCGGAGGTGCTGACGTTCGAGGACTTCGACGCGCTCCCGTCCCGCGGGCCCCGACCTGTCGAGATGCGCGCGGGCGACGTGATCATCCGGGGCCGCGTGCTCGCGCCGCGCGCGGGCTACGATCGGCTGTTCGGCGACGAGCTCTCGATCGTCGCGCGCCCCATCGGGGGCCGATACCGGATCGTGCTCCTCATGGAAGACTTTCCGCTAGCCTGAGCGCGATGAGCCAGGCGCCCGCGAACCCCTCGCAGTGCGTGAAGTGCGGTGCTCCCGTCGGTACGACCGGAGGCCGCTGCCCCTTCTGCGGGACCGAGCAGCCCAGGGTGACGGCGCACGAGCCGACCGGCGCTGCGGCCGTCGGGCTCACGCAGGTGAACCGCATGCGCAGCGCTCGTCCGTCGCTGCGCCCTCAGCCCACCGGCCGATCGGGCGGCGCGCTCGCGGCGGTCGTCCTCGTCGGCCTCGTCGTCGCCGCGGGCGCGGGGGTCGGCGTGTACATGGCGACGCGGAGCCGCGGCGCGGAGGCGCCAGCGGCGACCGCGAGCGCACCTCCCGCGTCGACCGCGAGCCCGGAGCGGCTCATCGGCGGCGTCGCGGTGGCGGACGCGGCGCGCGTCGACGCGACCGATCTCCTGCCCAAGATGAAGCCGCGCGTGATGGCCTGGAACGGCGAGGCGAAGCTGCTCGAGATCCTGGTGGTCAAGGCGAAGAACGGGACCGTGAACCTGACCGAGCCCGGCGGTGAGGTCATCGTGCGCTTCGTGTCCGACCAGACCAATCCCCGCGCGCCCCGCGGCAAGGAGGCGCGCCAGCGGCTCGAGTTCGTGATCAAGCAGGGCGCGGCCGAGCCCGAGCCCGGTCCCGCCGCGGCGAACGACAAGGCCGTGTCCGAGCCGAACTGCGTGTGGAGCGCGGCGCACCGCGCGGCCGTCAAGGGCGGACTGCCGCTCGCGGGCCCGACCGACGCGCGCTACGGCTGGGACGCGAAGGCGGGCGCGGAGGTGTGGGTGCTCTCGTCAGGCGCCCAGCGCATCGTGGTCGACGGAAACACCTGCGCCATCAAGGGCTAGCCTGACCGTTCAGACCGCGCGCATCCGCAGCAGCACCGCCTCGAGCAGCAGCGGCTGCTGCGGGTTGCGATCGAGCGTGTCGAGCGCGTCGATGACGATCGAGTAACGCTCGGCGGCGGCCCTGGCCGCGCGCGGATCGTGCGTCGCACGACAGCGCGCAGCCTGCGCGACGCCGAGCGCCAGCAACCTCGCGCGAAAGGCGTCTCGCGAGAGCTTCCCCTCGGCGAGCCGGAGCGCGGCCCTCGAGTCGGGCGCGGTGAGCGCCAGCTCGGCGTCCTCGAGGAACGCGCGCTCGATGGAGGCTTCATCGGCGTCGAGCGCGGCGAGCGCGGCCGACGCGCTCCCGCCCGCGAGCGCGACGAGCCGCTCGACCTCCTCGCCAGCGACGCCGCGCCTCGCCAGCAGCTCGCGGAGCGCGCCGTCGCCGAGCGGACCGAAGCGCACGGCGAGCGAGCGAGATCGGATCGTGTCGAGCAGCTCGTCGGGGCGCGAGGTCGTCAAGATGAAGCGCGTGCGCGCCGGCGGCTCCTCGAGCGTCTTCAGCAGCGCGTTGGCGGCCTGCACGTTCAGCAGGTGCGCGTCACGGACGACGACGATCCGGGCGCGCCCCTCGTGCGGCGGGAACGG
>CAUJFL010000436.1 GCA_963169165.1 Myxococcota bacterium | reverse complement strand
GATTGGCGAGATCAAGCGGCTTTGTTGGATATTTTGCAGAGCCGTGTGGCGACCGAAGAGGCCGCCGAACAGGTGCTCGCGCACTTCGCGTCCGAGCCCGACGCGCAGCGCTTCGTCGCGCGGGCCATCCTCCGTCGCACCGTGGACGTGCGGCTCTCGGCGGCGGTGGGGCGCGTCCTCTACGGCGGGCGCGTCGACTGGCAGAAGGTGGACCGCGAGGTGCTCGACGCGAAGCCCGCCGACCGCGTGAAGAAGCTGCGCGAGGCGATGCTCCAGGCCCCGGGCGATCCGAACGGAGACTTCAGGCTGGTGCGGGCGCTCGCGAGATCGGGAGAGCGCGCCGAGGCGCTCGGCTATGGTCGGCGCCTGCGTGATCGCGGCCTGATGACGCCGTCGCTCGCCCGCGAGCTCGGCGACGTGCTCGCGGAGGCGAACGAGACGGCGGAGGCGCAGCGCACCTACTCGGAGATCGTCGAGTTCGACGGGGACAACGCGGCCTCTCGCCAGGTGCTCGGCGACGTCTTCCTGCGGCACGGCTGGTACGGCGAGGCGTACCGTCAGTACAAGACCCTCACCGAGCTGGACGGCAAGCGGGCCGACGGCTGGCTCCGGCTGGCGGCCTCCGCGGCCGGCAGCGGGCGCATCGACGAGGCGCTGCGGATCGAGCGGCAGGTGTCGACGGGCGAGGGGACTCCGGGCTCCGACGATCCACGCTACTGGGCGAGGCTGTGGTCGGGCGCGCGCCTCGGGCAGCTGTGGGTCGCGCCGCCCGCCGGCACCGACAAGGCCGCGATCTCGCGCAAGCTGAAGGAGCTGTCGCTGTTCAGCGGGCCCGGGACGCTGTCGCTCGTCGTATGGGAGGATCTCGAGGCGCGGCTCACGCTCGGCGCGGCGGATCCGAAGCAGGAGCAGCTGGTCGGCGAGGCGATCGACGCGGGCTCGACCGGGCTCGTGTCGCTGCTGACGGGCGGCGACGCCTGGAAGCAGGGCGCGTGGGCCTTGTCGTGGAAGAGCGAGCCGCGCCGCGCGGTCAAGGCGACGCTCGTCGTCATCGACTGGGACGGCAAGGCGTTCGCGGTGCAAGTGAAGAAGGTCGAGCTCCGCCCGGAGGACGTGAAGGTCGCGCTTTGACAGCCACGCTGGCCGAGCACCTCTCCGCCGCGCCGTTCACGCTGGCGATGTCGTCGGGGTTCTTCGGGTTCTTCGCGCACGCGGGCGTGCTGCTCGCGCTCGAGGAGTGTGGGTTGCTTCCCTCCCGCGTCGGCGGCGCGAGCGCGGGGGCGCTGGTCGCCGGGCTCTGGGCGTCCGGGCGCGCCGCGGCCGAGATCGCCGACGAGCTGCGGCGGCTACGACGTGACGATTTTTGGGATCCTGGCGTCGGCCCAGGCCTGCTGCGCGGCGCGCTCTTTCGACGGATGCTCGAGGAGACGCTGCGGGCGCGCGACTTCGAGCGCTGCCGCGTCCCGTGCTTCGCGAGCGTGTACGACGTGCTCGCGCGGCGGGTCGAGGTCGAGACTACCGGCGAGCTCGCGCCGGCGCTGGTCGCGTCATGCGCGGTGCCTGGCCTGTTTCACCCGGTCGTGTCGCGCGGTCGCCTGCTCGTCGACGGCGGCGTCGCCGACCGTCCGGGGTTGCGCGGCGTCGCGCCCGGCGAGCGGACGCTGTTTCACCACCTCGCCAGCAGGTCGCCGTGGCGCAGCGAGCGCGCGATGGCCGTGCCGCGCCGCCAGGGCATGGTGTCGTTCGTCGTGCACGGGCTGCCGCGCCTCGGGCCGTTTCGGCTCGCAGACGGCCCCGCGGCGCTCTCACGAGCGCGGGACGCGACGCGGCAGGCGCTCCGCGCGCGCGTGACGGAGGTCATCGAGATCTAGCGACACCCGCAGGCGCTCGACGCTAGGCTCTCGCCGCTGATGGCCGAAGAAGCGCTCTCGCGGTACCGCGCGGTCCTCGAGACGATCGGCGTCGATGAAGCGACGCTCGCGCTCGACGACGCCGGTACGCTCGCCTCTCCGACGCTGCCCGAGCTGGTGTCGAAGGCGCGCCTGCCGGCGATCTACACCGAGGACGGCGCCGATCACGACGCCGACGTGCGCTTCGGCGAGCTGCTCGGCGAGGGCGGGATGGGCCGCGTGTTCGCGGCCGAGCAGGTCGCGCTGGGTCGCGAGGTCGCGGTCAAGGTGCCGCGCGGCGGCGCGACCGATCTCGCGGCGAGCGCGCAGCTGCTCCGCGAGGCGTGGGTGACCGGCCGCCTCGAGCACCCGAACATCGTCCCGGTCTACCTGCTCGGCACCGCGAAGGACGGCTCGCCGCTGTTCGTCATGAAGCGGATCGAGGGCGCGCCGTGGTCGTCGTTGATCCACGATCCCGCGCTCGCGCGGCGCTACCTCGGGCGCTCCGATGATCTGCTCGACGCGCACCTCGACGTGTTCCTGCGCGTCTGCCAGGCGGTCGCCTTCGCGCACGATCGCGGCGTCTTGCACCGCGATCTGAAGCCCGACAACGTGATGATCGGCTCGTTCGGCGAGGTGGTCGTCGTCGACTGGGGGATCGCCGTCTCCCTGCGCGGCGACTCCAGGCTGCCGCTCGCGCGGGACGCGGCGGGCATCGCCGGGACGCCGGCGTTCATGGCGCCCGAGATGGCCGCGGGCGCGTCGGAGCGGCTCTCCGAGCGCAGCGACGTGTACCTGCTCGGCGGCGTGCTGCACGAGCTCGTCACCCAGCGCGCGCCGCACGACGCCCCGACGCCGATGCAGTCGCTCTCGCTCGCGTACGAGTCGGCGCCGCAGGCGTACGGACCCGAGGTGTCCGACGAGCTCGCCGCGATCCTCCGGCGCGCGATGGCGCGAGAGCCCGACGAGCGGTACGCGGGCGCCGACGAGCTCTCTCGCGCGGTCGGGGCGTTTCGTCGGCACAAGAGCTCCCGCGAGCTGGCGGCCGCGGCGCAGCGACGCCACGAGACGCTGCGCGCGTTGCTCGCGCGAGAGGCGAGCGGAGAGCCCGTCGAGCCCGCGCTCGTGCACGAGGCGTTCTCGGAGAGCCGCTTCGGCTTTCGCCAGGCGCAGGTGACCTGGGCCGAGAACCCCGCCGCGAAGGCGGGGCTCGTCGCCGCGACGGTCGACATGATCGGCTACGAGCTCGCGCACGATCACCCGCGGGCCGCGCGGGTGCTGCTCGCCGACCTGCCGCACGCCGACGAGGCGCTCGATCGCGCGGTCGCCGAGGCGGAGGCGCGCGCGGCGCAGCGAGAGGCTCAGTTTCAGGAGCTGGTGCGCTTTCGTGATCAGGTCGACACCGAGCTCGGCGCCGACGACCGCTCTCGGGCGCTCTTGGCGATGGCGGTCTTCTGGTTCGTGGCGTCGGTGGGCGCGAGCGCGCTCGCGCGCGGCCGCGGGCAGACCATCGGCTACCGCGAGGCGTGGATCGCGGTGTCGGTGCACGTCGCGCTCGTGCTCGCGACGCACCGGTGGCTGCAGCGCAAGGCGATGAACCTGGCGCAGCGGCGCATCGGCTCCACGGCCGTCGCGGGCGGCGCCGGCCTCGTCGCGCACTGGCTGCTGGCGTGGTGGTGCGGGCTGCCGTTCGTGGCGGCGCTCGCGATGTTCCTGCTGTGGCTCGGGATGGGGTGGACCGTCGTCGCCGCGCTGTGGGACCGCCGCGCCTTCAGCGTCTCGGCCTCGTACTTCGCGGCGGCGCTGCTGACCAAGCTCGCGCCGACGTGGGCGATCGAGATCTTCGGCACCGCGACGCTGCTCGGGTTCGGCGCGCTGGCGCTCACGTGGCGCGGTGGCGCGCGAGACGCCCGCGCGACCTTGCCGCGCTGAGTGCGTCGTGAGATCGCCTCTGACGTGAAGCTGGTGCTCGAAGGAGGCGGCGTACGGGCCGCGTATGCATCGGGGGTCATTCATTCGCTCGCCCACGCGGGCGTGGTCCCCGACGCGGTGATCGGCTCGTCGTCGGGCGCGCTCAACGCGGCGTTCACCGCCGCCGGGCAGATCGACGTCGCCATCGAGATGTGGCGCACGGTCATCCCGGGCAACCGCATGATCAACTGGCGTCGCCAGTTCACCCCGTGGGGCAAGCCCGGGCTCGACGTCGACTGGATCGTCGACGAGGCGCTCGCCGACAGGCTCGATCTCGACCGCGCGACCAGCGGCAAGACGCACCTGTATTTCACCGCCACCGACGTCGACGCGCGCGCGGCCGTCGTGGCGCGGCCGACGCGCGACAACCTGCTCACGTGGCTGCGGGCCGCGCTCGCGCTGCCGGTCGGCTACAACCGCATCGTGACGGTCGACGGCAAGCGCTTCATCGACGGCGGGATCGGCTCGCCCGTCCCGTTCGACGAGCCGCTCGGCGAAGACTATCCGGGACCGACCGTCGTCGTGCTCACGCGCCCGATGCAGACCAGGAAGCCGCCGCCCGCGCTGTGGGAGCGCGTCGCGCTCAAGCTGATCGTGCCGCCAGGCGCTCGCGAGCTGAGCGAGACGCAGCACCACCACCACAACTCGCTGATGGGCCGCCTGTCGAAGGCCGTGGAGCGCGGCGAGGTGGTCCTCGTCGAGCCCCCGCCCGATCTGCCGCTGTCGCGCCTCACGCAGAGCAAGGAGAAGATCCAGCGCGGGGTCGAGCTCGGTCAGCGCGTCGGTGAGCGGCTCGCGCGGCAGCTGGGCGCGTGACTTGCGGTCGTCATCGGCCGCGCTTAGAGAGCCGAGCACTCACATGGCCACCGTGCGAATCCCCACTCCGCTGCGCACGCTCACGGGCGGCGCCGACGAGATCTCCGCAGAGGGCGCGACCGTGCGCGCCGTGCTCGACGCCCTCGAGGCCAAGCACCCTGGCCTGAAGGACCGGCTGCTCGACGAGAAGGGCGTCCGCCGATTCGTCAACATCTACCTCGGCGAGGAGGACATTCGCTTCCTCGACGGGCTCGACACCGCCGTGAAGGGTGACGATCAGCTCAGCGTCGTCCCCGCGATCGCGGGTGGTTGAGGCTCGCTACCTCAGGCAGGTCCTCGTCGCGGAGATCGGCGAGCGCGGTCAGCGGGCGATCTCGCGCGCGACCGCGCGCACCGCGAAGGACGGGCTCGCCGGCGAGGTCGCCGCGCGCTACGCCGAGCGCGCCGGCTTCTCCGAGCTCGCGCGAGACACCGAGCCGCCCACGGCGCCGACCTTCGTCGTCGAGCCCGCAGCGCGCGCCGTGGTCGAGGGCGCGCTGTCGGCGCTCGCGGCGATCGTGGCCGCGACCCGCTGATCAGCCGAGCGCGCTCAGCGACAGCACGATCTCGGGCGCGCCCGGCGGGCCGTAGGGACCCTCGAAGCGAAGCACGCCATGCGGCGGCGCGGCGTCGAACCACATCCGGTACTTCGGCAAGAAGGGCCGCGCGAGCCTCGTGATGACGGAGCCGAGCGCGACCCAGTCGTTGAGATCGGGGTACATCACCGCCTCGATCGCGTCGCGCTTGCCGATCGGCAGGTCGAGCGATCCCCGCCCGACCGCCTCGACATAGACCCGAGCGACGAAGCGATCGTTGATCCACGCGTAGAGCGAGCGCTTCTTGCCGTCGTGCTGCGAGAACGCGAGCACGAACGGCAGCGCGACCTCGGGGTAGGCCGCCCGCGGCAGCCCGAGCGTGCCGTGGTGGAACTGCAGCACCTCCTCGCGGCGCGCGAGCGCCCCCGCGTCGTCGCGGACCTCGCGCAGCACCGAGCGCGTCACGATGCGCCCGTCGAGCTCGTCGAAGCGCATGTCCTCGACGATGGTGCCGCCGAGGATCGGGTGCGTGAGGTGGACGCAGAGCGCGCCGCCGTCGCGCGCGATCGACACCTCGCTCGCGCGGGATGGATCGACGAGGCGCTCGGCGTCGAGCACGGTCTGGAACGAGCGCCGCTCGCGCGCGCGGATCGCGTAGCGCGCCTTCCAGGTGAAGTCTGACGGCGCGGTGGAGAGAGTCTCTGGGTTCACGAGGGCTCCGACTTGGGGTTGGACAGGGGCGAGAGCGCGCCCACCGAGAGCAGCGCGATGAAGGGGAACGCGGGCAGCGAATATCGCCCCGCGCCGAAGAACACGGCGTGTACGAGCGCGGTCCCGCCGACGACGACGGCGCCGAGGGGCACGACGACAGGCGCCCGCAGGAGCCCGCGACCGAGCAGCGCGACCAGCGGGACGATGGTGAGGTGCGCGAGCCAGCCGCCTCGCTGATCGTGCGTGAGCAACCCCGCGAGCGCGCACGCCGTGCCCGCGAGCGCGAGCGCCCACCTCGAGGCGCGGCGAGGCCCGGCGAGCCGCGCGAGCGCGACGAGCGCGCCGACGAGCAGCGCGCGATGCGCGAGCGTCTCGACGACGGCCGCGCGCGCCTTCGCGCGGTGAGAGAACGCGCCGGGGTTCGACGCGTGCAGGTAGTAGGGCGCCGCGCCAGCGTAGTCGAACGTCGCGGCGAGCTTCCTCGGGACGAGCCCGAGCCAGCGCCCAGGCGCGGCCACGATCAGCCGCCGCGCGGCCGCGCCGAAGCACGCGTCCTTCTTCGCCTCGTCGAACACCGTCCTGCACTCGTCGGGGACGGCGACGGGCGCATAGTGGCCGGTCGCTTCGGGCGCCGCGCCGATCAACAGGTTCCACCCGCCGTTGACCGACACGAGCGCGCACGCGCCCATGCGCGCGCAATTTCGCGCCGTCCACGGCGCGCAGACGAGCAGCGCGAGCGCGGTCACCGCGGCGGCCCCGACCGCGCGACTCCTCCACCCGGTCGAGGTGGCCAGCGCGCCGAACGCCGGCGCGAGCACCAGCGACTGGGGGCGCACGAGCGTCGCCATCCCGAGCGCGAGCCCGACCAGCGCGAGCCAGGCGAGCCGGGCTCGATCGCGGCGTCGCCGCGCCCCCTGCGCGAAGAACGTCGCGACGATCAGCAGGTGCGCCGTGACCGCCTCGGTCATCACCGCCGGCTGGTACAGCAGCAGCGCGGGCTCGAGCGCGGCGAGGCTCGCGGCCGCGACGGCGGCCCTCGGGCCGAGCGCGGCTCGCGCGAGCGACCAGCCGGCGACCGACGCCGCGACGCCGAGCGCGAGGTTGAGGAGCTGCGCGGCGAGCGGCCCCGCGCCGAACGCGCGGTACGCGAGCGACAGCGCGGCCGGGTAACCCACCGGGTAGTGCGCGGCGTAGGTGACCACGCCGTCGGGCCACGCCCACGTATACCCGAGCCCCTGCGACAGCCGCGTCGCGAGGACGTCGTAGTAGTGCCCGTCGGCCACCGCGGTGAACTCGCCCCACGACCACGCGAGGACCGCCAGGCGCGCCGCGAGCGACGCCGCGAGCACGAGCGCCGCGCCCGATTTCACCCGCGAGCCGCCGCGTGATCGAGCGGGAAGCTCCCGAGCAGCGCGAGCGCCCGGAGGGCCGCCACGACCTCGGCCGCCGGGAGCCCGACGACGTTGGTGTACGAGCCGTCGATCCGGGTGACGGCGAACATGCCGAGCCCCTGGATCGCGTAGCCGCCCGCCTTGTCGCGGCCCTCGCCGTGACGCACGTACGCGTCGAGCTCGGCGTCGTCGAGCGCCTTCACCTCGACGCGCGTGGTCACCGTCTCGGCGTGGACGTGGCCCGCGGGGCGGCCGATCGCGAACCGCGTCATCACCTCGTGCGAGCGGCCCGCGAGGCGCCGCACCATCCTCGCGTTGTCCGCCGCGTCGACGGGCTTCGCCAGCATCGCGTCGTCGAGCACCACGGTCGTGTCGGCGACGAGCGCGGCGTCGAGGCCGCGCGTGACGGCGATCGGCAGCGCGAGCGCGAGCTTCGCCGCGACGACCCGGTCGAGGTACGCGCGCGGCGCCTCGCCTGGGAGCTCGGACTCGTCGGCGTCGACCGGACACACGTCGAAGGAGAGCCCGAGCGTGCTCAGGATGTCGCGGCGACGCGGCGACGCGGAGGCGAGCAGGAGGCGCATGGAGCCCGCGCGCTACACACGATCTCGGCCGGCGTCACGGGCCGTCCACGCGCCGCGTCAGCGGCCTTCGCCGAGCCCGAGCGCCCGCATTCGCCGCCACAGCGTCACGCGGCTGATGCCGAGCAGCGCCGCCGCGCGCTCGCGGTTGCCCGACGCGCGGGTCAGCGCCCGCTCGATCCTGGCCGCGTCCGCGGGGACAGGCCCGTCGTCTCGCGGCGTGGTCACGCGAGGCGCCTCGAGCAGCTCGGGCGGGAGCTCACCGGCGGAGAGCTCGGGCCCCTCTCCGATCGCGAACGCGTAGGCGAGCACGTTCTTCAGCTCGCGCACGTTGCCGGGCCAGTCGTAGCGCTCGAGGACCTGCCGCGCGTCCGCGCCGATCCGCGCGACCTTGCGGCGACGCGTCCCGTTCAGCTCGGCGACGAGCTTGTCGACCAGCAGGGCGACGTCGCCCGGACGCTCGCGAAGCGGCGGCAAGAACAGCGGGATGACGCGCAGTCGGTACATCAGATCGGCGCGGAACCGCCCGGCTTCGCACTCCTTGCGGAGCGCGCGGTGCGTGGCGGACACGATCCTGACGTCGACCGGCACGGGCTCGCGCGCGCCGACCGGCACGACCTCGCGTGTCTCGAGCACGCGCAGCAGCTTCGCCTGCAGCTCGAGCGTCAGCTCCGCGACCTCGTCCAGGAACAGGGTGCCCCCCTCGGCCAGCTCGAAGTGCCCCGGTGTGTCTCGCACCGCGCCGGTGAAGGCGCCTTTCCTGTGACCGAACAGCTCGCTCTCGAGCAAGGTGCTCGGCAGCGCCGCGCAGTTGATCGCGCGAAACGGGCCCCGCCGCCGCGGCGACAGCCCGTGCACCGCCGCGGCGACCAGCTCCTTGCCGGCGCCCGTCTCGCCGCGCACGAGCACCGTCACGTCGTCGAGGGCCACGCGCTCGATCACGCGAAACAGACGTTTCATCGCCGCGTCCGCCGTCCACATGCCGAAGAACAGCTCGGCGTCCCGCGAGGCGGGGCCCGCCGCCTCGAGGAGCAGCAGCCAGCCGACCAGCCGCCGCCCCTCTCGCAGCGGCAGCGCGCGGACCGACATCGAACGTGGAGCCTCGGGGTGACCCGGCAGGGGGACGACCGCGTGCGCTCCTCGCCCCGCCGCGAGCGCCTCGGCGATCGGACGCTTGGGCCTGCCGCCACACAGCCAGGCAGGGCCGGAGACGCCGAGCGGGATCTCGTCGCCGACCAGCCTCGCCGCCGCGCGCGTCGCGAAGCGGATCCGCAGGGCCTCGTCGAGCAGCACGGCCGCGCCGAGCCCGGCGCTGAGCGCCGCGTCCCACGGCGGCTCGGCGTGTTTCATGAAACGTCCTGTAACACGACTGCCCCGCCGGCGCCCGGCGGCCGCGTGTCACCCGTCGACCGGCGAGCCGTCGTCGCGCGTCGCGCGGCCCAGGTTGACCGGGATCCTGAAGCGACGGATGCCATGCGCGTCGGCCGCCGGGAGCCGCCCCGCGTCGACGTTGACCTGCACGCTCGGGTACAGCAGGCGCGGCGCCGACAGCGTGGCGTCGCGCTCACCTCGAAACTTCACGAACTCCGCGCGCGTGGTCGCCGCTGACAGCTGCACGTTGCTGGCCTTCAGCCGCCCGATCGTGGTCTCGGAGCGCAGCGCGCGCCCTCCCGGCTGATAGTCGTGCCCGACGAAGACCCGCGTCGCGTCGGGGAGCGAATAGAGGCGCTCGTGCACCGAGGTGTAGAGCGCGTCGGCGCTCCCGCAGGGAAAATCGCACCTCCCAGTGCCATAGTCCTCGATGAAGACCGCGTCTCCGGTGAACACGGCGTCTCCGATGCGCAGCGACACGCACGCCGGCGTGTGCCCGGGCGTGGCGATGATCTCGAGGTCGAGCGAGCCAGCCGAGAGGGGCTCGCCGTCGACTAGGAGCCGATCGAACTGCCCACCGTCCACACGGAACGACGCCGGCAGGTCGAAGATCCGCTGAAAGACGCGCTGCACCTCGACGATGCGCGCGCCCACGGCGACCCTGGCGCCGAGCTCACGGCGGAGCCACTGAGCTCCAGAGAGGTGGTCCGCGTGCGCGTGGGTCTCGATCGCGTAATGGACGCGCAGCTGGTGGGCCCGCACGAACGCGGCGACCTCCTCGAGGCGCGTCGTCGAGGTCGTGGAGCCGACGGGCTCGTAGTCGAGCACGGGATCGATCACGACGGCGTCGCGCGTGTCGGGCTCGTACACGACGTAGGTCAGCGTGGAGGTCTGCGGATCGAAGAAGGCCTGGTGTCTCATCTGGCGTCTCATCCTGAGGATCGGGTGGGACCGAGCTGCTCGTGAGAGCCCTCGGCGGTCGCCGAGGGTTCGCGCCTCGTCGCGTGCTGCAAGGCCATCCCGGCCAGCATCGCGAGCGCGAACGTGACAGCGTCGAGCGTGCCGCTCGCGAGGCTGACGACGCCGGGCCCCGGGCACATCCCGCCGAGCCCCCAGCCGACGCCGAACAGCGCCGCGCCGCCGATGAGCCGCGCGTCGACGTCGGCGCGAGACGGGAGCTGAAACGTCCCGTGAAACAGCGGAGAGTCGCGCTGGACGATCGCGCGGTACAGGACCAGGTGCACGCCGATGGCGCCCACCATCACGAGCGCGAGGCTCGGGTCCCACGCGCCCGTGACGTCGAGGAAGCCGCGCACCTTCGCCGGGAGCGTCATGCCCGAGACGCCGAGGCCGAGCCCGAAGAGCGCTCCCGCCGCGAGGGCCGCCGCGTTCGCCCTCATCGCGCCCCTCCGAGCGAGCGCGTCACCCACACGGTCGCGATCCCCGCGGCGATGAACGTGGCGGTCGCGACGAGCGAGCGGGGGGAGAGCCGGCTGACGCCGCAGACGCCGTGTCCGCTCGTGCAGCCGCTGCCGAGCCTCGTGCCGAAGCCGACGAGCAGCCCCGCGAGCGCGAGCACCGCGAGCGGCGCGCCCGGCGTCGAGGGGAACGACGCGGGCCGCGCGACGAGCAGGACGACACCCGCCGCGAGCAGGCCGACGACGAACGAGAGCCTCGTCCCGCGCTCGCCGTCGTCGCGCGCGAGCAGCCCGCCGAGGATGCCGCTGATGCCCGCGATCTTTCCGTGCGTCAGCAGCAGCAACGACGCGGACAGCCCGATGAGGGCGCCGCCCGCGAGCGCGGGGAGCGGCGTGAAGTCTTGATGGTTCATTGGAAATTCTCTGTCTCTCGAGCCGAGCTTCAGATCGTTTGCGGGCGTGTCGCGGCGCGGACCAGCCACACGGCGCCCACGAGCGCCGCGCCCGCCGCGAGCGACGGCAGGTGGACGTGCCGGACGATCTCGACCGGGAGCTGCCGCGCGAGCAACGCGCCGCCGAGCACGAGCACGAGCCAGCCGAACGCCGCGCTCCGCGACTCGGGGCGCGCGCGCCGGGCCGCCGCCGCGCCCGCGAGGCTCCCCGCGACCGACGCGAGCGTCACCGCTCCGATCAACGTCACGTCGAGCCGCGCGTGCGCCGCGTGCCCGGCGAAGCCCGCGAGCGACTGCAGCGCGATGACCAGCAGCGACGTCGCGATCGCGCGCGGCATCGTCAGACCACCGAGCAGCGCGAGCGCCGGCACGACGATGAACCCGCCGCCGGCGCCGACTATCCCCGCCGCCGCTCCCGCCGCCACGCCGAGCGCCACGAGCTTGGGGAGAGAGGCGCTCGCGCGACCGCTCGCGCGACGCCCGCGCAACATCCCGATCGACGTCGCGACCATCATCAGCGCGAAGCCGCCGAGCAGCACCTCGGGCGGGACGAACCGGGCCGCGCGCCCGCCGACGTAGGCGCCGAGCATCCCCGCCGCGCCGAACGTGAGCCCCGTCCTCCACTCGACGCGCCCGGCGCGGGCGTGCGCCACCGCGCCGACCGCGCTCGTCACGCCGACGACGAGCAGCGACGCGGCGATGGCGTCCCGGGGCGGCACCTCGAGCACGTACACGAGCATCGGCAACGTCAGCGCCGCGCCCCCGCCGCCGAGCAGGCCGAGGACGCCGCCGATCAGCGTCGAGAGGAGCAGGGCCACGAGCAACATGTCCGCGCCCCTGAGCACGCCACGTGCCAGCCCGATGCCCTCAGGATCCCCAGAGATCCGCGCGTGTCCCGTCCAGGCAGACGTTTCACCGTGTTTCAGAACGTTTCATTGTCTGGAGCGTGGCGCCTCACGGAGGCGCGGCTCAGGTCGTCCGCGCGTAGGCCGAGCGCGTCGCCGCGACGAAGCCGCCGAGCACGACGCGCCTCGCCTCGTCGCCGGGCTCGAGGGCCGCGACGGCGCGCTCGTCGACCGGG
>CAUJFL010000435.1 GCA_963169165.1 Myxococcota bacterium | reverse complement strand
GCCGGCGACCATCATGGCGACCAGGCGAGCCCCACGCCGAGCAGGCCCATCGCGAACGCGCGGTGTACGCGCCCGCTCGACGCCGCGGTCGTGCCGCGCACGCAGCGAAGCTCGGCGCCGGTGGCGCACGCGGGGCCCTCGGCGACGTAGGCCTCTCGGTCCGGCCAGCGCCCGCCCATCCACGGCACGGCGAAGGCTCCCAGTGACACTGTCCACTCGAGCGCGCCGACGCGCCGTCCGACATGGAACTCGGCCCGCGCGAACGGTGTCGCTCGCCTGACGATTCCCTCGTCGTCGCGCGAGAGCGGTGCGGTCTGGTCACCGCGTCCCAGCTCTGCCGTCCCGTTGTTGGTCGCGGTGGGGAGCCAGACGCCAAGGTTGATGGCGGGCGCGGCGAGCCATCTCCCCACCGACCACGGCAGGCGCGCGCCCACGGCGAGCAGGGGGCCGTGCACCGCGACGTCGTCGGTGAGCCTCGCCTCGGTCGCGTCGTCGACGGCGACGCTGCGCGAGCCGCGCTGCGCGAGCGCGAGGTAGCCCCCGTCGAGCTCGATGCGGACCCCGCCTCGCGGCGCCAGCTGCACCTGCGCCTCGGCCCCCAGTCCCCACGGAGTTCCTCCTGCCGTGTCTCCGCGCAGGCCGGGCCCGACGAGCGCGACCAGCTGCGCGCCGAGCAGGAGCTGGCTCGGCGTGGGGCGCCGCCAGCGCGGATGTGCAGGGTCGACCGCGAGCTCGACGATGACCGAGCCCGCGTCGTCGCCCGAGACGATGAGCGAGCGTGTGACATAGCCGGGCTCGCTCACGACGAGCCTCGCGCCAGCGCGTGGCCAGCGGACTGGATCGCCCGCGAGCTCGACTGAACCTCCATCGACGGAGATCGCAGCAGACGCGGGCGTGACGACGATCGCGCGTCGCGCGCCCATTGGCACGGAGGTCAACGAGAGGGTCGTCTCTCCGGCCGCTTCGACGTCGATCGTGCGCGGGAGCGAGCCGTCGACGGGGCCGTCGAGCCACACGACATGCCGCCCAGGTGACAGCACGAGCGCGCGAGGCGCGGCGCCGACCCGAGCGCCGTCGACCACCACGTCGACGTCTCCGTGGGCGGGATCGGAGACGAGCACCCTCCCGACGGCGGCCGAGCGGGTCAGCGACACGTCCAGCGTGAGGCCGGGCTTCCTCACCTGCACGAGCTGCTCGCGCGGCTCGAAGCCGTCTTTCCGTGACGCGACACGCCGCAGGCCGGGCAACACGAACAGCGGCGCGCCGAGCGGCAGCACCCCGCGCGGCTGCCCGTCGACGAAGAGTGTGGCGCCCGGCTCGCCGCGCACCTCGAGCGGCGCGAGCTCGGCGCCGATCTCGGCTACCCGCGCGCGGATCGTGTCACCGAGTGGACCGACGAGCTTGGTTGAAAACTCGGCCAGCAGGACCACGTAGAGCTCATGGGCCTCGTCCCGCCTCCCGAGCAGATAGAGCGCCTCGGCGGCGTTGACGCGGCTCGAGAAGGACGGCGACGCCGAGAGCGAGCGACGAAAGTAGCCCAGCGCGGCCTCCAGCGTCGCCGCGTGCTCTGGAGCGGCGCGCCGGTCGAGAGGGATCGTCGCGAGCAGCGCGACCCCGCGCTCGAAGAGTCGCGCGGCCTCGTCGCGCGCCGGATCGGCCGTCGCCGCGCAGGTGACGCTGACGACTGCGAGGGCGAGCGACGTCGCGACGGCGGACCGCACGGCGTCATCCCACACGAGCGCAGCCAGCCTGACAAGGTGGATCGCCAGGCCGCCCGGGCGCCCCGCGATCCACCCTCGTAGTACGAAGATCGTCGCAAGGCGCGAGGAGCGCAGCAGAAGCGTGGGCGGCACGCGCGTTGCTCCTGGGATGAGCATGAACGGCATGAACGCGCTGGCGGTGAAGGTGCCCACGGGGAGTCAGGTGAGGATCGACGTACGCGCGAGCGCGGACGGCGGGGTCACCATCGCGGTCTCGACCGACGAGCCTCCGCCGCCCAAGCTGACGCCGCGCCAGCGAGAGATCGCGCGTTTGCTCGCGTCCACGGGCCTGTCCCAGAAGCAGATCGCGGCCCAGCTGGGGATCACGCTCGGCAGCGTGCGGACGCACGCGATGGCCGTGTTTCGCGCGATGGGCGTCCACAGTCGGCCCGAGCTGGTGACGGCCTGGAAAGAATGATGGGGCGTATGATCTTCGTCGGATGGTGCGCGCTGGCGGCGGTCGATACCTCTCGGCTGAATGGCTGGGGCACGCAAGCGCGCGGGACGGGCGTCGAAGGCGAAGGGCGCGCGAAAGAGTGTGGTCGCTCCGCGGGCCCGGGCCGCCACCGCCGCGAGGCAGACCAGGCGGCTCAGCCCGCTGTCGGTGCGGGTGCCTTCGGGCAGCAACGTGAGGATCGACGTGCGCGCGGGCCGCGACGGGACGGTGATCGCCGTGTCGACTGATGACCCGCCCACGCCGACGCTCACGACTCGTCAGCGCGAGGTCACGCGGATGCTGGCGTCCACGGGGATGTCGCAGAAGCAAATCGCAGAGAAGCTGGGGATAACTCTGGGGAGTCTGCGGACCCACGCCATGGCGGTCTACCGGGCGATGGGTGTACACAGTCGGCCGGAGCTGGTGACGAAGCTCAACCAGACGAGCATCGTACGATCTTCGTCAGATGGACCGGCCGCGCGTGTCCGTCAAGAATCGCGGGGAGTGCCGGTGAAAGGGTCATGAGGATGGGGACGCGGACTGGGACGAGCGCGGCGAGGGCGCGCGCGGGGGCGATCCTCATGACCCCCGCGATCCGGGTGTTGGCGGGATCGCAGCTGCGGGTGACCTGCCAGCGCAAGGGATCGGACATCGTGGGTCCGCCTGGAACTCGCGCCGGGCGACACTGCTCCGACCGCGCTGATGGGGCGCCAGGCCGAAGTGGCGAGCCCGTTGCCCACGACAGGCATGTCGCAAAATCAGATCGAGGACGCGCTGGGCATCAAGCAGGGATCGATGCGGACGCACGTGACGGCTGTCTGCCGCGCGATGGGCGTGAGAAGCCGGGCGGAGCCGACGGCGAACTGGAGGAAGGGCAGAGAGAGCGACTCTGGAGGAGAGCTGGTAATGGCGACCCAAACTTGCAGCCGCTGTGGACGGGAGAATGGGGAACAGGAGACTTGCTGTCTCGGGTGCGCACAACCGCTCCGCTCGTCGACCTACCAGGAGGGCGTTCGGAGTCTGGCTTGGGCCGCCGTGGACGCCGGACTGGGCTCCGCCCGTGGGAGGAAGGTCCTGGCGGTTCTCGTCGTCTTGAGCACGTTGACCGCGGCGGACTGGGGTCGACGACATGGCGGGAGCATCGCCTCCGCAGCGCCCATGCTGGCCCTCGCCGCGTGGGCGATGGTGATAGTAGCGGCCGGCATCGCTCGGCACAGGGCAACCCGACATGACGCGTAGCGCTGCTGCTGGACTGACCGCAACTGTCACAACCCTCACGCTCGGGGCGGTGCTGGCGTGCCGAGACGCCCACGCCCTCGCGCCCGGAGGGTCGCACCGGGTCGTCGACTCGGCGTCGGTCCCGTTCGAAGAGGTTACTCACGGCGCGCCACCGTTCGTCCACACTGTTCGCGTAGCGTTCAGGCACACCTCCAACGGTGGCATCGTGGACACAATGAAGGCGCTCGACCGCCTCGGTATGAGATCGTCGGGCTTCCGATTTGGAGTTCGCGTCGTGAGAGGAAACCAGGTGGTGGCGGAGCACGTGGCGTCCGTCGGGGAGCCCTCGGGCGTCGTGTCGGTCTCGTTCGCATCGGTCAGTGGCGGCAGGTACGAGCTGCGAGTCGGACTCTTCCGTCCTGACGGCTCTCTGGTCGGGCTGGGGGTTGGTTGGGAGTTCGACGTGACGATGCTCTCATCCGGTGCGGCCGCTGGAGCGTGGGCGCCGCGCGTGAACTTCACGCCCGACCGCGGCGTCGCCGCGCGCCCCGGCGCTGCCGGCGGCCAGCGCTTCGCGTTCGAAGCGCGGGGGCTGTCGCCCGGAGCGACCGCCACCATTCGTTGCAAGTCTCCGTCTCAGCGGAGCGTTCCCACCAAGGCCGTCGTCGCTGACACCAGCGGGCGAGCGAGCGGCGTGTACAACGAGACCTTCATGGTCTTCGAGGGCACCTACAGCTGCACCGTGCAGGACCACAAGAATCCGCGTCCCGGCTCCTCGACCACCCTGGTCGCGACCGCGCCCCCGACGCAGCCGCCCTCCGCCCCCCCAACTTCCTCAACTTCCTCCCCGTCTTCGCCCTCACCTCGCGTCGACGCGAGCCTGCCCTCGCACATCAACCGCAAGGCTCGGGCCTTCTTCGGGGGGAGCGCGTCTGCCCCCGTCGGCCTCGCGTCGCTGGAGATGCGGGTCGCCGGCCGTCGAGTGTTCACGCGGACGCTCTCCGGGGCCAAGGCGGCGCTGGGGCAGTTCTACTTCGATGCCCGGGAGTCCTACGCCGGAAGGCCAGGCCGCTATGGCGTTGAGTTGGTGGTGAGGGACGCGAAGGGCCGCTCCGCGAGCTGGACCAGCGTGGTGACCGTCACGCCGTTACCGGGCCACACAGCGGGGGAGCGACGGACGTGGCGTCAGCGCAGTCAAACTCCAGACGATCCATAGCCACTCAGAATCAGGAGAGAACGAATCCATGGACCATGAATCACAAGCTTCCACAGTCCACGACGCTATGACGCACGACCTCGGCGTGAGTCAGCTCGGACTGCGCCCTCGGGGCGCGACCGGCGCGACCAGGTCGTCATCTTCGGCATCTATGGGTGTGCGGCCTCGCGGCCTCGTGGCGGCGCTGGGTTGCCTCGTGCTGGCACTCGCGGCCTGCGGCGCTGGTGAGAGCGGAGACCCCCCTTCGTGCGGTTCCGCCGCAGCCTGCCCGGCGGGGTCAGACCCGGTGCTGGGTGCAGAGGCACAGTCGGCCTGCGCTGGCAAGGCATCCGGCAGCTACTTGAGCGATGGCGGCGTGGCGAGCGGCAAGGTCAGCGGGCAGTGCCAGTCGAACGGCGAGTGTACGCTGCTGTGCCGATTCGCGCAGCCCTGCCTCTACGGGATCGATACGCTGAGCAAGGACGTCATCAAGTGCAACCCCGCGCCCAAGTGCGACCCGACGACCTATGAGTCCAAATGCGCTGGAAACAGCGTCACCCTCTGCAAGGACGGGACGGTCTCTACCAGCGAGTGTGGCGCAGGAAAGACTTGTGATCCCGCGACGCTGAAGTGCGTTGCCGCTGACACGTTCTGTGGTGACGGCGTCCGGACGGGGGCTGAGTCTTGCGATGGGAAGGATCTCGGTGGGAAGTCGCTGTGCAGCGATGTGGATCCGACGTATGACGGCGGGACGCTGAGTTGCTCCGACGACTGCAAGTGGAACTACCAGCGGTGCTGCAAGGACGCCTGCTCGGTGAAGGGGTCGAAGCAGTGCAGCGGTGGGGTCGAGAAGACCTGCGACGTCGACCCGTCGACGGGGTGCCTCGGGTGGGTGGGGGCGACCCAATGCGTTTGTGACGCAGGCGGGGTAGCGTGCAAGGTCAGCGACACGTGCGGAAACGGAAAACGCGAGTCGAGTGAAGCGTGCGACAAGAGCGACCTGAACGGCAAGACGTGCACCACGGTGGACCCCAAATTTGCCGGCGGAGCCCTGTCGTGCAGCGCCAGTTGCTACTACGATCTGTCCGGATGCTGTCAGAATGACCTGGGCTGCAGCGCTGTGGGGGGTCACTGCGATGCGTCGTCCCTCATCACGTGCACCAAGAACGCGGCAGGCTGCCTCGTCGCCACCCCGAGCGTGTGTGCCAATGGGTGTGACGTCGACCACTGCGTGGGTGACCCGTGCGCCGGCGTGAGCTGCAACGGTCATGGGTCCTGCGTGGGTGGGGGATGTCAGTGCACGGGGGGCTGGAGCGGGTCTAACTGCGGCACGCCGCCTGCCCCGTGTGCCGGCGTGAACTGCAACGGTCATGGGTCCTGCGTGGGTGGGGGATGTCAGTGCACGGGGGGCTGGAGCGGGTCGAACTGCAGCACGCCGCCTGACCCGTGTGCGGGCGTGAACTGCAACGGCCATGGCTCGTGCGCGGGTGGGGGATGTCAGTGCACGGGGGGCTGGAGCGGGTCGAACTGCAGCACGCCGCCTGATCCGTGTGCTGGCGTGAACTGCAACGGCCATGGCTCGTGCGTGGGTGGGGGATGTCAGTGCACTGGGGGCTGGAGCGGGTGGAATTGCAACACGCCGCCCGATCCGTGCGCCGGCGTGAACTGCAATGGCCACGGGTCATGTGCGGGCGGCGTCTGCCAGTGTACGGGTGGCTGGAGCGGTACGTATTGTACCGTCGCTCCGGTCGTGTGCAGCGGTCAAGTCGCATCCTCTCTCCCGACCGGCGGCAGCGCGAACACCAACTGCACCTGTCCTGGTTCGGGTACCTCGTGGTGTCACGCACTGTACCGAGCGGCCTTTGCGTCGGTGTCGACGGGAGGGAGCGGGCCACGCGCGACCGTCTCGTTCCAGAAGTTCGACGGCTCGTCCATCTCTGCAGGTCGACAATACTGGGTAGGCGTGGTGGACTCCAGCGCGACGCTGACTTGCAACCAGCTGTTCGCCTACTCTGTTCGGGCGAGTGGCACGTTCGGCAGCACCGTTTCGTCGCAGTCGGTCAGTTTCGACATCTGGGCGAGCCAGTCGGACTTCGATCTTGCGCCGGTCGGCAGTCAGAAGTGTTTCGCGCTGATCACGGACGGGGCGGGGGTGGAAGGGACGAGGACGTGGTTCCAGCCCCAGCAGGTTTGCTTCCAGAAGACATGCCAGTGACGCTGGGTGGGGGTGATGCGCCCGGTCACTGTGAACCGGCCCGCGCCCCCGCTAAAGCATGAGCGCCGCGCCCCTCTCCAGGCCCGCGCGGTGTGCCGCGCCGTGGGGGCGAGGGTCAGGTGTTTCGGGTCCGCTCTGGCTCGTCGATGGGTCGGCGCGCCTCGACGACCGCGACCATCGCCGAATTCGCCGAGCCGCCTCGCATGGACGTCGATTTCCGGTGGGGAGAGGGCTCGCTAGCAGCCCGCCCCGCCCCGCCCTCGACGCCGCCCCCTCCCGCCCTTACACACCCCTCCCGCCGTGCTCCCCCCGCTCCCGCACAACCCCCTCGTGGTCGCCCACGTCCTCGATCTCGTCGGCGACACGCCCCTCGTCGAGCTCACCCGCCTCTCGCGCACGCCCACGCGCGGCCGCGTCTTCGCGAAGTGCGAGCAGCTCAACCCGGGGGGCTCGGTCAAGGATCGCATCGCGCTCGCCATGATCGAGGATGCCGAGCGGCGCGGCGCGCTCCGGCCGGGCGGCGTGGTCGTCGAGCCGACGAGCGGCAACACCGGGATCGGCCTCGCGATCGTCTGCGCGTCGAAGGGCTACCGCTGCGTCTTGACGATGCCCGCGTCGATGTCGCTCGAGCGTCGCCAGCTGCTCGCGGCCTACGGGGCCGAGGTCGTGCTCACCGAGCCCGAGCAGCAGATGGACGGCGCGATCGCCCGCGCGAAGGACCTCGTGCGCGACACGCCGGGGGCGTTCATGCCCGCGCAGTTCGACAACCGCGCGAACCCCGACGCGCACGCCTCCGCGACCGTGCGCGAGCTGTTGCACGCGCTCGGCGCGCTGCCGCTCTCGGCCTTCGTCGCCGCGGTCGGTACGGGCGGCACGGTGAGCGGCGTCGGCGCCGTGCTGAAGGCCGAGCGACCTCTTGCGCGGATCGTCGCGGTGGAGCCCGAGTCGTCGGCGACGCTGTCGCGCGGAGAGCGCGGTCCGAGCAAGATCCAGGGGATCGCCGCGGGCTTCGTCCCCGCCAATTATCGCGCCGACGTCGTCGACGAGATCCGCCTCGTCTCAGATCGCGACGCGTACGACACCAAGGTCGCGCTCGCGCGCGAGGAGGGGCTGCTCGTCGGGATCAGCGCCGGCGCCAACGTGAAGATCGCCCTCGACCTCGCGCGCGAGCTCGGCCCCGAGGCGGTCGTGGCGACGGTGCTGTGCGACACCGGCGAGCGATACTTCAGCCTCGACGCGCACTTCGCGTGAGAGCGCCGACGGTGGTCGCGCGGCGGGCGTCGAGCTAGGCACGCGCGCGTGCTCCCCGACCGATCCAGGCGTCGCCAGGGCGCCGTGCTGCTCGTCGGCGCGGGCGGCGTCGGCGCGCCCGCCGCGTGGGCGCTCGCCGAGGCGGGGATCGCGCGCGTGGTCGTCGTCGATGACGACCGCGTCGAGCTCTCCAACCTGCACCGTCAGGTGTTGTTTCGCGACGACGACGTCGGCCGCCCCAAGGCCGAGACCCTCGCCGCGCGGCTCGTCGAGCGCGGGGTCGACGCGACGGCGATCGAGGGGCGCGCGCTGCCCGATACGGCGCTGTCGCTGCTGTCGTCGATCGACGTGGTGATCGACGGCGTCGACAATTTTCCGTCGCGCTTCCTGCTGGCGGACGCGGCTTGGCTCTGTCACAAACCTATCGTTCACGCGGCGGCCGTGCGCTGGCACGCGACGATGTTCGTCACCGGCGACGGCGGGCGTCCTTGCTACCGGTGCCTCTTCGAAGACCTCCCCGAGGGCCCCGCGCCCGACTGCGCCTCGGCCGGCGTGGTCGGCCCGGTGTGCGGGGTCGTCGGCGGGCTCGCGGCCGACGCGGCGCTCGGCCTGCTCGATGGTCGAGAGGGGCTCGTCGGGACGCTGACGACGCTGGACGGGCGCACGGGCGAGCTGCGCCGCGTCGTGGTGCGCCCTCGCGCCGACTGTCCGCTGTGCGGCACGCGCGAGATCCACGGGCTCGACGCCGCCCGCTACCTCGGGCCGAGCTGCGACGCGTAGATGCGCGCGCGAGACGTCCTCGGTCCGTCCGGTCGGCTCGCCCGCACGCTGCCCGGCTACGAGCCGCGCGACGCGCAGCTCGCGATGGCCGAGCTCGTCGAGCGCGCGCTCGCGGGCGATCGCAAGGTCGTCGTCGAGGCGGGCACCGGCACCGGCAAGACGCTCGCGTACCTCGTCCCGGCCATCCTGTCGGGTCGCAAGATCATCGTGTCGACCGCGACGCGCGCGCTGCAGGAGCAGATCGTGTTCAAGGATCTCCCGCTGCTCGCCGAGCACGCGGGCCTCTCCGCCGACGTCGCGCTGTTGAAGGGCCTCTCCAACTACCTCTGCCAGCGAAGGTTCGCCGAGCTGAAGAAGAGCGACGAGGGGCAGCGACCGGCCGTGCGCTCGCTGCTCGACCACGTCGAGCGGTGGCGAGGAGAGACGGAGACGGGCGACCTCGCGGAGCTGGTGACGCTGTCCGAGCGGGATCCCGTGCGATCGGAGCTCGCGTCATCGAGCGAGACGCGCCTCGGGCGCACGTGCTCCTATTTCGAAGAGTGCTTCGTCACGCGCGCGCGACGCGACGCGGACCGCGCGCGCATCGTCGTCGTGAACCACGCGCTGTTCTTCGCGGATCTCGCGCTGCGTGGCCCCCGGGTCGAGGCGGCCGCGCTGCCCGCCTACGACGCCGTCATCTTCGACGAGGCCCACCACCTCGAGGACGCGGCGAGCCAGGTGTTCGGCGTGCGGGTGTCGTCATCGCGCCTCGACGCGCTGGTGCGGGACGCGGGGCGCGCGTTCTCCCTCGGAGGGCTCGGCTCGATCCAGGATCCGAGGAGCGAGGCCGCGCGCCTCACCGCCACGGTGTCGCGCGCGTCGGCGGCGTTCTTCTCGGGGCTCTCGGCGGGGCTCGGCGTCGATGCGCGCGCCGAGCTCGATCCGCGCGGGTGGGCCGACGCCGAGATGGCCACGTACCACGCGCTCGACGCGAGCCTCGAGGCCGTCGAGCGCGCGGGCGATGACGCGGGAGAGGCCGCCGAGGCCGTCGGCGCGCGCGCCGCGAGGGTCCGCGCGGATCTGGCGGACATCGTCGACGGTCGTCGCCACGCGGTCGCGTGGATCGAGGCGACCTCGCGCGCGATCACGGCGTCGCTCACGCCGGTCGACGTCGCCGAGGAGCTACGCGAGAAGCTCTTCGAGCCGGTCCCGGTCACCGTGCTCACCAGCGCGACGCTGTCGACGTCCACGGGGTTCGATTTTCTGCGCGAGCGGCTCGGGCTCGATGAATCGACCGGCCCCGTCGACGAGGCGTGCCTGCCGTCGCCGTTCGACTTCGAGGAGGCCGCGCGCCTGTACGTGCCGCGCGATCTGCCGGACGTCTCGCGCCCCGAGTTCGTCGACGCCGCGGCCGCGCGCATCGCCGAGCTGGTGCGCGCGTCGGGCGGAGGCGCGTTCGTCTTGTGTACCTCGCTCCGCGCGATGCGCGCGCTGCACGCGGCGCTCGCGAGGCGGGGCGTGCCGAGGTTGCTCGTGCAGGGCGAGGCGCCGAAATCGTCGCTGGTCGGTCGCTTCCGCGCGAGCGGCGACGCGGTGCTGGTCGCGACGATGAGCTTCTGGGAGGGCGTCGACGTGCCGGGGCGCGCGCTGCGCCTCGTCATCATCGACAAGCTGCCGTTCCCCGTCCCGACCGATCCGCAGATCGTCGCGCGAGGCCGCGCCCTCGAAGAGGCGGGCAAGAGCCCGTTCCCGGCGCTGCACCTGCCGATCGCCGCGATTACGCTGAAGCAGGGGTTCGGGCGGCTGCTGCGCGCGACGACGGATCGCGGCGTCGTCGCGGTGCTCGATCACCGGCTCATCAGCCGCGGCTACGGAAAATCTCTGCTCACCGCGCTCCCGCCGGCGCCGCTGACCCACGATCTCGAGGAGACCGTCGCCTTCCTGTCGCGCTGTTGAGCGGGGAGCGCGACGCGCTGGAGACAGGCGCGAGAAAGCCCGCTAGACTCTCTCGCGCTCGTCGGACCCCTGGGATGAAATTTCTCTGCGACAACTGCAAGTCGAAGTACCAGATCGCCGACGAAAAGGTCTCTGGCAAGACGGTCCGGATGAAGTGCCGCAAGTGCGGCCACTTGATCGAGATCCGGGCGTCGGTCACCGAGACGTCGGTGGCGACCGGGCAGCACGCGCAGCCCGTCCCCTCCGAGCGGCCTGTGGCGCCACCGCGCGCCGCCGCGCCCGCGCGCCCCGGTGCGCCCGCGCGTCCTGGCGCGCCCGCGCGCCCCGCGCCCAAGCCTCCCGCGCGGCCTTCGCCCGCCAAGCCCGCGACCACGGCGCCGACACCGACCCCCGCCGACGCGCTCGCCGGCGCGTTCTCCCAGGCGGTGGCCGAGTCCGTCCCCGAGCCGACCCCGTCGACGGCGCCGCTCGACGAGTGGCACGTCGGCATCAACGGCGTCCCCATCGGGCCGATCCCGCTCGCGCAGCTCCGCGCGAAGATGCAGGCCGGCGCCGTCACCGACGAGTCGCTCGCGTGGCGTGAAGGCCAGGAAGAGTGGGCGCCGGTGCGCTCGATCCCCGAGCTCGCCGAGGCGCTCCGCGACGTCCTCGCGCAGCGCCAGGCGTCCGCGCCTCCGCCCCCGGTCGCGCCCGTGATCGCGTCTCCCGCGCCCGCGCCGGTCGTGGCCGATCCTTTCGGGTTGTCGCCGCCGCCTCCGGCGCCCGTCGTCGCGGTCGCGCAGCCCGTCGCGTCTCCCACGCTCGGCACGCCGCCCGTCAGCGACGACATCTATCCCGAGCGCGATCGACGCCGCGGCGGCGTGCCGCTGACGGCGTGGGCCGTCGTCGCGCTGGCGCTGGCCACCGGCCTCATCGCCGGCTGGGCGTTCTTCTCCAAGTCTCCGCCGCCGCCCACCGTGCAGATCGTCACCGTCACCGCGCCGACGCCCGCCGCGCCCGCGCCGACGGCGTCGTCCGACACGGCGATGGTGGTCGAGCCGAAGGCCGATCCCTCGGCGACGTCGAAGCCCGGCGCGCCGCGCGTGACGGGGCCGGTCGCTGGGACGGACAGGCCCAAGGATATCCCGGCGATCGGAGCGGTGGGCGTGCCCGATGTCCCGGCGGTGCCCGGCGTCGCCGGACCGAGCCCCGGAGGGCCCTCGGCGGGTCCGGGCGGCGGTCAAGAGCAGCTGAGCGCGGCCGACATCCAGCGCGTCGTCAGCAACGGACGCAACGCGCTGAAGCGCGCGTGCTGGGAGCCCGCCCTCGCGGCCAAGCCTCCCTCCGCGCCGGGCTCCGCGCGGGTCACCGTCGCGATCACCATCGGGCGGGACGGCCGCGTGCAGCGCGCGTCTCCGTCCGGCGGCGAGGCGTTCCCGACGCTCGGCTCGTGCATCGCGGGCCGCGTGCGCGCGTGGGTGTTCCCCAGCGCGAGCGGCGAGACGCAGACGAGCGCGGTGTTCAACTTCGTCGCTCAGTGACCCTGCTCGTCAGCGCCGGCGAGGCGTCCGGCGACAGGCTCGCGGCCGCCGCGCTCACCGCGCTCGGCCGCGCCGGGTTCGGGATGGGGGGCGACGCGCTCCGCGCCGCCGGGGCCGAGCTGCTCGTCGAGCTGCGAGACGTGTCCGTCAACGGGGTGCGCGACGTGCTCGGTCGCGCGCCCGCGCTGGCGCGCGCGTGGCGGACGCTCGGTCGCGCGCTCGAGACCCGCCGGCCTCGCGCGGCGCTCGTGGTCGATTTCCCCGATTTTCATGGGCACCTGGCGCGCCGTATCCGCAACTCGGGGGCCTCCGTCGTCTGGTGCGTCGCACCCCAGATATGGGCATGGCGACCGGGCAGGGCGCGCGCCTTCGCCCGCTCGATGTCGCGCCTCGCGGCGCTGTTCGCGCACGAGCTCGAGCCCTGGCGTAAGGTCGGCGTCGACGTCACGTGGGTGGGTCACCCCGCCGCCGAGCGCCCGCTGCCGCGTCGGTCGTCGCGCTCGCGGTCCGTCGTGGCGCTGTTGCCGGGGAGCCGCGACAACGTCGCGCGAGCGCACCTCCCGCTGCACCGGGAGGTCGCGGTGAGGCTCGCGCGACGCGGGCTCGACTGCGTGTTCCTCGTGTCGTCGGCGCTGTCCTCGGCGCGGTCCTCGGAGATCGGGCGCGTCGGCAGGGAGGTCGGCGCGCGGGTGCTCCCGTGTCCGCCCGACGGCGCGTCGTCGCTGCTGCACCTCGTCGACGCGGCGCTCACCACCGCCGGCACCGCGTCGCTCGAGGTCGCGCTGTCGGGCGCGCCGTTCGTCGTCGCGCACAGGGTGGGCGCGCTCGAGGCGGCGATCGCGCGGCGCTGGCTGCTCACCCGGTGGGTCGGGCTGCCGAACCTGCTGCTCGGTCGCGAGGCAGGCAGCGAGCTGCTTCAAGAGGCAGCGACGCCCGAGGCGGTCACCGACGCGCTCTGCCGCGCGCTCGATCGCGGTGACACGACGGGCGTGGCCGATGAGCTGCGCGCGCGCGTCACCCCCGACGACGGCTCCACGTTCGGCGCGCGCGTGGCGAAGCTGGTCGAGGCGGTGCTGTGAGCTGGCGGCTGCTCGTCGCGCTGTCGCTCGCGTTCGCCGTCGCGCGCGCGTACGCCAGCGCGCGGCTCGGCTTCGGCGACGCAGAGGCGCTCTACGCGACGTACGCGCTGCACCCGCAGGTCACGTACCTCGATCACCCCGGGTTGATCGGCGTGGTCGCGCGATGGCTCGGCAGCGGGTCGGCGCCGCATCCGCTCATGGCGCACGCGTTCGCGTCGACGGTCGCGACCGCGACGCCCTTCGTCGGGGCGCTCGCCGCGCGGGGGATCGGCGCGACGTGGGAGCGCGCGCCGCTCGCGGGACTCGCGCTCGTCGCCGCGCCCGAGATCTCGCTCGGCCTGTTCGCGCTCACGCCCGATCTGCTGCTCGCGCCGATGTGGCTCACCGCGCACGGCCTCGCGGGCGTCGCCTTGCGCAGGGA
>CAUJFL010000434.1 GCA_963169165.1 Myxococcota bacterium | reverse complement strand
GCGCGACCCTCACGGTGATCGTCGAGTACGTCGAGTGGCTCACCGTCGATCGCGATCGCGTCACGTACCGCTACCCCATGATCGGGCTCGCGCCGGGGGCGTCGATCGGCGAGCTCCACGCTCGCGTCGACGCGACCCCGTCCAACCCCGCCTCGATCCAGGCCCCCGCGGGCGCGGTCGTGCAAGGCGCGGTGGTCGAGGTGACCCGAGCCGACGCGCGTCCGACGGCGGACCTCGTGATCGAGCTCGGCCTCCCGCCACACGCCCTGCGCGGCGCGCGCGCCTACGTGGCGCCGCCGCTCCCGGCCGATCCCGCCGGCTCGTACGTCTTCGTGAGGACCGAGGCGCCGCCCGCCCCGCCGTCGGCCGGTGTCACGCTCGCGATCGTCGTCGACACGTCGCTCAGCGTCGGCCCCGCGCTGCTCGACGCCGAGCGCGGGCTCGTCGAGGCGATCCTCGAGGGGCTCGGAGCGACTGATCGTGTCGTCGTGTTCGCGGCCGATCAAGCGCCGAAGCCGGTCGGTCCGAGCGAGCTCTTCACCGTCGAGCCGAAGCGTCGCGCCGAGCTCGCAAACGCGCTCGGCGCGCTCATCCCCGCGGGCGCGACCGATCTGGGCGCGGCGCTCGAGCGCGCGGCCGACGCGCTCCCCGCGGGCGCCTCCGACGCGATGGTGCTGTACGTGGGCGACGGCTGGCCGACCCTCGGAGATGCCACGATGGATCGCGTGCGAGCGCGGCTCGCGCGACGCAAGGGCGGGATCCCTCGTCTCGGCGCCGTCGCGGTCGGACCGCTGGCGAACCGCTTCGGGCTCACGGCGCTGGTGCGCGGCTCCGGCCCTGTCCTCGAGCTGGCAGATCGCCGCGAGGCCGCCGAGGTCGCGACGTCGCTCCTCTCCGAGGCGCTCCGCCCCGCGATCGCCGGCGCCGAGCTCGATCTCGGCCCGCGCGTCGAGCGCGTGTATCCGCGGGGACGGCGCGCCGCGCTCGCGGGGAGCGCGATGTTCGCGGTGGGCCGGGTGACCGGGCCGCTGCCGGCCTCCGTGACGCTGCGATCCCTGCGCGGCGGCGAAGAGGTTCAAGAATCGCGGATGTTGATCCAGACCTCGACGCCGCGGCCTCGTGACGTGCGAAGGAGGTGGGCCGCCGCGCGCGTCGAAGAGCTCGCGCTTCGCGGGGAGGGGCGAGAGGCGACCGTCGACGCCGCGCTCCGCACCGAGCTGTTGACACCATGGACCGCGTGGGTGGTCGGGCCTCCGAGGTTCAAGCCATCTCCGCTCGCGCTGCGGGTGCTGGATCTATCGGCGACGCCCGGCGCCGCGCTGTCGGCGCGGCTGTCGACGCCGCCGTCCGCGCTGGGGGCGCTGGCGGAGCCTCCCGAGGGGGCGAGCCAAGGCAAGGAGGACGCCGGGCTCGATCGAGCCGTCGAGGCCGCCGCGCGCCGCGCGATCGACGCCGCCTCCGACTCGGTGCGCGCTTGCCGTGACGCGCGCGCCTCGCTGCGACCCGAGCTCGCCGGGACGCTCAAGGTGACCCTGAGGCTCGGCGGTGACGGCGTCGCCAGGAAGGTGACGGTCGCCGCCACGGCGGCGCGCGACGACGATCCCGCGCTCGACCGGTGCGTCGAGCTCGTCGTGCGAGGGCTCTCCTACTTCGAGTCAGCGAGGACCGGAGAGCTCGTGATCACGCACGAGGTGCGCCTGCCGCCCATGAGGCCAACGCGCGGCACGAGGTGCTCGCGCGCGTCGACGCTCGCGCTCGGCCCGAGGCGCGGGGTGTGGAGCGCGCGGCTGCGCTCGACCCCTCCCATCGACGTCTTCGCTCAGGCCCGATCGGCCTGCGAGCTGCCGACGTGGACCGATCGGCGCGCGCTCGTCGAGCTGCTGCTCGAGCACGCCGCGTCGGGCGTCTCGCGCGTGGAGCTCGCGCGAGCGCTCACCGAGCTGGGAGAGCGCGAGACCGCGGACCTGATTCGGCGCGAGGCCGTGCGCCGCGCGAGCTCTCCGACCGAGCTCTACCAGGTGCGGTTCGCGCTCTTGGGCGACGAGCGCCTCGCCCACCCGAGCTTCAAGAAGGCGTACCGCGACGCCTCGAGCGACGACGAGCGGCTCGCGGTGGTGCGCCGCTTCCTCGTGCTCGCGCCGCACGACGGCCTCTTGTTGCGCACGCTGTTCTCGCTGCTCGAGCACAAGGGGGATCAGGCCAACCTCGCCGCCGAGATCTCTCGCGCACGCCAGGATCCGTTCGCCGACGCCGCGGTGCTCGCCGACGGCGCGTCCGCGCTGTCCCGCGCAGGACGGACGGACGAGGCGCGGCAGGCGTTCGGCGAGCTGGTCGAGCGCGCGCCCACCGATCCGTTCTCGCACGCATTCCTCGGCGACCGCCTCCGCGCCGAGGGGCTGTTCGAGGACGCGACCGTGGCGTACACGACGCTCTCCCAGATGGCGCCCGGCGATCCCTCCGTGGCGCTCCGGCTCGCGCTCGCGCACGCTGGCGCGGGTCGCGTCGACGCCGCGGCGCGTCTGCTCGCGCGCGTCGCCGAGACTGGCGGTCCCCGCGCGGAGCCGACGTACACGACGCTCGCCTCGACGCTGTCGGTCGCGCTGCTGCAGGGCGCCCGCGCCAGAGCCTCCGAGGCGCAGCTCGCGAAGCTCTCCCGCCGCGAGGAGGAGCTCTCGCTCCCCGACCCAGGATACTTGCTCGTGCGCGGCGGCGCGGCCGATCGCGCGCTCGAGGCGCGGCTGTTGCGCGGCAAGGCTGACGACGTCGAGGCGCCGTTCGACGCCGCCGCGCCGGGCCTCGGCGTGCACGTCGCGCGCCTCGAGACCAGCGAGAAGAGGCTCACGGTGCGCCTCCGACGGGCCCCCGAGCTCTCCCCCTCGCGAGCGCTGCCGGTGCGACTGGACGTCGTCCGCCGCGGCGCGCCGCTCGTGACGAAGCAGCTGGAGCTCCCGGGCGACGGCAAGGCGCTCGACCTCCGCTGGGACGGCGTCGCCTGGTCCGGGGGGTGAGCGCCGAGCGGCCCTGCGCGATCGCTCGTGCTGACAGCGGCGGGTTACCGCGCGACCATCGGCCGCGTGCGAACCCGCGCCGCGCTCCTCGCGCTCAGCCTCGCGTCTCTGCTCTCGGCCTGCGACGATCCCGAGCCTCGACGCGCGGTCTCCCCGGCGTTCGTCGCCCCGGGCGGGCACGCCGTCACGTTCCGGCCTCCGACGTCTGGCGCGCCGCGCTTCGGCGATCTGCCATTTCCCAGCGATCTCTGGCGCCGCGACGCCGGGGGGCTCATCCCTATCGAGGGGCTCGAGCGCGTCGCCGAGCGTCCCCTCGTCATCCAGGAGGCGCTGGCCGGGATGGACGGCTTCGGGCGGTCGACCGGCGCGATGTTCTTCGTCGACGTCGAGCTCGACCCGTCGACGCTGCCCGGGCGCCTCGTCGACGCGAGCGCGGACGACGATCGCGTGTTCTTCGTCGACATCGACGCGGCGTCACCGCGCCGAGGCGCGCGCTACCCCGCGCTCGCGAGGCACCTCCCGTCGCTCGGGATCCTGTCCGTGGTTCCGCCGCCAGGGATCGTCCTGCCCCGAGGGACGCGGCACGCCGCGGTGCTGACGACGCGCGTGCGCGCGCGTGACGGCGTGGCGCTCTCGATGGACGCGCCGCTCGCGGCGATCGCGGGCGGGGCGCGGAGCACCGCGGCCGAGCGCCTGTACGGTGGCGCGCTCGACGCGCTCATCGCCACGCGCGCCGTCTCCTCGCTCACCGACGTCGCGGCGCTCGCCGTCTTCACGACGTCGCGGATGGCGGAGGAGCTCCCGACGCTCCGCGCGCGCCTGCGCGACGCCACGCCCGCGCCGACGCTGCTGCTCGAGCCCGAGGCGAGCACGCCGTACACGTCCGCGATCTTCGGGGCGCACACGACGCCGTCGCTCGACGACTGGCTCGGGCAGGCCGCGCGCGACGAGCACGGCCTCGAGTGGCCGGGCGGGGACAACCCGAGCGGACTCGCGCACGACGAGCTCTGCGCGGTCGCCAGCGGCGCGATGCTCGCGCCGAGCTTCCGCGATCCCGTGACGATGAGGTTCACGCGGGGGACCGACGGCGAGTACGCGCTCGTGCAGCCGAGCGCCAGGATCCCGGTGACCCTCGTGATCCCGCGCTCGCCTCCCCCGCCCGGCGGCTACCCGGTCGTCATCCACGGTCACGGGCTCTCCAACGATCGCGGCAGCATGCTGTCCTACGCCAACGAGCTCGCGCGCGCGGGCTTCGCGGTCGTCGGCATCGACGACGTGGAGCACGGCGCGCGCGGCGGCCTCGCCGACGAGCACAACAACTACCGCGGCCCGTTCGCCGGGCCCGACGGTATCCCCGACAAGCAGGAATTTCCGCTGCCGTTCTTCGCAGATTTCGTCGATTTCATCGCGGTCCGAGACAACTTTCGGCAGACGGTGCTCGATCAGACCAGCCTCGTGCGCCTCGTCCAGAACCCCGCGCTCGACCTGTCGGCGCTCGCGCCGTCGTGCGGCTTCGTGCCCAGGCTGTCCGCGACGCGGCTCGCCTGGAGCGGCGGCTCGCTCGGCGGGATCATGGGGACGATGACGATGGCGGTCGAGCCCGCGCTCCGCGCCGCGGCGCTGCAGGTACCGGGCGCCGGGTTCGTGCAGCTGATCACCACCGGGTCGGCCAAGCTCGCGCCGCTCGTGTCGGTCGTCGCGATGGGCAGCTTCGGCATCGTCGGCGACGAGCCGCTCGACGAGCTGCACCCCATCGCGCTGCTGCTCGGCGCCGCGACCGAGGCGGGAGATCCGCTCGCGTACGCGCCGCACGTCCTCGGTGAGCCGCTCGCCGGGCGAGCGCCCCCGGACGTGCTCGTGACCTATGCCGTCAGCGACGAGGTGATGCCCAACACCGCGACGGCCGCGCTCGTCCGCGCGCTCGGCCTCGCCGTCGTCGACGGCCCTCGCGACGAGCTGCCGCTCGTGCCCTCGATCAGCGCGCCGGCGCGCGCGAACGTGGGCGGCAAGCTCGGCGTCGCGGTCGCATACGCGCCCGCCAACCACGGGCTCGGGTACGTGCGCTTCGACACGCGAGACTTTCAGCCGGGCGTCCCTCGAGGAGAGGGTCCGAGGTTCCCCAAGCTGAAGAAGTCGTTCACGTTCGAGCAGCCGATCCGCGAGCACGCGGCGGAGCTCGTCGCCTTCCTGAAGAGCGCCGACGCGGGGGCCGCCGAGGTCGTGGTCACCGCGCCCCCGCGCGACGACTTCGATGGTGACGGGATCGTCGACGCCGCCGACGCCGAGCCCTGGAACCCGGTTGTCCACTGACGGCCGGGGCTGGTACACGGCTCGGATGCGTCTACTCCCGATCATCTCGTCGCTCTCCCTCCTCGCGGCCGGCGCCTGCGGCGGTACGCCCACCGCGCCCTCCGCGCCCCCGCTCGCCGCCTCCGAGGTCGGCGCGAACGGCGCCGCGTACGACGGAAAGAAGGTCACCGTCACCGGGATCTACAAGCAGGGCTTCTCCAACGGCGGGCGGCCCGGCGATCAGTGGGCCGTCCTGATCGCCGACGCGCCCGCGTCGAAGGACACGGTCGCCTGCCTCGTCCCCGCCAAGGTCGAGCTCCCCAACAACTATCCCAAGCTCGTCGCCGAGGGCACCGTCTCGGCCAAGCCTGGCGAGCGTGTCTACCTGGAGAATTGCACGTACAGGCTCGCCAAGTGATCCGTCTCTGAACATTTCTTCACGAAGTGGCCGGGCTCGGGATACCCTGGCCGCATGCTCAAACCGCTCTGTCTCCTCGCGTGCTTCACCGTCCTCGGCGCCACCGGTTGCAAGGGTGGTGGCGGCACCCTCACCGCGGGCGAGGTCGGCGCGAACGGCGCCAAGTACAACGGCCAGAAGGTCAAGGTCACTGGCATCTACAAGCAGGGATACTCCAACGGCGGCCGCCCGAGCGATCCCTGGGCGCTCGTGGTCGGCGACGCACCCGCATCGAAGCAGAACGTCTCGTGCCTGATCCCCGCCAAGGTCAGCATCGACGGCAGGTACCCGAAGATCACGGTGGAGGGCACCGTGGCGATGGATGGCACGCGGGTCAACCTGAAGGACTGCACGTACACCGTCGAAAAATAAACATTCTTCACCCACCGAGGTACGCCGCCTGGATCTGCGGATCGGCGAGCAGCTCGGCTGACGCGCCCTCGCGCGCGAGCTCGCCGGTGCGCACGACGTAGGCGCGACCGCTCGAGGAGAGCGCGACCTTGGTGTTCTGCTCGACCACGAGCACGGTGACGCCGCCGGCGGCGATGGCGCGGATGGCCGCGAAGATCGACGTCACGAGCTTGGGCGCGATGCCGAGAGACGGCTCGTCGAGCAGCAGCATCGCGGGGCGCGCCATCAGCGCGCGACCGATCGCGAGCATCTGCTGCTCCCCGCCCGACAGCGTGCCCGCGTCCTGCTTCATGCGCTCGCCGAGCCTCGGAAAGAGGGTCACGACGTCGTGGGTGCTCTCTTCCATCGCGCGGCGATCGCGGTGCCCCCACGCGCCGAGGTCGAGGTTCTCGCGCACCGTGAGGTTGGGAAAGACGCCGCGCCCCTCGGGGACGAGCGCGATCCCGAGCGCGGTCACGTCCTCGGTCGCGAGCGCGAGCAGATCCTTGCCGTCGAAGCGCAGCGACCCCGACACCTGCGTCCCCGGCAGCCGCAGCACTGTGCGCAGCAGCGTGGTCTTGCCGGCGCCGTTCGCGCCGACGAGCGCGACGATCTCTCCGCGCCGCACCTCGAGCGAGACGCCCTTGAGCGCGGTGATTCCACCATAGCCAACCTTGACGTCACGCAGCTCGAGCAGCGTCGCGCCGACCTCGCAGGCCGGCGGCGGGCGCGTCGGGTGCGCGGTGCGGGCGGTCACGCGCCCTCCTCGGTGTCGTCGCCGAGATAGGCCGCGATGACCTTCGGATCGCGGCGCACCTCGTCGGGCGTGCCCTCGGCGATGCTCTCGCCGTGATCGAGCACGTGGATGCGCTCGCACACGCCCATCACGACCTGCATGTTGTGCTCGACGAGCACCACGGTGAGGTCGAACTCGTCGCGCAGCCACGCGATCTGGCGCTTCAGCCCCTCTGCCTCGCCGTAGTTCATCCCGGCGGCGGGCTCGTCGAGCAGGAGCAGGCGGGGGCGCAGCATCATCGCGCGGGCGATCTCGAGGCGGCGCTGGTTGCCGTAGGACAGCGACGTCGGGGCCTGATCGGCGAGCGCGTCGAGCTCGAACACGCGCAGCAGCGACAGCGCGCGCGCTCTCATGTCGTCCTCGTCGTCGAAGAACCCCGGCGTCCGCAGCGCGGCCGCGCCCAGCCCGGTCTTCCTGGTCGTCTCGCACGCGACCAGCACGTTCTCGAGCACGGTGAGCTTGGCGAACACGCGGATGTTCTGGAACGTGCGGGCGACGCCGACGGCGGCGATTCTCGCGGGCGCGAGCGCGCCGAGCTCGATCTCACCGAGGCGCATCGAGCCGCCCGGATCGGCGCGATAGACGCCGGTGACGAGGTTGAACACCGTCGTCTTTCCGGCGCCGTTCGGCCCGATCACGCCGAAGATCGAGCGCGCCTTCACGGTGAACGAGACGTCCTTCACCGCCGTGAGGCCGCCGAAGGTCTTCGTGACGTGAGCCAGCACGAGCTCGCTCACCGCTCGCCTCGCCGCCGCTGAAACAGCTCACGCTCGCCGAGCACCCCCTCGGGGCGCAGGATCATCACCGCGATCAGCACGGCCGCGTACACGACCATCCTCAGCGCGTTGAGATCGAGCCACTCGTGCGACGCCTTGAGCGCCTGCGCGGCGTCGGTCGCCTGCAGCAACTCGATCAGCTTGATCGTGAACGTGACGAAGATGGCGCCCAGGATCGAGCCGGACACGGAGCCAGAGCCGCCGAGGATCACCATCGTGATGGCGTCGAACGACATCTGGAAGCTGAAGTTGTCTGGCTGCGTGATCGGCGAGCCGTCGCGCATGATCGACAGCAGGCCGCCCGCGAGCCCGGCGCCGAGCGCGGAGAGCACGAAGCTCGTGACCTTGTACCGCGTCGGATCGACGCCGACGGCGGCGGCGGCGATCTCGTCCTCGCGGAGCGCCCGCAGCGCGCGCCCCCACCCGGAGAACTTGAGGCGCAGCGCGAGCAGCGTCACGCACATCACCGCGAAGAAGATCCAGAACGGCCCCGCCGGCTGCGGCACGCCGAGCTCGTTCGGGCCCGCATAGCCGTTCTGACCACCGAGCTTCGCGAGGAGCGCGCCGGGGCCGCCCGTCTCGCTCGCGGCGGCGGTCGAGATCAACAGCCGAAAGATCTCGGCGAACCCGAGCGTCACGATCGCGAGGTAGTCGCCGCGCAAGCGCAGGCTCGGCAGCCCCACGAGGAGCCCGAAGACCGCCGAGACGAGCGCGCCCGTCAGCGCCCCCGCCGGGACGAGCCACAGCGATCGGGCGAACGTGAGCTCCGCCGGGAACTTCAGCTGAAGGTTCGCGACGACGACCGCCGACGCGTACGCGCCGATGCCGACGAAGCCGGCGTGCCCGATGCTGAACTGACCGGCCATCCCGTTGATCACGTTGAGCGAGAGCGCGATGAGCACGTTGACGCCGCCGAGCATCAGCAGCTGGCGAACCGAGGAGTCCGCGACCAGGCGAGGCAGCGAGAGCTCGAGCGCGAACGCGACGGCGGCGAAGACGGCGAACGGCGCGAGCGACCGGACCCCCTTCATCGCTCCGATCCGCTCACTTCACGACGCGGAGGTACGACGGCAGCTCGCGCTTCGGGCGCTTCGCGGCGGGCGACGGCCGAGGCGGCGCGACGACGGGCGGCGGGACGGGCTCGACCTCGGGCTCTGCAGGCCGCTCGGCGCGCAGCGCGCGGACGTTGTCGGGCAGCGGCTCGCGCGCCGGACGCGCCTTCTTCTTGCGGGGCTTCTTGGCCTTCTTCGGCGGGGGCTCGCCGTCTGTCGCGGCCTCGACGGCGGGCGCGGGCGGCGGCGCGGGCTTGACGCCGTACTGCGCGTGCACCTCGAAGGGGACATCTTCGGCCCACACCATGCCGCGCTGGTCCTCGCCGATGAGGGCGAAGATCGCCGTCCACGGCAGTCGACAATAATAGGGCTCCCGGTTGAACGACAGGGTGCACGCGATGCCCACCAGATCGCCCTTCAGATCGGGGATCGGCACGGCCATGTTGTTCCCCACCTGCAGCACGAGCGTCGGCTTCTTCTTGAACCAGTCGGGCACGACGACCCCGGGCCTGCGCGGATCGAGGTGAACGAACACGCTCGCCGCGAGCAGCAGGTGGTCGAAGACGTCCTTCTTGGGCGGCTGAGTCATGGTGGGCCGGTGGCGCTTCTAGCCTGCCTCGGCCATCGAAAACAGGGAAACTTGGCCGCCCCGTCCACTGGACATCGCGTCCACGTCCAGCGCGAGGCCGCCACTTTCGCCTGAAAGTCGCGTGGCACGTCGGCTGCTTTCCTCCGCGGCGTGCAGGCTCGACTCACTCGACGCGCGGCGACGCCGCTCACCGGACTCGACGCGGTGGGCGACGCCGAGCTGCTGGCGATGATCCTCGGTGGTCCAGGCTCCACCGCGACCCGCCGGGCGCAGACGCTGCTCGACGCGAGCGGCGGCCTCCTCGGGCTCGCGCGCGGCGCGGTGTCCGAGGGCGCCACCGCGGCGCGGCTGGGCCCGGCGTCACGCGCGCGCGTCGAGGCCGCGCTCGAGCTGGGCGTGCGCGCGGCCGGAGCCGCCGCGCTGGCGCCTCGGCAGGTGCTGTCGGGGCCCGACGACGTGGCCGCGTGGGCGCGCGCGGTCTGGGGCGCCGAGACGCACGAGGAGCTGTGGGTCGTCGCGGTCGACGCGCACCACGCCGTGATGGGCGCCCGCCGCGTCGCGGTCGGGACCTCCAACGAGTGCCGCTTCGTCGTGCGCGACGTCCTCTGCACGGTGCTGAGGCTGGGCGCCGCGGGGTTCTTCCTCGTACACAACCACCCGAGCGGTGACCCTTCTCCATCCCCCGACGACGTCGACGCGACGAGGCGGGTCGCCGGCGCCGCGCGCGCGACGGGCCTCGTGTTGCTCGATCACGTCGTGGTCGCCGCCCGCAGTCACCGCTCGATGTTCGAGCTCGGCCTGCTTGACCACGTCACCGATCCGTCGCGATGATCGGCCGCATGTCGACAGATTTTCCGACCCCACGGCCGGACGACTCGGAGAACCTCGAGTGGCTGCGGTCGACCGCCGAGGCGCTCTGGACCAAGGGAGATCGTGACGGCGGGCTCACCTGGCTCGAGCGCGCTGCGAGAGACGCCGAGGGCGAGGGTAAGGTGGAGCGCGCCGCCGAGCTGCGGCAGGCGGCGACGCGGCTCGCCGCGGCACAAACTCGAAAAACCAACGCTGGCACGACCACGCTGATCTCGCAGGCCGTGCAGGACCCCGTCACCCCCGCCGTGCGCCCGCCGGACGAGATCGTGCTGTCGACCCGCGACGTGGTCTCCGAAGAGCTCCACGCCGACACGCGCAAGTTCGACTATCCGGGCGGCGTCGATCCGCGCGCGGTCGCCAGCGCCGTCGTCCCGCCGCAGCCCGCGCTGCCCGACGACGTGCTGCCCGCGATCCGCGTGTGGATCACGAAGGGCCCGGGCGCGCCCCGGGTCTTGCCGGCGGACGGGGCGCGACCGAGCGGCGTGATCGACGCGATGCTCGTCTCGGTCGTGCCGGGCGTCGACCTCCGCGCGGCGCTGAAGGGGAGCTGACGGCAGCTCCCCTCGCCTCCGGTTCGCAGCCCCGTAAGAGGCACTTGCCCGGCAAATCGGGCACGAGGCAGTTCGCCCCGCACTGGCAGATCTGCGCATTTAGGCAGACGCTGCCGGGGCAGTCGGAGTCGCTCCAGCACTCACCCTTCACGGTGGGCCTGTCCTTGCAAACCTTCTTCCCGCCGCTGCCAGCGCACTCCTGGCCCTGCTTGCAGTCTTCGTCCAGCTTGCAACAAGGCGCGCCGTTGCCGGGGGACTCGCACTTGCCGGGCTGATCGGGGAGGAGGCAAGTCGCGCCGCACGGACAGATGCGCTCGTTCTCGCAGGTCTCACCCTTGGCGCAGTCGCCGTCGCGCCAGCAGAGGCCCGCTGTCGTCGGTCGCGGCTGACACACCATCGCGCCGGAGTTGCCCACGCACTCGTCGCTCTTCGCGCAGTCGCCGTCGCCCTTGCAGCACGAGCCGCCGCCGTTGGGCTCACACTTGCCAGGCGCCTCCTTGGGCGGACAGACCACGTCGAGCGCGCAGTTGCACGCGACCTCGCCCTCGCAGTGGTTGCCGGGCTTGCAGTCTCCGTCGTCCCAGCACTCGCCACCGGGCGCGGGCTTCTTGCAGTGGCCGAGCACACACACCGTGCCAGGCGACTGCGCGTCGCATTCCTTGTCGTCGCCACAACACGAGGCTGTCGAACCGCCGGCCCCGGCGCTGCCGCCGCTGCTCACGCCGCCCGTGCCAGCCGCGCCGGGATCGCCCGCGGCCCCGCCGTTGCTGACGCCGCCTGTCCCCGCCGTGCCAGGATCGCCTGCGGCCCCGCCGTTGCTCGTGCCGCCCGTTCCCGCCGTGCTCGTACCGCCCGCGCCTGCCGTGCTCGTGCCGCCCGTTCCCGCCGTGCTCGTGCCGCCCGTCCCGGCCGTGCTCGTGCCGCCCGTTCCCGCCGTGCTCGTGCCGCCCGTTCCCGCCGTGCTCGTGCCGCCCGTCCCGCCCGTGCTCGCGCCGCCCGTCCCGGCCGTGCTCGTGCCGCCCGTCCCGGCCGTGCTCGCGCCGCCCGCGCTCTTTCCGCCGACGCCGCTCGCGCCCGACGAGGCCTTGCCGGCCCCGCCCGCGCTGCCGCCGCCGGCGCCCGCCGTGGTGGCAGGGTTGTCAGCGGTCTCGTCGCTGCTGCCGCCGCAGGCGACGCCGACGGCCGCGATGACGAAAAATACAGACAAGGAGCCCATTCGAAGCTGGAGGTTGCGCATGCCCGCCATGCAACCATCCAACGGCGCCTCGGTCAACCCAGAGGGGTGAGGCCGAGCTCGATGCGTCCCAGCTCTTCGCTCGCGCCCGTGACCACGACGTCGAGCCCCTCGCCTATCGAGTAGCTCCGCGCGGCGCCCACCAGCACCTCGCGACCGACGTCATATTCGTGCGGCCCGCCCGGCAGCGTGTCCTTCTCGATGGTCCCGGTGACACCGGCTCCGACGAGCTGCACGACGAGCCCGAACGGCTTGATCGACACGACGTTGCCGCGAAAGCGCTCGCCGATTCGTTTTGCAAAATGACGCGCGGCGACCATCCACAGCCGCTCCTTCTCGGCCCGATCGGCGACGCGCGCGCGCTCGTTGAGGTGTGCGCACAGCTCCTCGATCGCCGCGTCCCCGGCGAGCTGGTCGCGGCGCCCGGCGAGGTAGGCCTTCACGACGCGGTGGACCACGACGTCCGAGTAGCGCCGGATCGGCGAGGTGAAGTGCGCGTAGAGCGGGGCCGCGAGGCCATAGTGCATCGACGGAGTGACAGCGTACCTCGCGGGACCGAGGCAGCGGCCGAGCACCGTCGCCATCGCCGGACCGAGGGCCGTCCCCTCGAACTGCGCCTCGAACGCCGACAGCGCGCGCGGAGACAGCGCGTCACCGAAGCCGGCCTCGAACCCCACGTTGTGCGCGAACGCGGCGAGCTTGGCGACGCGCTCGGGCTCGGGCTCGTCGTGTACGCGGAACGCGCCCGGCAGCCCGCGAGCGACCAGCCACTGCGCGACCGCCTCGTTGGCGGCGACCATCAGGCGCTCGATCAGCGCGTGCGCCGTCGTGTCCGCGCGCGCCGAGATCCCGAGCGGCTCGTGCGATTTCGGATCGAGCGTGACGTAGGCCTCTTCGGACAGGAGCTTCACGCCGCCCCTCGCCGCGCGCGTGGCCGCGACGCGCGACGCCGCCGTGCGGAGCCAGCGGACCGTGGACCGCACCTCGGCCGGGATGCCGCTCGCGTCGCCGGCGTCGAGGAAGCGCGCGACCGAGTCGTAGTCGAGCCGCGCGTGAGAGCGGATCACGCTCTCGTAAAGGTCGGTCGACGTCACCCGACCCTCGGGATCGAGCCGCAGCTCGACCGTCAAGGCCAGCCGATCCTGCCCGGGCAACAACGACAGCGCGTCCTCCGACAGGCGCGGCGGCAGCATGTTGAGCACCCTCCCCGCGAGGTACACGCTGGTGCCCCGGAGGCGCGCCTCGCGATCGAGCGCCGATCCCTCGGGCACGAGCGCGTCGACGTCCGCGATCGAGACCAGCACGCGCACGCCGCCGTCGGGCGACGCGGGGAGCACCGAGAGCGCGTCGTCGAGATCGCGCGAGTGTGGCGCGTCGATGGTGATCGTGGGCACGTCGCGCAAATCACGCCTCGCGGGGCCCGCGACCGCGCGCGCCGCCGCGGCCGCCGCCTCGCACTCGTCGGAGAACGCGCCGCGGATCGCGTGGCGCACGATCACCTGCTCCAGGCTGGCGTCGGCCGGGGTGACCTTGCGCGCGACCTCGGCCTCGCCGCCGCGGATGGCCGCGACGACGACGTCGCCGGGATCGGCGGCGCCGGTGAGCGGCCAGTCGGTGTTGGCGACCTGGCGATCGACCTTCAAGAAGGTTCGCTTTCCGTGGGAGACGACGACGCCGAACAGCTCGGTGCGCGCGCGCGACACGAGCTCGAGGCGCGTCGCCGTGAGCCGCCCGCCCTCGCCCTCGGTGACGCTCGCAGACACGACGTCCCCCGCGAGGAACGGGTTGAGCTCGGGCGGCGCGACGAACGCGGCCGGCCGACCGTCTCGTAGCTCGACGAACCCGAACCCGCGCGGGTGGACCACGACCACGCCCTCTGTGCGACCGCTCATCGCGCGCGTCTCGCCCGATCGCTAATCGACCGCAAGCGCTCGATCTGTCGTCAGATGGCGGCGAGCGTCATCCCGCCATCGACCACCAGCGTGTGGCCGGTGACGAACGAAGCGGCGTCGCTGGCCAGAAAGACCGCGGCGCCGGCGAGTTCATCGGGCTCGCCGACGCGCCCGAGCGGGGTCTTGTCGACGACGCGCCGACGGATGTCCTCGTTGTCGATCAGCGCCGACGCGAACTTCGTCTTGATGAGGCCGGGCGCGATCGCGTTGACTCGCGTGCCCGTCGGGCCGAGCTCGTAGGCGAGCGTCTGCGTCATCGAGACCACCGCGGCCTTCGTCATCGCGTAGATCCCCTGGAGCGGCGCGGCGCCGAGCGCCACCACCGACGCGACGCTGACGATCGCGCCCCGCGAGCGCTGCGCCTCGAACGCGCGCGCGGCCAGCCTCGACGCGTCGAAATAGCCCTTGAGGTTGACCTCGAAGGTCTTCTGGAAGACCGCGTCGTCGGCGTTCACCATCGGGCCGAAATAGGGGTTGGTCGCGGCGTTGTTGACGAGCACGTCGACGCGCCCGAACCGCGCGGTGGTCGCCGCGAACAGCGCCTCGAGATCGGCCGTCCTGCCGGTGTGGCACGCGACCGCGAGCGCCTCGCCTCCGATCGCGGTGATCTTCGCGGCGACCGCGTCGACGCCCTCTTGCTTGCGCGACGCGACCACCACCTTCGCGCCGCTCCGCGCGTAGGCGAGCGCGATCGCCTCGCCGATGCCGCGGCTCGCGCCGGTGACGATCGCGATCTTGCCCTCGAGGTGAATCAACGGGTTCATCGGCGCGCGAGCCTAGCCGAACGCCCGGCGGCGCGGCTACGGGCTCGCGGGCGGGTGGTCGGCAGGAGGGGGCGGCGGCGGCGGCGCCGACCCCGCGGGCTTCGCGGGCGCGTCGACGAACGGGCGCTTCCCCGTTCGCACGCGCACGCGGACGTCGTGCTCGGGCGCCGCCCGCGCGACGAGCGATTGCAACGAGTACTCTTCGCCGGCCTCGTGCAGGACCAGCGTCGGGCGGATCGAATAGACGCCCGGCGCGTCGAACACGCCGCCGCCGCAGACCTCGGAGACCCGCGTGGAGAAGGAGCGCCTGGCGCCCGGCCGCCAGGTCTCGAAGAAGTCGCGCACCGGGCCGCGGATCCCGGAGCGGCGCGAGCAAGCGTGGTGCTCGCCGTCGGGGGCGACGACGTCGAACTCGATGTCGTCCCCGCGCGCGTGCGCCGACGTCCTGCGCTTGCCCACATAGGTCAGCGTCACGCCGACGACGACGTCCGCGCCGCGCGCGAAATCACCGCGACGGGGCGCGGTCAGCTTCATCGTCGGCGACGCGCGCTCTGCGTCGGCGGGCGGCGGCGGCGCGTCGTGGTCCGGCTCGCTGGACGGCTTCGTGACCACGATCGCGACGGGCCCCTCGACGAGGGTCACGGGGCGGCCTGGCTCGGCGCCCACGGCCTCCGCGACGAACGGGCGATCCTCGTCGTCCTTCGGCGGCTTCTTCCATTTCGGGCGCGGCGGCGGCGCGGGGTATCCGTAGCTCGGGTACACGAGCGCGCCGGAGTCGAGCTCGCCGTCGAGCCTCCGGGCGCCGCAGAGCAGCACCGGATCGAACGATGACTCCCACCGCTCCCCGGGCGCGAGCAAGACCTGGCGCGTTCGATCTCCCTCGAGCGGGCGAAGCTCCGCCGGGGCGCGGCACACCGGCAGCTTTCCTCGAGGATAGGCGCGCGCGCGCGGAGGGCGCTTGGCCTTCGGATCAGCCGCCACGGGCGCGCCGATCACCTCGAACCAGAGCAGCCTGACGTCGGCGTGCAGCCGCTGGGGGCGATCGCTCGTGTTGGTCAGCGTCATCGACCACGCGCCGTCGGGGCTCGCCGCCACCGCCAGCGACAGCGGGGCCGGGGGCGGCGGCGGATCGTCGGCCCGCGCGACCGACGCTGTGAGCGCGGCGGCGGCGGCCATGCGGAGCAGAGCGACCTTCACCGCGCGTGCGTTATCACGAGGTGCCCTGCGCCTCCACACGAGGGATCGTCACGACGAAGCGCGCGCCCCTCGGGTGCCCGTCGCGCACGTCGATCGTGAAGCCGTGATCGTCGACGATGCGCTTGACGACCGCGAGGCCGATCCCCACCCCTTGCGTGCGCGTCGTGAAGAACGCGTCGAACATCTGCGCGCGCGCGGCCGCGGGGATGCCCGGCCCGCTGTCGGCGACCTCGAGCGTGACCTCGGTGGCCGCCTCGTGCACGGAGACCACCACGCGCTCGCCGGCCGGGGACGCCTGCACGCCGTTGCGGACGAGGTTCCACAGCACCTGCCGCAGCTGCGCGCCGTCGGCCGCGACCGTGAGCTCGCCGCTCGGGCCGTCATAGGCCACCGACACGTCGACCCCGCGCCCCGACTGCGCCGCGAGGCGCACGACGTCGCGGGAGAGCGAGGCCACGTCGACCCGCGCGAGCTCGGGCCGCCGCGGCTTCGCGAGGTCCATCATGTCCGAGACGAGATCGTTGAGCCGCGCAGCCTCGCTGGTGATGATCCCGCACAGGAGCTTGTCGTCGTCCGAGAGCCCAGGCGCGTCCGCGAGCAGCGCCGCGCTGCCCGCGATGGACCCGAGCGGGTTGCGGATCTCGTGCGCGAGCCCCGCCGCCAGCCGCCCGAGCCGCGCGAGCTCCTCGGCCTGCGCCGCGCGCGTCGTGGCGCGCTCCAGCTCTCCGCCGGTGCGTCGCAGCCGCTCGGCGAGGTACCCCGCGAGCACCGCCACCACGAGCACCGCGAGCAGGTTCAGGCTGAGGTAGTACGAGACGTCCTGCGCGCTCGTCGCGTAGGTGTGATCGGCCTGATCGATCGGCGGCTGCAGGCGCCCCGACGCGAACGCCCAGCCCATCGTGGCGAACATGGCCGCGGCGGTCGTCGCCGCGACCACGACCCCGCGGACGCCCGCGACGACCGCGCCGACGACGCAGGTCAGCCCATAGAACGACGCGGCCCCGCTCGCGACGCCGCCCGACACGTACGCGAGCGCGGTCCACAGCGCCTGATCGAGCACGAGCTGCGTGTACGCGGCCGTGACGAGCGCGCGGCGCAGCCGGATCGCGATGGCCACGACCGCCGCGCCTCCGTACCCGACCGCCAGGGTCGCGAGCGCGAGCTGCGTCGAGTAGCTGCCGACCTGTCCCCGATCCTTCAGGTACAGCGCGAGGACCGCCGCGAGCAGCGCCGTCAGCGCGCCGAGCCGCACGCCCGTGAGCCAGACGAGGCGCCGCGACAGGGCCTCGGTGATCACCCGCGCTCAGTCCGCCTTGATGTTGCCGGCGAGGTCGAAGATCGGCAGGTACATCGAGACCATGACGACGCCGACCAGGCCGCCGACGAACACCATCAGCAGCGGCTCGAGCATGCTGGTCATCGCGGCGACGGCGACGTCGGCCTCTTCTTCGTAGAAATCGGCGATCTTGTTCAGCATCGCGTCGAGCGCGCCGGTCTGCTCGCCGACGCCGATCATCTGCACCACCATCGTCGGGAAGATGGGGCGCTCGGCGAGCGGCTCGGCCATGTTCTTGCCTTCCGCGACCTTGCTGCGGACATACATCACCGACTCTTCGATGATCACGTTGCCCGAGGTCTTCGCGCAGATCTCGAGCGCGTCGAGGATCGGCACGCCCGACTGCAGCAGCGTCCCGAGCGTGCGGGTGAACCGCGCGACGGCGATCTTCTGGAGCACCGGCCCCATGATCGGGAGCGTCAGCATCAGCTTGTGCCAGAACTTCTTCCCCCGCGGCAGCTTCATGCTGTACGTGAACCCGAACGAGCACGCGGCGATGAACAAGATCAGCCAGTGCACGTTCGACACGAAGGAGCGCGAGCACCAGATCACGATCTGCGTGATCTTGGGCAGCGCCGCCTGCGCGTTGAACTCCTTGAACATGTTCTCGAACGCCGGGATGACGAACGACATCAGCACGGCGATGACGAGGGCCGCGACGACGATGACGATGGCCGGGTAGGTCATCGCGCCCTTCACCTGTCGCACCAGCTTGACGCGCTTCTCGATGTAGACCGCCAAGCGGTTCATGATCGAGTCGAGGATGCCGCCGACCTCGCCGGCCTGGACGAGGTTGACGTAGAGGTCATCGAACACGCGCGGGTGGCGGCGGAGGGCGTCGCTGAACGTGGAGCCCTGCTCGACGCTCGATTTGACGTCGGCGAGCACCCTCTGAAAGATTTTGTTGTCCGTCTGGTTGGACAGGATGTCGAGGCACTGAACGAGCGGCAGGCCCGCGTCGATCATGGTCGCGAAGAGGCGCGTGAAGGTGACGAGATCCTTCGGGCTGACGCCGCTGCCGAACTGGATCGCCGAGAGATCGAGCTTCTTCTTGACCGAGACGATCGTGAGCTGCTGGCCCTTGAGCCGCTCCTCGACCGCCCCGGCATTCTCGGCGGTCATGGTGCCCTTCTTCACCTCGCCGGTGCGAGCGCGGGCTTCCCAAGCGAACTCGGCCATCCAGATCACGGTAGCGGCGAAGCCAGACAAAGGTCAAAGATTGCGCTCCCCTTGTCCCGAGCGAACTCTCACCGCCTCGGCCGCGACCCGGCCCTAGACGCCCTCGCCGACGCGGTCGTGACGGCGCACCGGGCGGCTCCCTGCGCGGTCGTCGCCGCCGCCTCGCTGTGCGAGCACGACTGGACGGCGGCCGCAGGGGTCGCGGGGCACCTGACGCCGGGGGGCGAGGCGGCGACGGCCGAGACGATGTTCGATCTCGCGTCGGTGACCAAGCCGTTCACCGCGCTGCTGTCGGCGCGCCTCGCGCGGAGGGGCGTGCCGCTCGGCGTGTCGCTGGGCACGCTGCTCCCCGAGGCGCGCGGCACCGCGAGCGAACACGTGACGCTCGAGCTGTTGCTCGCCCACCGCGCGGGCCTCGACGGACACCGCCCGCTGTACGCGCCGCTGCTCGAGGGTCGACCGGTCGACCGGAGCGCCGCGCTGCGAGTCGCCGCGGACGCTCGCCGGCCCGATTGCCACGGCGACGCGCCCGACGAGGGCTTCGCGCCGGTGTACAGCGATCTCGGGTACTTGCTGGTCGGCGAGGCGCTGTCGCGCGCGTGCGAGCGCCCCCTCGACGAGCTGCTCGACGACGAGGTGATCGCGCCGCTGTTCCTGGGCGCGACGTCGGCCAGGGGGTTGCCCCCGGACGCCGTGGTGGCGCCGACCGAGCACGTCCCCTTCCGCGGCGGGCTCGTCTCGGGCGCGGTGCATGACGAGAACGCCTTCGCGATGGGCGGGCTCGGCGCGTGCGGTCACGCCGGGTTGTTCGGCGCCGCGGCCGACGTGCTCGCGCTCGGCGTCGCGCTCGTCGAGGCGCTCGCGGACGAGCGACCCACCTGGCTGCGCGCGGGAGAGCTCGACACGCTGCTTCGCAGGCGCCCGGGCGGGACGCTGCGCGCGGGTTTCGACGGCAAGTCGGCCGAGGGCTCCAGCGCGGGCTCGCGATTCGGGAGAGACTCGTTCGGCCACCTCGGCTTCACCGGCACCAGCCTCTGGATCGATCCCGACGCCCGCGTGGTCGGCGTGCTGCTGACGAACCGCGTACACCCCTCTCGGGACAACGACGCGATCAAGCGCGCGCGCCCGGCGACCCATGACGGGCTGTTCGCGTGGGCACGTGGCGAAGCTCCGTCGGTCGGCTAGGCTCGACCGGTTGCGTCCCTCGCCTCCCGCGCCACGGCCGCGTGACCGCGCCGACCCCTCGGGCCGATCGTCCGCTTCGCGGCTCGCCCTGGTGATGGCGTGCGCGCTGACCCCCGCCTGCGTGACCGGCTACGACCTGTCGGTCCGCGACCCCGGGGCGGTCCAGGTGCGCGAGCCGCTGACCGGCGTCGTCGTCATCCCGAGCGGTCGTCCGCCCGGGGGTGCCGCCAGCCGACGCGCGCGCCTCATGCGCCGCGCCGACGGCAGCGTCGTCCTGACGACGGCGGCGCACGAGGAGGTGATCCTGTCCGCCGCTGGGCTGGTCGACGGCAGGGTGTCGAGCGTGATCATCGGCGACGACGAGGTGATCGCGGCGACGACGATGGTCTCGGGGACCAAGTCGCGCCCGCGCCGCGAGCTCGAGCTCGTCACGCCGCGCTCCAACGTGCTCGACGTGCGCGAGCGCGAGGCGATGAACGAGCCGCTCGGGATCGCGTTCGCCGCCAACGGCGTGCTCTGGCTCGCGCTGGGCAGCGTGTTCCTGTTCGTCCCCGGGCTGACGGTGGGAAAGGGCAGCGACCGTCGCCCGATGACGACGAGCGAGCGGCACGTGCTCGCGGGCATCTCGGCGGGCATCAGCGTGGGGTTCAGCAGCGCGGGGATCGCGCTGCTGCTGCGCGGCAACCCGTCGACGAGCGTGCTGACACCGCCCGCCGCGCCCTGAACCTCGGGCTCACGCCGCGCCGACCGCGTCCAGATAGCGCGAGAGCCCGGGGCGGGCCGCGACGCGCTCGGCCTGTCGCGGCGTGAGCGGCGTCCGGAGCGCGTGCAGCTGACCCCACAGCGCGAAATCGGCGAAGCTCGGCGTGGGGCCGACCCAGAACTCCCCTGCCTCGGGCGCCCGCGCCTCGAGGTCATCGAGCAGCTGCTCGAACCGCTCCCAGCAGGCGGCCTCTCCCGCGCGCAGCAGGTCGCGCGCGACGAGCGCCCCCCTCACGCGCGCGCGGAGCCGACCAGGGACGATCGCGCGCACGACGGCGGGCATCTGCTCGAAGTACGCCGCCCTGGTGCGGGGCCAGTTGTCGGCGTCGATCCAGCGCGCGGCCACGACGAAGCCGTTGACCGCCGTGTCCGCGAGCTCCTCCCACAGCCGAGACTCGGCCCGCGCGCGCGGCTCGAGCGCGCCGCCGAGGCGTCCCTCGCACAGCCGATCGAGCCGCGCGAGGATGCGCGACGAGTCGGCCACCGGCTCGTCGCCGATGAGCAGCACCGGCACCTGCTTCGCCGGGTTGACGCCGCGGTGGGCCATCGGCCCCGCGCCGTGGCGGCGCGCATACGGGAGCCCGAGGTGGCCGAGCGCGCGGTGCACCTTGAGGCAGAACGGCGACCACGACGGCGAGCCCGGGAGCCCGGTGTCGGAGAGTTCACACAGCGTGAGCGGGGGGACGGGGTGAGTCATGAACGCAAGGTGCCACCGCCTTGTGTCATCTATATGTCAGTGAATCGATGCGACGCTCATCTCGCCTCTTCGCCCTCGCCGAGCACCTGCGCGGTCGACGCGCGCGCGGGGTGACGGCCGCCCAGCTCGCGGAGCGCTTCGGCGTGTCGGTGCGGACGATCTACCGGGATCTCGACGGCCTGCGCGACGCGGAGCTTCCGCTGCTCGCGGAGGCCGGCCGCGGCGGCGGCTACACGCTCGACCGCGCCTACTCGCTGCCCCCGGTGAACTTCACGGCGCGCGAGGCGGCGCTCCTCGTGACCGCCGGAGAGATGCTGAGGGAGCTGCGCCTGTTGCCGTTCACCGACACGCTCGGCGCCGCGATCGACAAGGTGAGGGCGGCGCTGCCGCGCGGTCAGCAGCGCGATCTGGCCGACGTGGAGCGCACGATCTCCTACGTCGGAGTGCCCGCGCGCGCGGCGGCCGCGGCGGTGCGGCGGGCGGTCGAGGCGGCGTGGTTCGAAAAGCGGCCGCTCCGCGTGACGTACGAGGCCGAGCGCGGGCGCGTGACGCGCGTCGTGCGCATCGACTGTGTCGCGCTCGATCGCCAGGAGACCCGCCTCAACTGCGTCGACGTCGACTCGGGCGAGCGACGCCAGCTCGCGTTGCACAGGCTGACGTCGGCGAAGCTCGCGTGAAGCGGCGGCGTCGCGCTTGCCGCTGAGGCGCGCCTCGGGTCATCGTCGCGACACCGTGACCGCCCCCCGCTCGCCGCTCCTTCTGGGCCTCTCGCTGTCGATCGTCGCTCTCACGGCCTGCAGCCGGGACGAGTCTGCGCTGCCCGCGCGGCGCGCGCCCACCGCGACCCCGGCGCCGCCGCCGCCGCCGAAGGCCACGACGACCGGCACCGCGGCGCCCCGAGCTGCTACGAGCGCGCCGCCTGCGATCACGCCGCAGGCGCGCAAGGCCTACGCCGCACACCTCCAGACCGGGCGCGCGCTCGCGGCCGAGAAGCGCTGGGGAGAGGCGACCGCCGAGCTCGAGAAGGCGCTGGCCAACGTGCCGCACGATCCGCGCGCGCTCCTCGATCTCGGCTGGTCCGCGCACCAGGCTGGCGACGCGCGGAAGGCCCGCCGCGCGAGCCACGAGGCGTGGCGTCGCGCGCCGGACGCCGACACGAAGGCGAAGGCCCTGTACAACCTCGGGCGCATCGACGAGGCCGACGGCAAGCGAGACGATGCGATCAAGGCGTACGGCGACTCGCTGCGGCTGCGCCCGAGCTCGGTCGTGCAGCGACGGCTCGACGAGCTCAAGAAGCCCCCACCCGCGCCGTCCGCGCGACCATCGGCCAGCGCGGTGACGCCGGCGGCCACGCCGCTGCCGTGCGCGGCCGCGACCCCGCTCGACGAGCTGACGACGTGCCTCGGCAAGGCGGCGCGGCTGCTCGACGAAGACGACGGCGGCGACGTCGGCCCGGCCGCGATCGTGCCGCTCGACGGCGCGCCCGAGGACCTCATGAAGCGTGTCGCCATCGTGCGCGCGCCCGCGACGCGCCTCGAGGAGAGGTTCTTGCTGGCCGCGTCGAGCCTGCGCGGGTGGACCACGGTGGCCGAGCTCGTGCAGACCTACAACCCCGGCGCGTTCGGCGTGACGGAGGACGCGAGCTTCCCCAGGATCGAGGTGCGCGAGCTGAAGGCGCGCAAGGTGCTGTGGCTCGAGGTGCTGAGGCGCCGACACGACAGCGATCTGGGCGTCGACGAGGAGGAGACCGAGGAGGCGCGCGACGTGGTGCTCTGCCTGCTCGCCGACGAGCGGCGGCGCGAGACCGTGTGCCCGTTGAAGCTGCCGCTGTCGATCTCCTACAAGCGCGCGCGGATGGGCGACGCCGAGCTCGACGACGACACGAAGAGGCTCTCGACGCCGGGGCTGCCGATCTCGCGCGAGGCGACCTTCGCGGTCGCGATCGCTGACGACGGGCTCGTCACGGTGAAGCTCGCGAGGGGCGCGGCGGACGACCGCACGAGGGCGCTGCTCGGACCGCACAGGCTCTTTTGACGCGCCGTCTCGGCTCACCCGAGGTGAAGCCAGGCCGGACCCCGCAGGCCGCGCGCGGCGACGATGCGCGAGATCTTGGCGCCGAACCTGACGCCGAGCTCGGGGACGACGAAGCCCCTCCGCGAGGGCGCGACGTCGGACAGGAGGCGCAGGATCTCTTCGCGGTTCGAGGCGGGGCCGAGCGCGCGATCGGCGCGGTCCTCGGTGAAGACGAGGAACACCGCGAGCGACGGCGCGAGCGCGTCGGCGAACTCGAGCGTGCGGCGCACCTCGTCGAGCGACTCGCCCTCGGCGCCGAGCACGAACGTGTGGCAGTCGCGCACGCCGGCCGCTCGCAGCGCCGAGGTCGCGCGGCGCACGTCGTCGATGGAGAACGGCTTCTGCAGGCGAGCGAGGCCCTCGGGCGTGCCGGTGTCGGTGCCGAGCTCGACCCCCACGCACCCGGCGCGCGCCATCGCCGCGGCGAGCTCGTCGTCGAGACCGAGCGGCGTCACGTACGCGACCCAGGGCACCGGCGCGCCGCGCGTCGCGAGCTCGTCGCAGATGGCCCGAGCGTGCGATCGCGGCACGTTGAACACGCTGTCGACGAAGAACACATGGGAGACGCCCGGCGTGGCGGCGAGCGCGGCGACCTCTTCGGCGACGCGCGCCGGGCTCCGCAAGCGCACCTTGCGCCCCTCGAGATCGGGGTAGTCGCAGTACGTGCAGGAGAACGCGCAGCCGCGCTTGGTCTGCACGTTCGCCGTCCCGTCGAAGGCGAAGTAGCGCGGATCGGTGAGGTCTCGCGCGGGGGCGGGCAGCGCGTCGAGCACCGCGCCGCGCGCGCGGCCGAGCGGCACGGGCGCCCCGGTTGCGGCGTCGGCCGACACGAGTCGAGGCGGGCGCTCCCCACGCGACAGCGCCTCCACCAGCGTGACCATGGCGCGCTCGCCCTCGCCGACGACGCCGTGATCGGCCCCGAGGGCGGCGAGCAGCCGCTCGGGTTGCAGCGAGAACCCCGCGCCCCCGAGCACGAGCGGCGCGGGAGAGCCGGCGCGGATCGTCCGCGCGAGCTCGGCGTACTCGGCGATCAGCGCCGCGGGCTCGCTGTAGGTGTTGTCGTGGAGGTTCCTCAGCGCGAGCCCGACGACGTCGGGGGCGCTGGCGGCGAGGCGCGTCCGCAGCGCCTCGTGAGGCTCTTGCTCGAAGCAGAGATCGAGCAGCTCGACGTCACACGTCGGCCGGAGCGCCGCCGCGACATACAGCGCGCCGAGCGGGACGACCGGCTGCGGCAAGCGCTCGCGGTTGGCCGAGACGAGCAGCACCCGCGCGCGCGTCGTCATCGGTCACAGCTCCGTCAGCCACGCGAACTTCAGGTACCGCCCCTCGGGCCACGCAGGCGTGATCGGGTGGTCCTCCGGGGGTCCGGCGAGCCCGTGCAGCCGGAGCGCGCGCCCGGTCGAGGACACGTCGAGCGTCGACAAGAAGTCGTCGTGGGTGACGTGACTCGAGCACGATGAGGCGCAGAAGACTCCGCCCCTGGACAGCACCGCGACGGCCGCGGCGTGGAGCTTGCGGTAGGCCGCGAGCCCGCGCGCCTTGGTCTTCTCGCTGTGCGCGAAGCTCGGGGGATCGCAGATCACGAGCTCCCATCGCTCACCGCGCGCGCGCGCGCCCTCGAGGAACGTGAACGCGTCGGCGGTGACCCACGCGTGCTCTCTCGGCTCGAGCCCGTTCTCGCGAAAGCTCCGCGCGCCCGCCTTGTGCCCCGCGGACGCGAGATCGACCGACGTCGTGTGGGTCGCCCCGCCGAGCGAGGCGGCGAGGCTGAAGCCGCCGGCGTAGCTGAAGAGGTTGAGCACGCGCCGCCCGCGCGCCAGGCCACGCACCCGCAGCCGGCTCTCGCGTTGATCGAGGAACGCGCCGGTCTTCTGGCCGTGGTGGAGATCGACCCACATCTTCATGTCGTGCTCGAGCACGAGGACCTCTGGCGGCACCTCGCCCTCGAGCTCGTCGAGCTTCGGCGCGCCCGGGGCGGCGTCGACGCGGCGAGCGCCGAGCGCGGTGACGCCCGCCGCGTGCAGCGCTGCCATGAACTCGCCGCGGTGACGCGCGAAGAAGCGGGACGGCCCGTCGCCGTCGAGGCGGACGACGGCGACGTGCGCGTACCTGTCGACGACGACGCCAGGGAGGCCGTCTCCCTCGCCGTGGACGAGGCGGTACGCGGTGGTCGACGGCGACGCGACGAGCCGAGCGCGCGCCGCGAACGCCCCGGACAGCCGCTCGCGCACGAGCGCCCCCTCGTCGACCGCGACAGACGACGAGAGCATGCGCAGGCAGATCACGCCGCGCGGATCGCACAGCGCGAGCCCGAGCTCGCGAGCATCCGACCCCAGCACCGCGACGACGTCGCCCGGCTCGACCTCTGGCAGCTGCGCCGCCCCCTCGCGAAACACCCACGGATGCCCTCTGACGACCGCGCGCGCCGCGGGTTCACGGAGTCGCGCGATCGGCCGAGGCTTCGGTCGCGGCGGCACGGCTCAGCGGGGCCTGGCCGACCCGGACGCGGACGGCGAGGGCGCGAGGACGATCTCGAGATCGACCGTGGTGGTCTTGCCGGCGACCACCGTCACGTCGCGAGTGGCCTGCGGCGCGAACGACTTCGAGAGCTTCGGGTGCCACGCGCCGACCGTCACCTGCCCCGGCGGCACCCGCGCGACGCGATACGTGCCCGCGGGCGAGGTGATCGCGTGGGTGGCGAACTTGAACACGAGCACCTCGGCCTCCATCCACGGGCGGCGCATGTCGTCGGCGAGCTTGAAGCGCCCGATCGCGCGCGGGTAGATCTTGACCGGCGGGCCGTGCGGCACGGCGACCATCTGCACCGGGTTCTGGGCGCCGTACAGGTGAGGAACGTAAGATTCGTCGTCGAGGTTGGAGATCTCGAGCCGCTGCCCGAACGTGAGCACCAGCGTCCGGGTCGAGTAGGCGCAGCCCTGGATCTTCGTCGAGACCGCCTCGCCCTCCGGCTCGACGTACTTTTCGAACCCGGTGACCGCGACGATCGCGTCGCCGAGCCCGCCGTCGCTCGCCACTCGAAAATGGTGGGCGTAGGTGTCTGCCGCGACCTTGCAGCGCCCCGGGATCGGGAGCTCTTGTGGCTCGGCCCCCGGCGGCGCGCCCTTGTAGGTGAGCTTGCCCTCGATCACGCCGAACGGCCCCGTGTACACGGGCAGCCCCGACGGGTTGTTGCTCGCCGAGATCTGCGCGGACGTGACCGGCGGCGCGACCACCTCGACGGTGGCAGACGGAGGCGGAATGACCGTCAGCACGGGCGGCGCGTCGGAGCGAGGCTTGGGCCGCTCGCACCCGGAGAGCGCGAGCACGAGCCCCGCCGCGAGCGCGAGGGGCGCCTTCACTTCACGGCCGCGGCGATCGCCATCTCGAGGCTCGCGCCAGGCATCAGGCCGAGCCAGAGCACGACGATACCCGAGATCACGAGCGCGGAGACCACCATCCCCGAGCGCATCGGCTCGGCCTCGGGCGCGCCAGGCGCCGACTCGCGCATGTACATGTAGACCATCACGCGCAGATAGTAGTAGGCGCCGATCACGCTCGAGAGCAGGCCGATCACCGCGAGCCAGTAGAAGCCCGCGCCCACCGCGGCGCGGAACACGTAGAGCTTGCCGAAGAAGCCGCCGAGCGGCGGGACGCCGGCGAGCGACAGCAAGAAGAAGCTCATCGCGAACGCGGCCGCCGGGTGGCGACGCCCGACGCCGGCGAGGTCCTCGTAGCTGGTCGCCTCCTTGCCGCGCGAGCCCATCCACACGAGCGCGCCGAGCGCGCCGATCGTCGAGACCGTGTACGCGAGGAGGTAGAAGAGCACGCTGGCCTGCGCCTCGGAGCCGACCTTCATCACGCTGACCACGCCGACCAGGACGTAGCCCGCGTGCGCGATCGACGAGTACGCGAGCATGCGCTTCACGCTCTCCTGTCGCCCGGCGACGAGGTTCGCGATCACCATCGTCAGCACCGCCAGCAAGGCGAGGATCGGCGGCCAGCCCGTCGCCCACGAGCCGAATTTTGGGTCTCCGAACGTCGTCACCAGCACGCGCAGCGCCATCGCAAAACCGGCGCTCTTCACCGCGACGCTCATGTAGGCCATGACCGGCGTCGGCGCGCCCTCGTAGGCGTCGGGCGCCCACATGTGGAACGGCACCGCGCTCACCTTGAAGCCGATGCCCACGAGGATCAGCGCGAACGCGAAGACGAGCGCCGGATACGGCAGCCGCCCGCCCTTGGTCAGCGCCTGGCCGATCCCGACGAGATCGGTGTGCCCGGTCGCCCCGTACAGGAGCGCGCCGCCGTACAGCAAGAGCGCCGCGGCGAACGAGCCGAGAAGGAAGTACTTCATCGCGGCCTCGACGCTGCGAGAAGAGCGACGGAAGCCCGTGAGCGCGTACACCCCGAGGCTCATCGTCTCGAGCCCGAGGAACAGCGTGAGCAGGTCGCCCGCGGCCGCCAGCACCACGCACCCGAGCGTCGAGAAGATGATCAACGGGTAGAACTCACCCCGATCGAGGTTGTGCTCCGGCAAGTAGCCGCCCGCGAGCAGCGTCGCGAGCGCGCCGCCGAGGCAGGTCACCATGGTGAAGAACACCGTGAACCTGTCGACGACGAGCCACGGCTCGAGCGCCTTCGCGCCGTCGATCGTGGCCGGATCCTTGAGCCACAACCCCAGCGCCATCACGGCGGCGGCGAGCATGGTGACGGCCGACGGGAGCGCGAGCTGCGCGCTCGCCCCCTCTTCGCGCGCCTTGGTGAACGACGCGTACGCCTCGGTCAGCATCAGCCCGCAGCCGCCGAGCGCGAGCAACAAGAGCGGCGCGAGCGCGAGGATCGTCCCCATCACTTGGCCCCCTCTCCAGCGGCGGCGCGCGCGGCCTCGACGGCGGCCTTGCCTAGCGGCGGCGCCCCTTGCAAGAACGACGGATCCTGGATCTCGATCAGCTCGGGCGGCTCGTTGCCGTGCATCTTCGCGAGCTCGAACGAGTCGCGGTAGCGGACATCGAACGCGGCGACCGCGTCCTTCATCCTGTCGGTGAACAGCGACGGGAAGAACCCGATCACGAAGATCAGCACCACGAGCGGCGCGAGCGCGAGGCCCTCGCGGGTGTTCACGTCGGAGAGGCGCTTGTTCTTCGGGTTGGAGAGAGGACCGAACATCATCTTCTGGGTGACGCTCAGCATGTAGACCGCCCCGAGGATGACGCCGAACGCCGCCAGCACCGTGTCGATGCCCGCGAACCGCCCGAGGCGCGGGCTCGCGTAGGTGCCCATGATGATCATGAACTCGCCGACGAAGCCGTTGGTCCCCGGGACGCCGATGCTGGCGAACGTGACGATGAGCCAGAGCGTAGCGAACACGGGCATCACCTTCGCGAGGCCGCCAAACTCGTCGACCTGGCGCGTGTGGCGCCGGTCGTAGATCACGCCGACCAGCATGAAGAGGGCGCCCGTCGAGACGCCGTGGTTCACCATCTGCAGGATCGAGCCGGAGATCGCGCTCGGCGTCGCGCTGAACAACCCCAGCATCACGTAGCCGAGGTGCGCGACCGACGAGTAGGCGACGAGCTTCTTCACGTCGTCCTGCTTCCAGGCGCAGAGCGCGCCGTACAGGACGCCGCCGAGCACCGCGACGCCGGCGAGGTTGGCGCTCATCGTGCCGGCCGCCCACGGGAACAGGCCCATCGCGAAGCGCAGGTAGCCGTAGGTGCCCACCTTCAGCATGATCGCGGCGAGGATCACGGAGCCGCCGGTCGGCGCCTGCACGTGCGCGTCGGGCAGCCACGTGTGCACGGGGAACATCGGCACCTTGATGAAGAAGGCGAGCGCGAACGCCACGAAGCAGACGGTCTGCACCTTCTGCGGGAGCATGACCCGCGACAGCGCGAGCAGATCGAAGCTCGGCGCGCCGGTGATGCGGGTGTACTGCCACACGAGATACAGCAGCGCGGCCAGCATCAGCACGCTGCCGAACATCGTGTAGAGGAAGAACTTGAGCGAGGCCTTGATCTTCTCGGCGCCGCCCCAGATGCCGATCATCACGTACATCGGCACGAGCATCAGCTCGAAGGCGACATAGAAGAGGAACAGATCGAGCGCGACGAACGAGCAGAGCATCGCGCCCTGCATCAGCAGGTACGAGAAGCACAGCTCCTTGATGCGCGTCTTGATGCTGCCGAACGACGCGAAGACGGCGATCGGCGTGACGAACGTCGTCAGCAGCACGAGCCACACGCTGATGCCGTCGACCGCGACGTGGTAGCGGATGCCGAGCGACGGCACCCACTCGTGGATCGACTGGAAGTGCCAGCCCTTGGTCATCGGCACCGACAGCAGCGTCAACGACAGCAGCAGATCGAGCGCCAGCACGCCGAGCGTGAAGCGCTTCAGCAGCTCGGGAGACTGGCGCGGCAAGAACAGCAGAAACCCGGCGCCGAGCAGCGGGATCGCGATCAGCGCCGACAGGAGGTTGGGCCACTCCTTGGCGCCGCCCTCGGGGGTGACCGGCAGGTCCCACACCTTCAGCATGAAGAGCACGAGCAGGGCCGCCGAGAGCCCCAGGCCCGCGCGGAGCTTCCAGTCTTTCTTGGTCGGGATCAACGCGCCGATGGCGCCGACGCCGAGCACCGGCCAGAGATCGAAGAGCGAGGAGGGCATGATGAGTCTGCTTGCGGTGGTTGCCGGCCTGAGGCTCGGTCAGTCCTTGATGAGCTGCTGGAGCTGCTCGAGCTGCTTGTTGAGCTCGTCCAGCGAGTGGGCCTGGCCGTCCTTCTTCGGGCGGGCGACCTGGAAGGTCTTCTTCGCGGTGCGGCGGAACGAGTTGACCACGTACAGGGTCACGTTCTGCACCTTGCCCGGCTCGAGCTTCACCTCGACGGCGCCGCTGTCGAGCCACTCGCGGGTGTCGGGCTTGCCGTCGCCGTCGGCGTCCCATTTGTACCGGTAGCCGACGCCGCCGGCTGCCTCGATCTTGTAGGCGCCGGTGTTCGGATCGCCGATGACGACCGCGTCGGGGTGCGGCGCCCACACGAACCAGCCGATCCCGATGAGGCCGATCATCGTCGCGGCGCCGTAGAGCTGCACGCGGCCGTTCTGCGCCAGCCTGAGCACGAAGCCGAGCCCCGCGACGATCGCGGCCGTCAGCTTGGCGACGACGCCGTCGACCAGCCACTTGTCGGCGATGACCGCGGTCGTCGCCAGCTCGTCGACGGCGCCCACGGCGGTCGCCTCGTAGAGCTCGTCGACGCGCCACTTGTCGAGCAGCAGCTGGTGAAGCTGCGGCACCTTCTCGGCGAGGTCGCGCACCGGCGCGCCGCCGTGCAGGATGTAGGAGTAGTAGGCGAAGCCGATCCCGAGCGCGGCCGCCGCCATGCCAGGGGCCGCGAGCGTCCAGGCGTGCGACGCGTTGAACGCGGGGACGACGACCGCCTTGCTCGCGTGCTCGAACACGGGCTCGAGCCAGTGCTCGAGCCACATCAGGCCGTGGGCGTGCAGCGTCTCTCCGAGGATCTTCGCGTTGAGGTAGCCCGCCAGGATCGCCATGGAGCCGAGCACCATCAGCGGCACCGTCATCTGCCAGCCGGACTCCTTCGGGGCGACACCCTCGAGGGTCTCCCGACCGCGCCCCGGCTCGAGCGCCGGGTGGTCGTGGTGGCCGTGATCGTCGTGGCCGTGATCGTCGTGGCCGTGATCGTCGTGGGCGTGGCCGTGCTCGACGATCTTCCAGCCCTTGAACTCGCCCCAGAACGTCAGGAAATACGTCCGGAACATGTAGAAGGCGGTCATCGTGGCGCCGATGATGCCGATCGCGAACAGCACCTTCCCCCAGTACGGCGGGGGGGTCCACATGAGCGGGTTGGCGGGGGTGATGGTCGACTCGAACGCCTTCGCGAGGATCTCGTCCTTGGAGAAGAAGCCAGCGGTGAGCGGCACCCCCGCGATCGCCAGGCACGACAGCAGATAGGAGGCGTGCGTGTACGGCATGTACTTTCGCAGCCCGCCCATGTTTCGCATGTCCTGCGACGCGTCCGAGTCGTGGATGGTCGCGTGCATCGAGTGGATGACCGACCCGGCGCCAAGGAACAGGCACGCCTTGAAGAACGCGTGGGTGAAGACGTGGAAGAAGCCGTCGCTGAACGCGCCCACGCCGACGCCGATGAACATGTAGCCCAGCTGGCTGACCGTCGAGTACGCGAGCACCTTCTTGATGTCGTGCTGCACGAGGCCGATCGTCGCCGCGAGCAGCGCGGTCAGCGCGCCGGTCGTCGCGATCGTGGTCATCACCGCCGGCGAGAGGACGAACACGCCAGCGAGACGACAGATCAGATAGAGCCCCGCAGTCACCATCGTGGCCGCGTGGATCAGCGCGGAGACGGGCGTTGGGCCGGCCATCGCGTCGGGGAGCCAGACATAGAGCGGGATCTGCGCGCTCTTGCCCGCGCACCCGAGGAACAGCGCGAGCCCGCAGAGCGTGGCCGCGTACACCTCGACCGGCTTGGCCGGCTGCAGGAACGACAGGAACGACGGCAGGCCCGAGCCGAGCGGCCAGATCTGCACCTTGGTCATCAGGCCGCTGGCGCCCGCGTGGATCCCCGCGAAATCGAGCGCGCCCGTGTAGTAGAGCAGCATCGCCATCGCGCAGAGCAGGCCGAAGTCGCCGACGCGGTTCGCGATGAACGCCTTCTTGCCGGCCTCGGCGTTCTTCTCCTCGGAGAACCAGAAGCCGATGAGCAAGTAGGAGCAGAGCCCGACGCCCTCCCACCCGACGAACAAGAGCGGCATGCTGTCGCCGAGGATCAGCACCAGCATCGAGAAGACGAAGAGGTTCAGGTAACAGAAGAAGCGGTAGTAGCTCGCGTCCTCTTCCATGTACTTGGACGCGTACAGGTGGATGAGGAAGCCGACGCCGGTGACCACCAGCATCATCACGCCGTTGAGCGGATCGAGCGCGAACGACACGGTGAGCGTCGTCGAGCCGACCCCGTCACGAAGTGACACCGTCGCCCAGCGCCACGCCTCCCACGAGAGGCGCGCGACCGAGGTGATCTTGTGGGTGGTCTCGTCGTGCAGCGCGTGAGCCTGGTGGTGGAGCACGGCGAACGCCGCCACCGCGGCGAGGAACGACACGCCGATCGATGACAGCGCCATCAGCCGCACGGCGTCCTTGCCGAGCCGCTTGCCGAACACGCCGTTCACGAAGGCGCCGATCAGCGGCATCCCGAGGATGACCGCGAGGAGCGTGAAGTGCTGCGGCGGGAAGATCTGGAGTAGCGTGCCCATCCTTAAGCCCTTGAGCTGGTCGGCCTGGTCGGTCCGAATGCCCTTGTTCGCGCGGAAGAGCGCGATCACGATCGACAGCCCGACCGCGGCCTCGGCGGCGGCGACCGCGACGATGAAGAACGTGAACATCTGACCGGTGTGGGCCTGCTGGTACACGCGGTTGAACGCGACCAGGGTGAGGTTCACCGCGTTGAGCATCAGCTCGATGCTCATCAGCGCGACGATCATGTTTCGGCGGGTCATGAACCCGAGCGCGCCGATGCAGAACAGCAGCGCGGCGAGGATCAGGTAGTGCTCGAGCGCGATCGGGGTCATTCGGCCGCTCCCTTCGAGGAGGTCGTCTGGAGCGCGTCGGGCAGCACCGGCACGCGCGGGAGCTGCTTCTTCGCGGCCTCGCCTTGCTTGCCGCGCGCGAGCGCGAGCGAGCCGACGATCGCGACGATCAAGAGCGCGCCCGCGATCTCGAAGGGGACGAGCCCGGGGCCGAACACCTCGTGGGCCACGGCCTCGACCGTGCCGGTCGCGGGGTCCGCGGTGGGGAACGCGGTGAACACGCGCGCGCCCTCCTTCGTGCGATCTCCCGTCCACTCCCAGGACATCCACACGGCCGAGATCGACGCGAGCACGACGCCCGCGCCGGCGACGATGCGTGGGCCGATCGTGTCGTTGTCCTTCTTGGGGGCTGGGTCGGGCCCGAGCGCCATGATCGCGAACAGGAACAGCACGACGACCGCGCCCGCGTAGACGATCAGCTGGACCGCCGCGAGGAACTCGGCGTGCAACGACAGGAACAGGCCCGCCATCGCGCCGATCGTGAGCAGGAGGCCCATGGCGCCGCGGATGGGGTTTCGCGCGACGATCGTGGCGAACGCGCCCGCGACGGCGGCGAGCGCGAAGATGTAGAAGTAGGCGGTCTTCAGCAGCTCGACGTTCATGGCGCCAGCCTCCCGGTGCCGGACTTTCCGCCGGATTTGACGTAGGCCTCGAGCTCGGGCCTGAACTTCTGGACGAACCCGAGCGCGGGCATCGCGGCGCCCTCTCCGAACGCGCAGATCGTGTTGCCCATGATCCCGCTCGCGACGTCGTGCAGCAGGTTGAGCTCCTCGAGCGAGCCTTCGCCCGCGACGATCTTGTCGAGGATGCGCTCGATCCACCCGGTGCCCTCGCGGCACGGCGTGCACTGCCCGCAGCTCTCGTGGCGGTAGAAGCGCATCAGGTTGTGGAACGCGAGGACCGGGTCGGCCTTGTCGCTGAGCACGATCGCGCAGCAGGTGCCGAGCATCGTGCCGAGCGCGCGGTAGGTGTCGACGCCCATCGGCACGTCGAGCACGCTCTTGCCGTGCCACCGATGCAGCGGGCTCTTCTCGTCGGGCGCGTTCACCAGCTCGTCGGGGCGAAGGATGGGGCACGAGCTGCCGCCCGGGATCACGCCGAGGAGCTTGCCGTCGCCGAGGATGCCGCCGCCGAGATCGTAGACGAGCTCGCGCAGCGTCAACCCGACGCAGCACTCGAACACGCCCGGGGTCTTGACGTGCCCGGAGACGCCGAAGAGGCGGGTGCCGCCGTCTTTTGTGTCGTGGAGCTCGGAGAGCTTCGAGAATTCTTCGCAGCCGAGCTCGAACGCCGTCGGGACCGCGGCGATCGTCTCGAGGTTGTTGACCGTGGTCGGGCAGCCGAACGCGCCGACCTGCGCGGGGAACGGGGGCTTGAAGCGGGGCTCGCCGCGGCGCCCCTCGAGGCTGTTGAGCAGCGCGGTCTCCTCGCCGCAGATGTACGCGCCGCCGCCCGTCTGCACGTAGACCTCGACCTCGTAGTCGACGCCGAACGGTCGCTTGCCGAGGTACCCCTTGGCGCGCGCCTCCTTGATGGCCTCCCAGAGCCTCGCCTTCGACAGGTGGAGCTCGTCGCGCACGTAGACGTACGCGGCGTGCGCGCCGATGCCGAGGCAGCCGATGATGCAACCCTCGACGACCGAGTGAGGGTTGAGCTCCATGATGGTGCGATCCTTGAACGTGCCGGGCTCGCCCTCGTCGGCGTTGATCACGAGGTAGGCGGGCTTGGTCGGGTGGGGCCGCATGAAGCTCCACTTGACGCCGCACGGGAAGCCCGCGCCGCCGCGCCCGCGGATGTTCGCCTTCTTGAGCTCGTCGACGACCTCTTCGCGCTTCATCGTGGAGAGCACGCGGCGCGCCTGCTTGTAGCCGCCGACGCCCTCGTAGGCCGCGAGCTTGTGGCCGTCGGGGAGCTTGTACGTCCGGGAGAGGTAGGTGGTGTGCTTGATCATCGAACGCTCAGCTCCGCTTCAGCCGATCGAGGATCGCGTCGACCTGCTCCAGCGTGAGGTTCTCGTGGTAGTCCTTGTCGACCTGCATCATCGGCGCCTGACCGCACGCGGCGAGGCACTCGGCCGTGCGCAGCGTGACCTGCCCGTCTTTCGTCGTCTCGCCGACGTGGATCCCGAGGCGCTTCTCGCAGTGGTGGAGCACGTCGTCGGCCCCGCGCAGCGCGCAGGACAGCGTGCGGCAAACCCAGACCTGGTGCTTGCCCACGGGCTTCTGGTTGAACAGCGTGTAGAAGGTCACGACGCCCTGGACGTGCGCGACCGGTACGTCGCAGGTCGCGGCGACGAACGTGACGACCTCGGGGCTCACCCAGCCGTTCTGATCCTGGCAGAGGTGCAGGACGGGGATCGTCGCCGCCATCTTGTTGGGATAGCGACCGAGGATGTCGGCGAGCTCGAGCTCTCGCTCGGGAGTGAGGGCGAAGGCCATGGAAGTGGGACCTCGGGGGTCGAGGGCGCGCGGACGCTAGTGGCGCTCGCGCGAACTTTCAACATGGCTTTCTCGCTCGCCCCGGCGACGGACGAAATCCGCGCGCTCCGGGTCAGGTCACGGGCCCGGCCGACGGCGTGACGGCGCCCGCGTACGCCTGCGCGACCGCCTGGCGCATGCGGTCGGCCTCGTGCACCGGCAGCGGTCGCGTGCCGCCGCGCACGATCGGCCCCGCCACCATCGCGGGAGCGTGCGCGGCGATCGCCTGCTGAGCCTGCCACCCGGCGGTGTCGGGGATCGCGATCGCCCTGCGAAACGCGTCACCGAGCTCGATCGCCGACGCGAAGCGGTGCGCGGGATCCTTGGCGAGCGCGCGCGACAGCAGCCGGTCGAGCACCTGCGGCGCGGACGGCACGAGGTCCGACAAGGGGGGCGGGAAATCGTCGAGCTGCGAGGCGCGGATCATCAGCTCGCTCTTGCCCGGCGCGTCGAACGGGGTTCGGCCGGTCAGCATCTCGAACAGCACGATCGCCGCGGAGTAGAGGTCGGAGCGGCCGTCGAGCGGCTTGCCGAGCACCTGCTCGGGCGACATGTACGCGCCCGTCCCGGGCTGCATCCCGCCGCTCGAGCGCGCGGCGTCGGAGGGCAGCCGCGCGATCCCGTAGTCGGTGAGCTTCGCGAGGCCGTCGCGGCGGATCAGCAGGTTGGCCGGCTTCACGTCGCGGTGGATGATCCCGAGCGCGTGCGTCGCGGCGAGCGCGCCGAGCAGCTGCTGGAAATAGTGCCACGCCCGCGCGAACGGCAGCGCGGGGAGCCCGCCCGGCACGGCGCGCGCGACGTGGCGCTCCACGACGCGATCGAGCGACTGACCATCGACCAGCTCGAGCAGGATCGCGAGCACCGGTCCGGCCTCGTACATCCCGAAGAAATGCACGATGCCAGGGTGGGACAGCGCGCCGAGCGCCTCGGCCTCGCCGCGGAAGAGCTTCAGCACGTGCGGCTTCGTCGCCAGCGTCGGGTGCAGCACCTTGATGGCGACCGGGTGCGCGGCCCGACCGGCGAGCGCGCCCTGAGGGTTGTAATAGAGCCAGCCACTGTAGACGGTGCCCATGCCCCCGTCGCCGATCACCTCGCCAGCGACGGCGCGACCCCATGAGAGGTCGAACACCGCCCCCGATGGCTGTGGCTGGCTCACGGCGACCGAAGGTAGCAGAGCCCGCCCCGACCGCGCGAATGCGCCTTGCGCCGGGCGTGCCGGTCATGCGAGCGTGGCGCTCCGCTGGGCCTGTCCCGCGCTTCACCCGAGATCCCCGACGCCCGGAACTCACGCGACCATGAACCGACTCCGACCCGTGTCGATGCTCGCCTCGCTGGGCGTGCTGCTGCTCTCCACCCCTGCGTCCGCCGACGACGCGAAATCAGGCGAATTTTCGGTACAGAAGTTCGCGCCCGCGCCCGGCCCGCGCAACTTCATCACGGTCGAGGCCCTGCGGAGCGACGGCCACAAGTCGTGGTCGCTCGGCGCGTTCGTCAACTACGCCGCCAACCCGCTCACCCTGCGATCGTGCCGCACCGCCAGCGACTGCTCGTCACCCAACGCCGTCAACACCGGCGACGTCCACGTCGTCAAGACGATGGTGACCGGCGACGTGCTCGCGTCGTTCACGCCCATCCCGAAGCTTCAGCTCGGGTTCCGCCTGCCGATCAGCATGACCCAGGGCGACGGCATCGACACCGACAAGGGCACCGCGAAGAAGGGCGGGCTGTCCGGCACCGGCCTCGGAGATCCGATGCTCGAGGCGAAGATGCGCGTGATAGGCGACGTCAACTCGCCGATGGCGCTCGGCGGCGCCCTGTTCATGAGCGCGCCGGTCGGCCACGCCACCGCGAAGGACAAGTACATCGGCGACTCGAGCCCGGTCGTCGGCCTGCGCGGCATCGTCGACTTCAAGGCGGGCCCGCTCGACGTCGGCGGGAACCTCGCGGCCCTCTACAAGAGCCAGGCGAAGCTCGGCTCGACCGAGGTCGGCTCGGCGATGCGCTACGGCGTCGGCGCGGCGTTCAACGCGACGCCGGTCATCCGTATCATCGGCGAGGGCTTCGGCGAGACGAGGTTCTCGAGCAAGGCCGGCACGAACAACCTCGAGGTCGACGCCGCGATCCAGATCCACCCGCTCAACTCCGGCATCAACCTCTACCTCGGCGGCGGCCCCGGCGTGATCCAGGGCGTCGGCGTGCCGCAGTTCCGCGCGTTCGCCGGCCTGATGTACGTGCGCGAGGGCACCGACAGCGACGGCGACGGGATCTACGACGCCGACGACAAGTGCCCGACCGACGCAGAGGACAAGGACGGCTTCCAGGATCAGGACGGCTGCCCCGATCCCGACAACGACGGCGACGGCATCAAGGACGCCCAGGACAAGTGCGTCGACAAGCCCGAGACGATGAACGGGTTCCAGGACGACGACGGCTGCCCCGACGACGTGCCCGACCGCGACGCCGACGGCATCTCCGACACCGACGACCAGTGCCCCGACGAGGGGGGCGCGACGGTCATCCGCGCGAAGGGTAAATTCTACGGCTGCCCCGACCGCGACAAGGACGGCGTCCCCGACAAGATGGACAAGTGCCCCGACGAGGCCGAGGACACCGACGGCTTCCAGGACGAGGACGGCTGCCCCGACGCCGACAACGACGGCGACGGCGTGCTCGACGCCGAGGACGAGTGCGTCGATCAGCCGGGCACCCGCGCGAACAAGGGCTGCCCCGATCCCGACAGCGACGGAGACGGCATCCCCGACTCGCAGGACAAGTGCAAGGACAAGCCCGAGACGTACAACGGGTACCAGGACACCGACGGCTGCCCCGACAAGGCGCCCGGCACGCTCGTCGAGGTGACCGACGACGGCATCAAGATCCTCGACCGGATCGAGTTCGCGACCGGCAGCGACAAGATCGTCGGCGCGAAGAGCTTCAAGATCCTCGACCAGGTCGCCTCGGTGCTGAAGGCCAACCACTCGATCTACCTCGTCGAGATCGGCGGCCACACCGACAGCGCCGGCGACGCCGCGGGCAACAAAGCCCTCTCGCAGAAGCGCGCCGACGCGGTCAAGCGCGAGCTGGTGAAGCGCGACGTCCCCGAGAAGAAGCTGCAGCCGACCGGCTACGGCCAGGAGAAGCCGATCGCCGACAACAAGGACGCGAAGGGTCGCCAGGCCAACCGCCGCGTCGAGTTCTCGATCCTGAAGAGCGCGAAGAAGACCGCCCCCGCCGCGCCCGCGCCCGCGCCCGCGCCCTGACGAGCACGGCCTGACCGACGAGCCCCGGACGACGACCTCGACCGGGGCTCGCGCGCGTTTCGTCCGGCGAACCCCGGCCACGATGGCTCGAACCTCGCTAGTCTGGCCGCATGGTGCGGACTCGTTTGCTTGGGCTCGCGCTCCTGCCGGGGGCGGTGGCGATCGGATGCAGCTCCGATTTCGACGCGACGCGCGAGGCGCCGAAGCGAAGATCGCTCGGCGCCGAGCTCTACACGCTCATCTGCTCACGCATCGGCGCGCAGGCGCTGCGCGAGGACATCTCGGGGCGCTCGTACGCGAGCGTGTGCCACGCAGACTCGAAGGGCAACTACGCGAGCAAGGTCGAGCTGTCGAAGCTGCCCGCGCTCGCGCCGTCCGAGGACGTGCGCGGCAAGCCCGTGACGGTGGCCACGCAGCGAGAGAACCGCCGCCGGAGGGTCGCCCGCGTCGAGGCGCTCGCGCGGCGCCGCGAGGACGTGATCCGCGCGCTCGACGCGATCTTGCCCGACGTCGAGCTCGTGCTGCGACAGAGCGGGCGCACCGTCGAGCAGGGCTGCGGCCCGCAGCCTGGCGACAAGGAGATCAAGGCGCGGGAGCTGGCCGAGCTCGCGAAGACGATCTCGCGGTTCATCGATCTCTACAACGACGGCACGATCCCCGACGTCACGCGCGGCCTCGCGAAGACCCTCGACTTCGTGAATGGAGACCCGGAGGCGCAGGCGGCGCTGGCCAGGCTCGAGGCGCGCCAGGGGTATCGACCGACGCAAATAGCGCTCGGGCTCGCGCGACCGATGCTCGCCTACCCTCGCCTCTTCGAGCTCGCGAACACCGCGCTGCGCTTCATCGCCGACGACTCCGATCCGTACGGCCCGTCGAAGACGCCGGTGCCGGGCAAGGCGAACCCCGAGTACGCCGAGCTGCTCGAGACGCTGTCACACGAGCTGCGTGTGCCGGACGAGCCCACGCCGTCGCTCGGCGCGACGCGCGACGAGGCGGCCGGGATCGCGGTGCTGTCGCGCCCGCGCACGAAGCTCGAGGTGGCGCGCGAGATCATGCTCTCCGAGGACGACTCCTTCTCGATCGGCGGTCCGCGTCGCCTCGTCGTGCGCCGCGACCCGCGCGGGTTCGCGGGCGTCGCGCTCGTCGACGGCAAGCTGCCGGGCCCGTTCGTCGACGACGGCTCGGGGCTGCCGCAGCTCGACGAGCTCGGGCGGTTCGTCACGGTCGACGGCGCGCGCGTCGTCACGCCGTTCTTCGCGCTCGGCGAGGCCGACGGCGATCGCGACGCGGACGGCCGCGCGACGATCGATGGTCGCTCGATCTTCTCGACGATCGACGTGTCGCGCACGTACGCGGCGCACGCGCTCCGCGATCTGCGCCCGCTCGCCGATCCCGCCGCCGCCGAGGACGATCAGGGGCTGATGAACATCCTCGCGGGCGTCCCGGTGCTGCTGGGCGGCCGCGAGACCACCGCCACCGGGCAGCGCGTGTATCCGCCGTTGCCGGGTCAGCAGGTGCCGGTCGCGCTGAAATACCGAAAATTCGACGGAAAACACGCGCCCATCGCCGACCTCGTCCACGCGTTCGGCCAGGCGCTCAACGATCCCTGGATGGACGACGGCTGGGTGCTGATCGAGCGCTTGCTCCGCGAGGAGCCGCAGCGGGTCGCGCGCCTGGTCAACCTCGGGCTGTCGCTGAAGAAGCTCGCCGACGCGCACCCCGAGGCGAGCCTGCCGGAGAACGCGACGATCTGGGACGACTTCCTCGAGACGTTCGCGAAGATCGCCGCGGCCCCCCAGCTGCTCGAGGCGATCATCCGCGCGTTCGGCGACCCACGCACGCCGAAGCTCGAGAAGACCTTCACCGCGTACATGAGGTACCGCGACCACCTCACCTACCAGCGAGACCCCAACGACACGCAGAACGAGGCGAAGCTCAACGGGCCTCCTTTCAACAAGACGACGGGCTCGATCAAGGAGCTCTCGACGCCGGTCGATCGGAGCCTGCCGGACACCGGCGAGAACCGCTCCGCGCTGCAGAAGTTCATCCACCTGCTGCACGACGCCGACGGCCTCGCGGCCTGCACCAAGGAGGGCGCCGTCGCGCACTTCGAGATCGTCTGGCCGCAGCCCAACGGCCTGAAGATCAAGCTCAATTTCCCTGGTCAGAACCTCGCCGAGCAAGGGATCGTCGCCGCCGCGTGCGCGCTCGTCGGGGCGCCGGCGCCGACCAAGATCCCGAAGTGCGGCGTGCTGCGGCTCGAGAACGTGTCGGCGATGCTGGTCGACGTCGCGCTCGGTCGCGCCAAGTTCGACGTGCGCGAGCCGTGCCTGAAGAAGATCATGGCGAACGACGCGCTCACCGGCCTCGTCGGCGGCGTCGAGGCGTTCCTCGAGAACGCGTCGGGCATCAAGGGTTTCTCAACGAATCCAACCGTGCCAGGCATCTCGCGCTTCGTGCACTTCGACACGCCCTACACCGAGTTCGGCGGCTTCGGCGGCGACGGCTACTACGCGAAGACGCGCGACTTCTTCAAGGACATCATCGATCCCGTGCCGACGATGGTGTGCCCCGCCGCGCCGTTCAAGGACACCGACGGCAAGGTGCTCAACCTCAGGCAGTGCGCGTCGATCAAGGACACGATCCGCGGGCGCCACGCCGACGTGATCTTCCCGCTCGAGCAGTTCGGCTTCGTCGAGAACATCCAGCCGCTCGCGGCGGCGTTCGGCGACACGGGCAACCCGCTCCTGTTCGTCGAGCTGTTCGACCGGATGCATCTTCACTGGGGCTCGCCGCAGCAGAGCAAGGAGGAGTGCGACCCTTCGGCGCCGAAGACGGACAAGCGGTGGTGCAGCCAGGACGGCGCGGTCAGCTACGAGCCGCTGCTCGCGGACATGCTCGAGTCCGACCTGTTCCCCGCGGTGCTCGATCTCGTCGGAGTGCTGAAGACGATGAAGCTCCAGCACTGCGAGGCGTGGGGCGCCGACAAGCTCTGCACGAAATCGCGCGAGGTCGACGGCATCACCGTGCTCGCGGAGGTGGTGCGCATCATGATCGATCCCGCGCGCAACCAGGGGATCACCAACCGCGCGGGCGAGGCGTTCGCGCTGCGAAACGACGGCGGCAAGGTGCCGCAGACGACGCCGGCGTACCTCGTGATCGACGCGCTCAAGGGCTTCGACAGGGCGTTCAAGGCCAACCCCGCGCCCGACGCCGCGGACGTCTGGAAGCGCTGGAAGCTCGCGCGCTCGCAGATCACCGACACGTTCTTCGCGATCGACGGACAGGCCGAGCAGTCGAGCTGGCGCAACCCCGCGACGCCCAGGCTCTTGCCGCGCGTGATCGACGCGCTCCGCGAGCAGACGCGCGCGCACTGCACGCCCGGCGATCGAAACTGCGCGTGGGCCCAGCGCGAGCTCGTCGACAGCATGGTCGACTCGATCGAGGGCCCGACCGCCGCGACCGTGCTGTCGTTCTTCGAGGCGGTGCGGCGCGACGCCGAGGTGCGCGGCGAGTTCCAGCGGCTGACCGACTACCTGATGGACAGCGCCGCCAACGACGCGGAGGACACGACGCTGACGACGACCGCCGACCTGATGCAGGTGCTCGCCGACGACACGAACCTCGGCCCCGTCTACAGCATCGTCGCCTCCGCGATGCGCGCGAGCGAGCTGCGCGGCAAGCCGCAGAAGCCGCTCAGCGACGCGCTAGTCCGCCTGCTGTCGCGCGTGTTCGCGCGCGGCTACGACGACAAGGGCAAGGCGCGGTGCACCAGCCAGCTGGACCCGGACGAGACGATCGGCCGGGCGCTCGCGCGGCTCGTGACGCCGGACCCGACGACGAAGACCGCGCCGATCGAGGTGCTCTTCTCCGTGATCGCCGACGTGAACCGCGCCGATCCGTCGGTCGCCGACAAGCTCACCGGCGACGACTACGCCAACATCACCAAGGAGGTCTCCTCGTTCTTCGTCGACGAGGGGAGCGGCCTCGAGCAGGTGTACGACCTCATCCGCGAGGCGACCCGACAGTGATCCGCGCGCGACGGCTGGCCGCGCTGCTCGTCGGCCTCTCGGTGTGCGCGCC
>CAUJFL010000433.1 GCA_963169165.1 Myxococcota bacterium | reverse complement strand
AGACCCCGCCGCGCCTAGAAAAATAGGCTGTTCAGAGTCTTGTGCGCACGCGGTCCCACCGAGCGAACACAGCAGCGACAGCGCGGCGAGGCGAGCGGGCGACTTCACGCGCGGGCCTGTAACGCGGCTCTCGCGCGCGGTCCAATCGAGTGCCGTCGCACCGGAACTTTCGCGTGGAAGGCCGCCATGTAGGAGGATCTCCCTCAAAAATGCGGATCGCCCGCACTATCGGCTTGTCGTTGGGGCGACGTCGTCGATCATTCGAGGCGTGCGCAAGCTCGTCGTCGCCGTCCTCGCCTGCGCGCTCGCGCTGTCGTCCGCGGGGGCCGCCGCGCGCGGGCCGCGCGAGCTGATCGACGATCTGCGCAAGGGCGACGACTTCCGTCTGAGGACGAGCGCGGCGCTCTCGCTCGGCAAGTCCGGCTCGCGTGACGCCCGTGAGCCGCTCGAGGTCGCGCTGTCCGACGACGCGCACCCGATGGTGCGAGCGGCGGCCGCGGCGGCGCTCGGGGCGCTCGGCGATCCGTCGGCGATCCCAGCGCTCGAGAAGGCCGCGTCGCACGACGCCGCGAGCGCGGTGAAGTCGGCGGCCGCGAAGGCCGTCGAGCGCCTCAAGAAGCGCAAGGCGAAGCCGACCGCCCCGAAGGTGCTGCTGAAGCTCGGCAAGATGGAGAACCGCAGCGGCGTGCGCGGAGACGCGCTCGCGCGCGTGCTGTCCGGCGCGACCCGAGAGCGCGCGAGCTCGCTGCCGGGGGTCGAGGTGCTCGGTGACGACTCCGACCCCAAGGCGGTCGCGTCCGCGCGCAAGCTCCCCGTGCTCGTCGTCGACGGCTCGGTGAAGAGCGTCGCGCAGTCCGCTGGCTCGTCGGGCGTCGTGATGAGCGCCAAGGTCGAGTTCGTGTTGAAGAAGGAGAGCGCGCTGAAGGCCAGCGTGTCCGGCTCGGCGCAGGCGCTCGGAGACGGCGATCCCAGGGACGCGAAGCGCCTCGAGAACCTCCAGGAGGCCGCGATCACCGGCGCCGTCGAGAGCGCGCTCAAGAACCCCGACGCGCTGGTGCTCGCCGCTCGCTGATCGCTCTCTCCTCCAAGTTTGCCGCACGGCGGCGATCGCGCTTCCCATGTCGCGCGCGTGGTGTAAGGTCCGGCCGCTGCGCCCCCCCTTTTCACCGGCGTAACGGCCCCCCAAGGAGATCCGCATGAGCGAGACGGCGAAGTTGGTGTACGGCGACAAGACCCTCGAGATGAAGGTGACGCGCGGCTCGGAGCAAGAGCTCGGCGTCGAGATCGGCGCGCTGCGGGCCAAGACGGGCCTCATCACGCTCGATCCTGGCTTCATGAACACCGGGTCGTGCCAGAGCGCGGTGACCTTCATCGATGGCGACAAGGGCATCCTCCGCTACCGCGGCTACTCGATCGAAGAGCTCGCCGAGAAATCCTCCTTCCTCGAGGTCAGCCACCTGCTGCTCGAGGGCGAGCTGCCGACCCAGGAGCAGCTCGAGAAGTTCACCTCGCGCATCAAGCTCCACACGATGCTGCACGAGGACGTGAAGCGCTTCTACAAGGGCTTCCCGAAGGACGCGCACCCGATGGCGGTGCTGTCCGCGGTCTGCGGCGCGCTGTCGACCTTCTACCAGGACTCGCTCGACATCGACGATCCCGCGCAGGTCGACATCTCGACGGTGCGCCTCATCGCCAAGTTCCCGACGATGGCGGCGTGCTCGTACAAGCACTCGATCGGGCAGCCCTTCCTCTATCCGGTCAACTCTCTCGACTACACGTCGAACTTCCTCCACATGATGTTCGCGACGCCGTGCGAGGGCTACGAGGTGCCGTCGGCGGTGTCGAAGGCGCTCGATCTGCTGCTCATCCTCCACGCCGATCACGAGCAGAACTGCTCGACCAGCACGGTGCGCCTGGTGGGCTCGTCGCAGGCCAACCTCTTCGCGTCGATCTCGGCCGGCGTGAACGCGCTCTGGGGGCCGCTGCACGGCGGCGCGAACCAGGCCGTCATCGAGATGCTCAACCAGATCGAGAGCGAGGGGCTCGACGGAAAGAAGTACCTCGAGCGCTGCAAGGACCGCAACGACACGACCCGCCTGATGGGCTTCGGTCACCGCGTCTACAAGAACTTCGACCCCCGCGCGAAGATCATCAAGAAGGCGTGCACCGACGTGCTCGGCCAGATGAAGAAGCAGTCGCGCCTGCTCGACATCGCGATGGAGCTCGAGGAGGTCGCACTGAAGGACGAGTACTTCGTCTCGCGCAAGCTCTATCCGAACGTCGATTTCTACTCGGGCATCATCTACAAGGCCATCGGCATCCCGGTGAACATGTTCACCGTGCTGTTCGCGATGGGTCGGCTCCCCGGCTGGATCGCGCACTGGAAGGAGATGCACAAAGATCCGGCGACCAAGATCGGCCGCCCGCGCCAGGTGTACACCGGCGCCACCGAGCGCAAGTACACGCCGATCGCCGAGCGCAAGTTAGCCCGCGCTCACGGTGTCCCCGAGACCTCCCGCGTCCCGCGCGTGGAGGTCTCGTCGTTTCGTCGTGCTGGCGCTCAGCGCTCGAAGCGCGCGCGAACGCGGCCACGAGCAGCGACGACAGCCGCCCTGCCTCCTCGTCCGAGAACGCGTCGAGCTCGAGCGAGTCGAGGATCTGCGGAGCCGCCTCGTCCAGCCGCCGCGTTCGCACGTCGAGCGGATGGAGCGCGCGCGGCAACGCGTCGAGCAGGATGCCCTCGGGCAGCTCTGCGCTGCGCCCGAGCCGCGCGAAAAGCCGAAGGACCGTGGCAAATCGTCGGCGACTTGTACTAGCCTGCGCCGTCTTGTCGCTCCGTCGCGTCCTCGCCGCGTCCGCGCTCCTCGGCGCCGCGGCCCTCTCCTCCGGCTGCCCGCCCGCACAGAAGAGCGTGCAGCTCAACGGGCAGGTGAGCCTCACGCTCATCCACACGTCCGACATCCACTCGCGCCTGTTCCCGTACGATTTTCAGATCGGGACGATCGACGCGCAGCTCGGCCTCGGGCCCGCCGACACCGTGCAGCGCATCGGCGGCGCGGCCAAGGTCAGCCACATCGTCGGGCGCGAGCGCGCCCGCAGCGAGCGGGTGCTGCACCTCGACGGCGGAGACTGCTTCCAGGGCGCGCCGGTGTTCAACTTCTTCCGAGGCGAGGCCGAGGTGAAGGCGCTGTCGATGATGGGCACCGACGCGATGATCCCGGCCAACCACGAGTTCGATCTCGGGCCGACCAACCTCGTCAGCCAGCTCGAGCGCTGGGCGACCTTCCCCATCCTCGCGGCGAACTACAAGCTCGGCGACATCCGCGACCCGAGAGATCCGGGCCTCGGCCGGGTGTTCACGCCGTGGACATCGTTCAACCTCGGCGGCCTGCGCGTGGGCGTCGTCGGCTTCGGCAACCTCTCGACCGTGTCGTCGCTGTTCGATCAGCCGAACAGCCTCGGCATCGTGCCGCTCGAGACGGTCGAGGTCGCTCAGTTCTATGTCGATCTCATCCGACCCTACGTCGACGTCGTCGTGCTGGTCACGCACCTCGGCCTCGAGACGGATCAGCACATGATCGCCGAGACGAGCGGCATCGACGTCGTGCTCGGCGGGCACAACCACATCGTCCTGCAACCCCCGAAGTCGATCGACGACTGCCAGAACGTCGAGCCGGAGACGGGGCGACACTACATCTCGATCCTGACCGGCGACGCGCAGCCGAGCGGCGCCGCGCCGAAGCACGAGCGACGCTACTGCAACCCTCGGCGCGTGATCCTCGCGCACTCGGGCGCGTTCGCGCGGTACGTCGGTCGGCTCGATCTCGTGCTCTCCAACTCGGCCGCCGACGTGCCCCCCGGCTACGATCCGATCGACGGCTTCGAGGTGCTGCAGAGCGACTACAAGCTCATCCCCGTCACCGAGGACGTCCCCGAGGATCCGCAGATCGTCGAGCTGCTCGAGCCCTACAGGGTCGGCCTCGGCGCGCTCGCCGATCTCGATCTGCTGGTCGGCTACGCGCCCTCGGCCGTGTCCCGCTCCGCGACGAGCGGCGGCGACTCACCGCTCGGCAACATGGTCGCGACGGCCGCGTGGCTGAGGCAGGGCGTCCAGACCGACTTCGCGATGACCAACACGACGGGCATCCGCGCCGAGATCCCTCCCGGGCCGATCACGCTGGAGACGATGTACAACGTCTTCCCGTTCGACAACTCGATCGCGAAGATGCAACTGTCGGGGGTCGAGGTCCAGGAGCTCTTCGATTTCTCCGCGCGCCGCTCGGCCTCGCGCGCTTGCACGTCGCAGGTCCAGATCGCCGGCGCGCGCGTGGTGATGAACTGCGACGGCTGCGAGCGCCTCGCCGTCCCCTGCTCGGTCGACGACGACTGCGGCTTCGGCGGCCAGTGTACCCCGCGCGAGAACGGCGAGAAGCGCTGCCGCGTCCCGTGCGCCGAGCACATCTACGTCGGACGTGACGCGAACCGTCCGTGCCAGCGCGACCAGGACTGCGGCCCCCAGGCGCTCGGCGCCTGCGACACGTTCAAGGTCGACGAGAGCGGCAACGGCCGCTGCTGGACCGAGATCGACTCCATCGCCAGCTACGAGCTCGCCACCAGCAACTACCTCGCCTCCGGCGGCTCTGGTTTCAGCGTGTTGAAGCGCAACACGACGCAGCTCGACACCAAGATCCAGCAGCGCGACGCGCTGATCGATTTCATCCGCTCCGGGCGGCCGTGCGGCTGGTCGGCGTCGTCCGGCACGAGCGATGGCCTCGTGGCCTGCGGCGTCGACTCCGACTGTCCGACCGGGAGCGCGTGCGCGTGCGTCGGCCACGTCACGCGAGGCGCCAACGGCGCCTGCACCACCGACGGCAGCTGCGAGGGCGCCGGCCGCTGCGTCGCCTCCGCCTGCCGAGACGATCTCGCGCGGTTCCACGAGCGCAGCTGCGAGGGCGCGCGCTCCGCCGCGTCGAAGCAGGCCTGCATCGACACGGTCAACCCCTGCGAGCTGGGCGGAGAAGAGTGTAAATTCGTCGCTTGCGTCGATCAGCGCGTCGGCAACTTCACCGATGGCCGCCTGATCATGGTGGGGCGATGAGGTCGCGCGCGCTCTTGCCGCTGGCGTGCCTGGCGCTCTCGGCGTGCGTGGTCGAGGGCAAGCTCGACAAGGGCACGTACCGCGTCGAGGTCGCGCTGACGATGGCCGACGGCTCGCCCCTGCCTGGGGAGGACGACGCGCTCTGCCTCGATCTCCGCGGCGCCGCGCCCGATCCCGCGTGCCGCGCGCCGCGCGCGTTCAAGATGGACCTCGTCGCGCGTGACGCCTCGGGCGAGGTCGACACCAGCTTCAACGGCGCGGTCCGCGTGACCGTGCGGCCCGGCACCGTGATCCGCGTGACCGGGGACGCCGCGAGCGGCCGCAACGTCAAGCTCACCGACGGCGTCGCCAGCGGACAGATCGTCGAGGTGTCAGGCACGTTCGGCCCCACGCGGATCACCGTCGAGGACATCGGTTTCGTGCCCCAGCCCGCCACCGACGCCGACCCGGCCTGCGCCAACGGCGTCGACGACGACCGCGACGGTCTCATCGATTTTCCGGCCGATCCTGGCTGCGCGTACGCCAACGATGACAGCGAGACGACCGGCACGGGGATCGTCGGCGTGAGCCCCACCATCTGGTTCGCCTATCCAAACATTTCTGACGTCCAGGGTTGGGGCACGGCGACGCCGTTCTCCGGCGAGTCGGTCGTCGTCGAGACCCGCCCCGAGCGCGGCGCCAACCTGATCGTCACGCGCCTCTCGTCGACCGGCATGTTCGTCTCCGATCTGCAGAAGGACGCGGCCGGCGCGTGGGCTCCCAAGCCTTACGGCGGCCTCTACGTGTTCAACTTCGCGGTGCCGCCGGGGGTGCGCGTCTGCGACCGGGTCACCTACCTGTCCGGCACGATGTCAGAATTTTTTGGTTATACCGAGCTGTCCTTCCCCAGCTTCAGCGTGCACCCGTGGCAGACGGAGGTCGACGGGCCCTGCCAGGTCCCCGAGCCGCGCATCATCGGCAACGGCGACGTGAAGGACGCTGTCCTCGAGCCGCTCGAGGCCGGGCTCGTCCGGGTCAGCGGCGCGCACGTGGGCGGCAAGCTCGGCTCGAAGTTCCCCGTCGAGACTCGCTGGCAGCCGGTCGATCCCAACGATCCCAAGGACCAGAACCCCTGCGGGCGCGTCGCGAACACCTCGACCGACGTGAAGTACGCCTTCTCCGCCGACGCGACCAACTGCGATTTCGACGGCTCGGGCTCGATCGATTTCAGCAAGGACCTCGCCGAGGCCACCTGCTCTTGCTGGTGTTATCAAGATCCCGAGTGCACTCAATACGACACGTTCCGCGGGCGCGGCACGTTTCGCATGGTGCTCGGGCCCACGCCCAACGACACGATCCAGGTCAACGCCGGCGCCGTCACCGGCTTCTCACCGGTCAAGCTGCGCGGCCAGACGCTGCCCCACATCCAAGGCACGCTCGCCAACTTCTCGGGCGGCAACCTCAACTGGACCATCGAGGTGCGCTGCGGTGACGACATCGTCGAGTGTCCGCCCGAAGACGCCGCCTGCCTCGCCTGTGTACCCGGCGCGTCGTGCCAGGCGTCGCTGCCAAAGCCCCCCAACACCCAGACTGCCTGCGTGAAGCTGCGCACGTCGACCGACGACGACTCTGACTCCAACTGATGCCATGAACCTCTCCCGCACCTCGTCGCGCTGCCTGGTCGCCCTCTCGCTCGTCGCGGCTCCGTCGTTCGCCCAGGAAAAGAAGGACGAAGCGCCCCCCGCCGCGCCCCCCGCCGCGACGCCTCCCGCTGCCGCGCCGACGCCTGCCGCGGGGCCTCCGGCCGCCGCGCCGACCGCGGCAGCCGACAAGGCCGAGCTCGAGGCTCGCCGGACTCCGCACCCGTCCGACGTCGCGCGCTCGAGCGATTTCGTCGACAGCCGCCTCACGTGGACCTTCGGCGACGACGACATCACCAAGGCGACGGGCGAGGCGCTGCCGATGTCCCCGAACCCCAGCGTCGGCGATCGCCCGCAGTATCGACTGTTCGCGGACAACCTCAACACACGGTTCGGTGGTCGCGAGAACCTCACGCACCTCGTGCTCTACAAGAAGATGCCGGGGTACATCGAGAACGTCGACACCGAGGCGGCGCTCGTGCTGCGCATCGACATGTCGCAGCTCGCGGCGCGCAAGCAGGACGTCAACGCGCCCTTCTACGACTCGGGCTCGTACCTGCGGATCCTCTACAAGACTGGCAAGACGGCCGACGGCAAGCGGCCGACGGGCCTCGACGTCACGCTCTTCCCGCTCGACACCGATCGCTTCAGGCTCGGCTACCTCTACGCCATCAGCTGGGGCGGCACCGCGTCCTGGCTCAACGAGTCGATCTTTCCGCGGCTCCAGGGCACGGCTCCCGGCGCGAAGATCCAGTACACCGGCTCCAGGGGGTACGGCTTCATCGGCTTCAAGACCGCGATGATCACGCAGGTCAAGGCGAAGACCGACGCGACCGGCGAGGCGAACGTCGACGTCACCAACATCCAGGAGACCAACTACGGCCTGCTGGCGGGCGGTGGCGCCGACCTCGCCGACATGCTCCGCGTCGACGCGGGGGCCGGCTACTTTCAGCAGGGCACGTTTCAGACCGCGGCGCTGCTCGGCAAGCGCGTCTACACGGCGGGCACGTCGGCGAGGATCGTCGCGCACCAGGGGATGCCAGTGCCCGCGTCGGTCGACTTTCAGTTGTATCGAAACGATCCCGCGTCGCCGATGGTGGTGTTCCGCCCGGTGCAGTACCGACCCGGACACACCAGCTGGGCCATCGCGCTCGAGGGCTCTCGCCTGGTGCAGAACCTCGCGGACTTCGACCGACCCGGCAGCACCAAGCTCCAGCCCGCGACGGCGGCGGCGCTGACGGGCACCGTGATGAGCGGGTACCTCCGCGTGCAGGCGAGCGCCATCTACCG
>CAUJFL010000432.1 GCA_963169165.1 Myxococcota bacterium | reverse complement strand
TCACCGACGAGGATCCGCTCGACCACTCGCTGAGAAAGCAGCGCGACCACGACTTCCAGCCGCCGCTCGACATCGTCGACGGGGCCGCGCGGGTGTGCGACCCGTTCTTCTCCGGGCTGCGCACCGGCCACCACGTGTGGGGAAAGTTCTTGAAGGACTACGCGCCGGTGGCGTGGTGAGCGCGCCCGTCATCACCCGCGTCTCGCTCGCCGAGCTCGACATCGTCGACGCGGAGTCGTTTCGCCACGTCAGCCTGTACGGCGATCTGCGCGACGTGCTCACGCGGAGCGGCTACACCTTCCGCGTGCTCGGGGGGCCGCGCGCGACGTTCGATCGGGCGCTCGCGCTGAACCTCACGTTCTGGTCGGCGCGCGACGAGGGCGACGTCCTCACCGAGCCGCGCCTCGAGGCCGACGTCGTCGCGCACGTCGCGTGGCATCACCTCGCCGCGCGCAGGATGCCCGCCCGCGACGGGCGCGCGTCGGTCCAGGCGATGTTCGTCGGAGAGGCGATCGCGAGCGCGTTCGACGTCTACCTCGTCGGGCGCCTGCTGGGCCACGCGCCCGCCTCGAGCTTCCTGGAGACGCAGGTGCCGCTGATGACCGACACGGCGGCGGCCGCGGGCGCGAGCGACGACGAGATCGAGCAGCTGCTCTCGTCGCTCGCGGATGATCCCGACGCGGCGTTCGCGACGCTCTATGCCCTGCTCGTCGACGCGTCCTCCGCGATGTTCTCCGCGCGCGACGCCGACGACGCGGCCGAGCGGCTCGCGGCGCTCGACGATCGCCCGCTCGCCGCGCTGCTGCACAGGTTCGAGCTGTCGAGCTGGGCGCTGTACGCGCGCGCCTACGGAGATCCGACGCACGATCCTCGCGCCGCCGAGATCGACGACGCGCTCCGGGCGGCGCGCGTCCCGCTCGACTGGCTCGACGACGCGTGGGTGCAGCCCGCGCTCCGCGGCGGGTAACGGCGCCCGAGGCGCGGCGAGCGTTCGCTTCACGCGGTGCGCGCCGAACGCGGCCTCGAGCGTCGCCTCTCCGCCCGCGCGCCGTCTCACCCGCGCGACGCTCGGGGCATCGCAGCTCGGGACGAGGTGTCCGTGGCACGCGGAGCCTCGCTCCACCGTCGGGGACGGCGTCCACTCGATCTCCGCGGTGCCGAGCGCGAGCTCGCCGCCGTCTGCCTCTCTCGCGACGAGTCGATACGACACCCAGCGAGCTCCGAGCGTGTCGGGTCCCTCGATGGCCAGCGACGCCACCGCGCGCGCCTCGAGACGGACCCGGCCGCGCTCGCAGACGAGCTCCACGTCGCCAGGGCGCGTCGCCGCAAAGTCGGCGCCGTCGAAGGTGACGGCGTCTCCTCGCGCGCCGGACGCGTCGCATGGGCCGTTCCACGTGGGCACGGCACCCCTCGCGCCGACCGCGACCGGGAACACCGCGACGCCGCCGCGCGACGGCGCGCAGCCCGCGATCGCCAGCGCGACCGCGAAGACCCCGGATGGCAGGGAGGCACGCACGACCGGAGCGTAGCCGAACGGCGCGACGCTCCCGCCGCCCTCGACGGCGCCGAGCGGCTCACCTAGCGTCAGCGAGCACCATGTCGGTCCCCCACCCTTCGCCCGCGCACCACGGCCCGAGCGCGTTCCGCACCGTCCCGAAGACCGGCGTCATCTTCGTCACGACGGAGGCTTCGAAGCTCGGGTTCGCCAGCGATCCGGGCGCGTGGTGCAACCTCGGCCAGGGGCAGCCGGAGACCGGACCGCTGCCCGGCGGACCGGCGCGGGTCGAGTCGGTCACTGTCAACCCCGACGATCACGAGTACGCGCCCGTCGGCGGGCTCTGGGAGCTGCGCGACGCGATCGCCGATCAGTACAACCGCCTCTATCGCCGCGGCATGCCGTCCAAGTACAGCGCCGAGAACGTCGCGGTCGCCGGCGGCGGTCGCACCTCGCTCACGCGCGCGGCCGCGTCGCTGGGCTCGATCAACCTCGGGCACTTCTTGCCTGACTACACGGCCTACGAAGAGCTGCTCGACGTGTTCGGGATGTTCTCGCCGATCCCGATCCTGCTCGATGGCGCGCGCGGCTACACGTTCTCGGTCGGAGATCTCAGGCGCGAGATCCTGGGCCGCGGGCTCTCGGCGCTGCTGCTGTCGAACCCGTGCAACCCCACCGGCAAGCACGTGCGCGGCGAGGAGCTGAACGCGTGGGTGCGCACCGCGACGGAGCTCGACTGCACGCTGCTGCTCGACGAGTTCTACTCGCACTATGTCTGGGGCCTCGGCGGCGACGCGCCGATGGAGAGCGCGGCGCGCTACGTCGAGGACGTCGATCACGACCCTGTCGTGATCTTCGACGGCATGACCAAGAACTGGCGCTACCCCGCGTGGCGCGTGACGTGGACCGTGGGGCCGAAGAGCGTGATCGAGTCGGTCGTCAGCGCGGGGAGCTTCCTCGACGGCGGGGGCTCACGGCCGATGCAGCGCGCGGCGATCCCGCTGATGGACCCCGAGGTCGCGCGGGCGGAGACTCGCGCGATCCAGCGCGCGTTCGCGAGCAAGCGCGCCCGGATGATCGCGGGCCTGAAGGCGCTGGGGGTGACGATCGACCTCGAGCCCGAGGGCACCTTCTACGTGTGGGGCAGCGTGGCCGATCTGCCAGACGGCCTGAACGACGATCTCTCGTTCTTCCGCGCGGCCCTCGAGCGCAAGGTGATCACGGTGCCGGGCGAGTTCTTCGACGTGAACCCAGGGAAGCGGCGCGCGGGGAGGCCCTCGCGCTTCAGACACCACATGAGGTTCTCGTTCGGGCCGTCCGACGAGACGCTGGCGACCGCGCTCGAGCGGTTGACCGTGATGGTCGAGAGCTACCGAGGAGGAGGAGCACGATGAGCCACGCCGATCGCCCGCCCGAGTCGATCCTGCCGCCCCCGGCGTTCCCCGATCCTCCCGAGCAGCTGTTCGACGAGGAGTCGGGCGCGCCGAAGCTCGGCACCTACTTCGGCCCCTTTCGCCGGATCGACCTCTCCCCCGCCGTCGCGCGGCTGGGGCGCGCCGAGGCGTTCTCGCGGCACAAGCGGTGGTTCTACACGGCGATCTCGACGGATGAGATCTGGATCGGCGCGGCGATCGTCGACACCGGGTACGCCGCCAACGCGTTCGCCTACGTCTCGTCGCACGAGCGCGGCGTGCTCGCCGTCACGTCGCACCTCGGCGTGCCCGGGCTCGGCTGCCGCGTGGGCGATCTGCCGGAGGAGGGCGCGGACGCGCGGTTCCGCTCGCTCGACGCGCTCTTTCGCCTGCGCCGCCGAGAGGGCTCGACCGCCTACGAGCTGGTCGTCGACACGAAGCCGCTGCAGGTGTGGGCGACGATCGAGACCGCGCGCGCGCCGTGGCCGCTGTCGGCCGTCGCGCGGCCCCTCGGCGGCGAGGTCAACGTGACCGAGAAGCGCGCGCTCTGCGACGTGCGCGGAGAGGCACGCGTCGGCGGCACCCGCTATCTGCTCGACGGCGGGCTCGGCGGGATGGACTACACACAGGGCCTGTTGCCGCGGATGACGGCGTGGCGCTGGGCCTACATGCTCGGGCGCACCGACAGCGGCGTGCGCGTGGCGATGAACCTCGTCGAGGGCTTCAACGGCCCCGTCGAGTGCGGCGTGTGGCTCGGCCGCAGGCTGTACGCGGTCGGCGAGGGCAGGTTCGAGTTCGACCGCGCGGAGCCCACGAGACCATGGCGCGTCACGACGACCTGCGGCGCGGTCGACCTGCGCTTCGAGGCCGTGGGCCTCCACGCCGAGAAGCGCGATCTCGTGCTCGTCCGCTCGGAGTTCGTGCAGCCGGTGGGCAGGTTCTTCGGCACGGTGCGCGTCGGCGATCGCGAGGTCGAGATCGACGGCGTCCCCGGCGTGGTCGAGGATCAGAGCGTCCGCTGGTGACGATCCGCGTCGGCACCGCCGGGTGGACGGATCCGACGCTGCTGAAGGCCCGGACCTTCTATCCGCGCGGCGTCACGACCGCCGAGGCGCGGCTCCGCTGGTACGCGTCCGAGTTCTCGCTCGTGGAGGCGGACGCGCCGTTCTACGCGCTGCCCAGCGCCGCGACGACGCGCGCGTGGGCCGAGCGGACGCCGCCAGGGTTCGTGTTCGACGTGAAGGCGTACGCGCTGTTGACGGGTCACCCGCTCCGCACCGCCGCGCTCCCGCCCGATCTACGTGACGCGCTCCCCGCTCGCCTCAGGGCGCGCCCGCGGCTGCGCGCCGAGGATACCCCGAGCGAGATCGCCGACGAGGTCTGGGCGCGCTTCCGCGAGGGCCTGCGACCGCTCTCCGAGGCAGGCAAGCTCGGCGCGGTCCTGATGCAGTTCCCGCCGTGGCTCACGGCGAGCCGTGAGTCGGCCGGCGCCATCCAGCGCGCGATCACGCGCCTCGGGCTCCCGGCGAGCGTCGAGCTGCGCCACGAGAGCTGGCTCGACGACTCCCACCGCGAGCGAACCTTCGGCTTCTTGCGCGCGCTCGGGCTGCCCTACGTCTGCGTCGACATGCCGCAGGGGTTCGCGTCGAGCCTGCCGGCCATCGCGCGGGCCACGTCGAAATCGCTCGCGATCGTGCGATTTCATGGGCGCAACGAGGCCAACTGGGAGGCGAAGCTCGAGGTCGCGAGCCTGCGCTTCGATCACCTCTACTCGACCGGAGAGCTCGAGCCCTGGCTCGAGCGCATCGCGGCGCTCGCCGGGGAGGCCGACGAGGTGCACCTCGTGATGAACAACTGCCACGAGGACAAGGCGATCCAGAACGCGCGCGACCTCCGCGCGCTGCTGTCGGCCCGAGGACTCACCGCGTGACCCGCGGGCGAGAAGTCGCTGGCGTCCTGCGCGAGCGCTGCCTACGACCGCCATCATGAGCTCGACCGCGCCGCGACGCCCGGTGATCGCCCTCGACGGCCCCGCGGGCGCGGGCAAGAGCACGGTCGCGAAGCGCGTGGCCGTCGCCCTCGGCTTCGTGCTGGTCGACACCCGCGCGCTCTACAGGACGGTCGCGCTCGCCGCCGCGCGCGCCGACCTGCCTCGGGGAGACGAGGACGCCGCGGGCGCGCTCGCGGAGCGCCTCGTCGAGCGCGGCGCCATCCGGCTCGTGCCCACCGCGACGGGGCTCCGAGTCGAGCTCGACGGAGAGGACGTGTCGCGCGCCATTCGATCCCCGGAGAACAGCCTCGGGGCGAGCCGCGTGTCAGCGATCGGGCGGGTGCGCGCGGCGCTGCTGGACCTGCAGCGCGCGTACC
>CAUJFL010000431.1 GCA_963169165.1 Myxococcota bacterium | reverse complement strand
GCTACAGGACGACGGCGCGATCGGCGCCTGGGAGACACGTACGTGCGCAGATTGGGTCATGGACTTGGTTTGGCGGTTTCGGTCGCGTTCATCGCCGCGTGCGGCGGCAGCTCGGACGACGGCGGGTCGCCCCCCGCGGGTGCGGGCGGAGGGGCGGCAGGCTCGTCGAGCGGCGGCAAGGCCGGATCCTCGACCGCCGGCAGCGGGGGCTCGATGGCGGCCGGCAAGGGTGGTTCGACCGCTGCCGGCGCGGGCGGCACGAAGGCGGGCGCGGCAGGCGCGGGCGGCAAGGCGGGCGCGGGAGGCGCCAGTGCAGGCGCGGGAGGCGCCAGTGCAGGCGCGGGAGGCGCCAATGCAGGCGCGGCGGGCGCGGGCGCCAGTGCAGGCGCGGCCGGCGCGGGCGGCGCGGCAGGCGCGGGCGGCAAGGCGGGCGCCGGCGGGGCGAGCGTGGCCTCGGTTCAACTCACGGCCAGCGCCACCAGCTTGAACCCGAAGGAGGCGCTCACCCTCTCGTGGCACGCGGACGCGGATGTCTGCCGCTTCGATGGCTCGGTCTTGCCGGGCGCCCTCGCCGGCTGGCCCTCGAGCGGCGATGCCTGCATCGGCGCGGCCGCCTGCGCCGCTCCCCACACTGTGAACCTCGCTCCGTCGGTGTGGGGCAAGTACACCTTCCAGCTCTCATGCAAGAAGGGTGGCCCCCCCGAGACCGCGGCGCAGAAGGCCGTGCAGGTCGACGTCACCGTCCCGCCCGGACAATGCGTCGCGCCCCCGGGGATCACCCGGTCCAAGCTCGGGAGGATCTCGCTGCCGAGCGGGCAAGCCGTGGCGGACGTCGACGTCACGAAATGGCTCCCCGTGTTTGGGGTACCACGCTACGACACGACGCAGTCGTTCCCCTGGCCAGGAGCCTTCAACAGCGATCTCAAATTCTACATTCCCAAGGACCAGTACTGGTCCATCGAGTTCAAGGTCGGAGACAACTATCCGTTCTACGACAAGGCGACCGACAAGCCCTTCGGGACCTGGGCCTCCAACGACACCCTGACGACCCCGCTCGCCGGCTATACCGTCTCCGTCACCGAGAGCTGCGGTGACTTCATGCCCCCCGCGGATCCGAAGGATCCACGCAGCGACTGCTTTTCTGAGTGGTGGGCCGCCCAGGTCTACGGGGTGCTGTGGGCCGTGGCGCCCGAGGGCACCAACATCCCCGGCTACTGCACCCTCCGTCGTGGCAAGACATACTATTTTAACATGATCGCGGCCCTGCCGGGCAAGCCGCTGGTGTCCGCGTGCCCAGAGAAGGTCTGCAAGATCAACATGAAGCACTTGGGAACCTGGAACGGAACACAGGGGATGTAGGCGAAGGCGCGCGCTCCCCTCTCGCCGCGCGGAGGAGAGTTCCCATGGCCTGGACGACGAAGAGCCGCGCCCCGACGACGCTCATCGGCAAGAGCACTTACAGCGTGGCCCGGGTCAGATAGACGCAGAAGCTCCCCAGCGTCCCCGCGCCGCGCCGGACGGAGCCGCGCGCGAGGGCAAACCCCACCGCGGTCCCGGTGCGTGGGGCGGCTCATCGCTTGTCGTCGACGGCTGAGTTCCAGCCGTTGACCGGCGACCGTCACCGCCCAGTCATCCGTCAGCGCGAAGTGAGCTCGCCGATCCGGCCGTCGACGTAGGCCTGCCGCAGGTGCTTCCACTGCTCGGCGCCGCTCGCGTTCGCGCCGCTCGCCCCGGCGGAGACAGGCTCGCTCGTGCAATGGCTCGACGGCGTGCGGCCGACCTTCATGGTCATGCGCCCGATCAAGCCCATTTCGTCCCAGCTGGCGTCGAGCGCGACGGTCGTCAGCGTTGTCGAAGCCTCGATGGTTCGTCTCGCCGTTCGAGCGCACAGGAAACGAGCGGACGGCGCTCGCGACCGCACGTGGCGCCCGCCGGCGCGCTATCCTCGCGCCCCCGTGACGACGCTCCCACCCGAGGCCGTGACGTCGCTGTCGCCGCGGCGGCTCGAGGTGCTGCGCCTCCTGGCCCGAGGGCTCCGCAACCAGGAGATCGGCCGCGTGCTCGGGCTCACGACCGGCACTGTGCGGTCGCACGTGGAGGCCGTGCTGTCGCACCTCGCGGTCGCGAACCGCACGGAGGCGGCGGCCGAGTACTTCGCGTGGGAGGCGCGCCCGGCGCAGGTGACGGCGGTGCTGTCCCGCCCCGCGATCGCGGTGCTCCCCCTCGTGCCGCTCTCGGCCGGGGCGCGCCTCGCGCGGATCGCGACGGCGCTGACGGAGGAGCTCGCCGCGCTGTTCGCGCGGAGCTGCTGGTTCCCCGTGATCGCGACGACTTCCTCGGCTCACGGGCGCGCGCTCGGCGCGACGGCGGGCGAGGTGGGGCGCGCGCTCGGGGCGAGGTTCCTCGTCGACGGCACCATCCAGGCGACGGGCGACGTCTGGCGGCTGCTCCTGCACGTGGACGACGTCGAGCGCGGCTGCCGGATCTGGTCGGACACCCACGAGCTGCAGGCCAGGCGGCTGCGCTCCGATCAGGCCGCGCTGTGCGCGAGCGTGGTGGCCGCGGCGTACCCCACGATGGTCGCGCGGTCGCGGCTGGCTCGGGCGGGGGAGGCGGAGCGAGAGCCGGCCGCGTGGGAGCTCGCGCACGAGGGGCTCGAGCTGCGCGCGGCGCGTGATCGGGCGTCGAACGTGCTCGCGCTCGAGCGGCTCGACGCGGCCCTCCGGCGCGACCCCTCGCTCGCCCTCGCGCAGTTCGGCGTCGGCCTCGTCTGCTACGACGCGGTGCTCAACCAGTGGGGAGATCGCCAGGCGCTCCTCGACCGGCTGCTGGTCGCGGGGACGCGCTGCGCCGAGCTCGCGCCGGACGCGGCCGAGGGGCACGCGCTGCTCGGCCGGTACGAGCAGTGCCGCGGCGAGTGGGGTCGCGCCGTCGCGCCGCTCGAGGCCGCCATCGGCCGCAACCCGAGCTTCGCGCTCGCGCACGCCAGCCTCGCGCAGTCGCTCGAGAGCGTCGGGCGCGGCGACGAGGCCCTCTCTCGCATGCGCGCGGCGGTCCGCCTCGGCCCGAGATCGTTCGTGGCCGGGCTCGCGACGCTGCACTTCATGCGCCGCGAGTACGCGGAGGCCGTCGAGCTCGCGGAGCGCGCGATCGTGACCAACCCCGGGTACCCGTTCGCCCGCGCGCTCGCGGCGGCGAGCGCGTGGTGGTGCGGCGAGCTCGCGCGCGCGTGCGAGCACGCTGACGAGCTGGAGCGCCAGCACCGAGGCTTCAGCCCAGACGCGTTCGCGGCGACGTTCGGGGAGCAGACCGACGCGGTGGCGCGGCTTCGACGCGGCCTCGACGGGGCCCGAGCGGCGCGGGCGCGCAAGATCTGCCGATCGACGGATTGACCGTTCCGCGACGAGAGGGTCCCCTCGGCATCATGCGAAAGCTCATCCTCCCGGCGCTCCTCGTTTCAATCCCCTCGATCTTCTTCGCGTGCGGAGGCGGCGACGACGATCCCGCCGCGGCGCCGCCGTCCGCCAGCGCGGGCACCGGTGGGTCGAGCGCGGGCGCGGGCGGTTCGAGCGCAGGCAACGGCGGGTCGAGCGCGGGCACCGGCGGGTCGAGCGCGGGCGCGGGCGGTACGAGCGCGGGCGCGGGCGGTACGAGCGCGGGCGCGGGCGGTACGAGCGCGGGCAGCGGCGGATCGAGCGCGGGCGCGGGCGGTACGAGCGCAGGCAGCGGCGGATCGAGCGCGGGCGCGGGCGGTACGAGCGCAGGCGCGGGCGGTTCGAGCGCTGGCAGCGGCGGATCGAGCGCAGGCGCCGGCGGATCGAGCGCGGGCGGTGCGAAGACCACCTCCGCGATGTGCGGATCGATCCCCATCCTCGGACAGCAGGGGCCCAACACGACCGATGAATGCAGCGCGTGCGTGGAGACCTCGTGCTGCGCCGAGGGGACCGCGTGCGGCGCGGTGGCCGACCGCGCGCCGTACCGCTCGTGCATCGGCCCGTGCACCACGCAGGCGTGCGCGGATGCCTGCGCGAGCATGTACCCGGCCGGCCCCAAGCCGAGCGGCGCCTTCACGACCTGCCGCAACACGAAGTGCGCGAAGCCGTGTCAGGATTTCGCGTGCCTCGGCTCGGTGGGTCCGGCGACGCCGGCGTCAGCCGTGGTGAGCCTCGTCGTCGCGCCGACCGACTTCCAGACCGGAAAGCCGCTCGTAGGCGCCGTGATCAAGCAGTGCAATCGCGCCGACGCCACGTGCGCGACGCCCGTCGACACGCAGACCACCGACGCCAATGGCTCGGCGACGTTCGCCGCCGTCCCGGACGGCGCGGCGGGATACGAGGACTACTTCGAGATCACCCACGCGAGCTACCTGCCGACGCTGGTGTTCGACATCGCGTCGTCAGCGTTCGAAGGGACGAAGTTCGATCCTCAGGTGATCTCGACCCAGACCTGGACGCTGCTGACGGGGGACGTCGCGGTCACGCCGGACCCGACCCGCGGCCACGTCGCCTTCCTCGCCGCGACCTGCAAGGGCGCGCGGGCCGTCGGCGTGTCTGTCACGGCCGACGCGGCCGACGCGATGACGACGGGCGTGTACATCGTCGGCGCGCTGCCGTCGAAGACCGCGACCGAGACCGACGCGAGCGGCGCCGGAGCCTTCGTCAACCTCCCGGTGGGCCCCGTCACGCTGAGCGGCGAGCTCGCCTCTTCGGGCGCCAAGATCGGCACCCACACCGCCTTCACGCGCGCTGGCTACGTGACGCTCGCGAACGTCATCCCGACGCCCTGACGGGCGCGTCGCGCGCCGGGGCGCCGCGCCGTAAGCGCCCCCGCGCCG
>CAUJFL010000430.1 GCA_963169165.1 Myxococcota bacterium | reverse complement strand
ACGAGGCCCGCGCCGCCATCCAGCTCGCCGCCGCCTGGGGCTACATCAAACAAGACCTCGCCACGTCCATCGACCACGATCTCGACCGCCTCGCCGGTCGATTGTACGGCGCTTCACGAAGCTAACTCCTGCTCGCGCGCGCGGCCCCGGCCGTCAGCCGCCAGACAGTCGCTTGACGAACGCCCCGATGAGCGCGAACACCGCCGCGACGCGCCCGAGAGGGCCCGCGCCACCTCGCACCTTGGCCATCGCGCGCGCGATCGCCTCGAGCGCGGGCGTGTACGGGTACCACCACAGCTCACGCCGCGCGCGGCTCGCGTCGGTCAGCACGACGCGCGGACGCGTCAGCTCGGCGAGCGCGTGCGGAGAGTTGGTGATGCCCGTGCCCGTCTCTCCGGTGCCCGTCCACGGCAGCGAGGGCACCGCCGCGCTGAAGCCGTGGTTGTTGATGGTGACCACGCCCACCCGGAGCCTCCGCGCGAGCTGCTCCGCCTTGCCGAGGTGCTTGCTCCAGATGCTGGCGGTGAGCCCGAAGCGGCTAGCGTTCGCGCGCTCCACGGCCGCGCCCTCGTTCGCCACGACGACGATGGGCAGGACGGGTCCGATGGTCTCGTCGCGCATCAGCGGCGTCGCCTCGTCGGTCACCCGGAGCACCGTGGGCGCGACGGCGCGCGGCCCCGCCTCGGGCGGCAGCGGCGCCTCGGCGAGCACCTCGGCGCCCGAGGTCCGCGCGTCGGCGAGGTGCGAGCGGACGAGCTCCGCCTGCGCGTCGGTGGTGAGCGGGCCGAAATCGACGCCGAACCTCAGCCCCGAGACGAGCTCGGTGACGCGCTTCGTGAACGCCTCGGCGACGGCGCTCTCCACGTACACGCGCTCGATCGACGCGCAGTTCTGCCCGGCGTTGGTCAACGCACCCCACGCGACGCCGTTCGCCGCGCGCTCGACGTCCGCGTCGGCGAGCACGATCGCCGCGTCCTTGCCGCCGAGCTCGAGCGAGCACGCGACGAGCCGCTCGGCGCACGCGACCGCGATGCGCTTTCCGGTGCGGACGCTGCCGGTGAAGACGACGAGATCGACGTCTCCGTCGACCAGCAGCGCGCCCACGTCGCCCGCGCCCTGCACGAGCGACAGCGCGCCGTGCGGCAACAGCCCGTCGAACAGGCTCGCGACCAGCGCGCCCGAGCGCGGCGTCACCTCGCTCGGCTTCCACACGACCGCGTTGCCCGCGAGCAGCGCGGGGACGAGCGTGCGCAGCGGGATCGCGACAGGGAAATTCCAGGGCGTGATCAGCGCCACCACGCCGCGCGCGACGCGCTCGACGACCGCGCCCTTCGACGGATAGGCGAGCGGATCGAGCGCCAGCTCCTCGGCCTCGAACAGCCGCGGCGCCTCGGCGAGCCAGTGCTCGACGAGGTCGGCGTTCGGCAGCACCTCGGCCAGGCGCGCCTCGGTCTCGGGCTTGCCCGTCTCCTCGCGCACGACCGCGGCGATCTCGTCGGCGCGGGACAGGATGCGCGAGGCGAGCGGCCGCAGCGCCCGCACCCGCGCGGAGAGCGGCAGCGCGGCGAAGGCAGGCTGCGCGGCGCGCGCGCGTGACAGCGACTCGGTGACGTCTTGGGCCATGCCACGCGGGGTCTACCTTTGCTATGGATGGAGGACCATGCCGTCGTTCGACGTCGTCTCCAAGGTCGAGAACCACGAGGTCGAGAACGCCCTGCAGCAGGCCCAGAAAGAGGTCGCGCAGCGCTTCGATTTTCGGGACACGGACACCTCCATCGAGCGAAAGGACATGGAGATCGTCGTGCAGTCGTCGACCGAGGATCGCGCCCGCGCCGCGCTCACCGTCCTCCAGGAGAAGCTCGCCAAGCGCAAGGTGTCGCTCAAGTTCTTCGACGTCGGCAAGCCCGAGCCCACCTCGAAGGGCGGCGCTCGCATCACCTTGAAGATCAAGAACGGCGTCGAGACCGAGAAGGCCAAGGAGATCGTCGCGTCGATCAAGGCGTCGAAGCTGAAGGTCCAGGGTTCGATCCAGGCCGACCAGGTGCGCGTCACCGGTAAGAACCGCGACGACTTGCAGGCGTGCATCCGCCACCTCCGCGACGCCGACTTCGGGATCGTGCTCGGCTTCACCAACTTTCGAGAGTGACAAATCGCCCAGCGTTGACGTTTTGATGTTGACCGACCCCGTGTGATCGCGCATTCCTTGCGCCGTGAGACGGACGCTCCTCCTGCTCGGCGGCCTGATGGCCCTGCTGCTGGGGCTGTTGCTCACCCCCTGGGCGCGCTCGACAGCGTCGTCCTGCGTGACCGCGCAGAGCGGCGGGGTCGGCAGCGCCGCCTCCTCCGTCAAGGTCGAAGACGAAGACGAAGACGAAGACGAAGACGAAGACGCAGACGCAGACGAGGACGAAGACGAGAGGACCTCCGAGTCAGAGGTCGTCGCGCACGCTGCGCCCCTCCCCTCCGTCGCCGACGCGCCGCACACTGTCTCCTTGTGGCACACCCTCCGCGTCCGCCGCGCCGACGGCTCCTGCCCCCCAGACGTACCCCCTCCTCGCTCGCTCGCCTGATGTCCTGACGCGCGCGTCCCCCGTTGGGCGCGCTGAGACCTCGGGTGTGAAGCGCGCCCCGCCACGTTCGCGGGCGCGAGGAAGTGTGTTGAATCGATGAGTGACCCCACGAGCGTGGCGGCCGACGGCGTCGCCGCGGGCTCTCACGCGGCAGGCGTGCGCGCGACCGGCGCGAGCTTCTTGCAGTCCTGGAGCTACACGATGAAGGCCCGCGCGCTGGGCCCTGACATTCTGGCCGGCC
>CAUJFL010000429.1 GCA_963169165.1 Myxococcota bacterium | reverse complement strand
CTCGATCTCGTGGTGGCGACGCGCGTCTCGACCCTGAACCTGGTGTGGATGTTCGGCCTGGTGCCGGTGGTGGTCGTCGTCGGCGCCGTGGCGTCGCGGGTGACGCAGCGCGCGTCTCGCAGGTTCGACGTGCGGGTGTCGCGCCTCGCGTGGCTGGCGCTCCTCGGCGCGGTCGTCGTCCTCGCTGAGCAGGCGTTCGCGCGCAGCCACAAGGATCGAAAGTTCTACGAGCAGGAGCGCGAGACGTTCGCTTACTACCTGCCGATCCTGCCCGCGCTGTCCAACGTGCGGTACCCGGTCGAGGTCATCGCCACGCGCGACGAGCACCTCGACGAGCCGGCGGTCGAGGCCGCGTCCCACGCGCCCCGACCGAAGGCGGGGCGCCACGTGTTCGTGTTCGTGCTCGAGAGCGTGCGCGACTCGTTCGTCGACGCGCGCAACGCGCCCAACCTGACGCGCTTCGGCGAGCAGAACCTCCGCTTCAAGGGCCACTCGAGCGCGAACGCGACGGTGAACTCCTGGCACTCGATCTTCCACGGCCAGCACGCGTTCTACTGGTTTCCGTACACGCGTCGGGCGACGTTCGTGGGTTCGACGGCGGTGCGGATGCTGAAGGGGCTCGGCTACCGCGTCGCGCTCGTGACGTCGTCGGACCTCGACTACCACCGCTACGATCGCTCGATCTTCGGCGACGGCTACGCGCTCGTCGACGTCCGGCGCGACACCTCGAAGACGACGCTCACCAAGCCCGCCGAGGGAGATCGCGACGCGCTCGCGCAGACGCGCGAGCTCATATGGGACATCGCGAGGGGAGGTCAGAACACGTTCACCGCGGTGTTCCTGGAGTCTGGCCACCACGACTACTACTGGCCCGCCGACGAGCCGCCCGCGTTCACTCCGTACCTCGAGAAGTTCGACTACACGCGGGTGCGCTACCCCGACGCCGATCTCGAGCTCGTGCGCAACCGCTACCGCAACTCGATCCACTTTCTGGACAGGCACCTCGGCGCGGTGCTCGACACGATGAAGGAGGCGGGCATCTACGACGACTCGATCATCGTGTTCGTCGGAGACCACGGCGAGGAGTTCATGGAACACGGCAGGCTCGTACACTCTTCGAACCTCTACGAGCCGCAGACTACGCCCGTGATGATGCTCAGGCTCCCGGGCAGGGATCAGGCGACGGCCCGCGAGGGGCTGGGCCACTCCCAGCTCATGCCCACGATGCTGCACGAGCTCGGCCTCGAGCTGCCTCCCGGCCTGTTCGACGGCCTGCCGGTCGGGACGCCGGGCGCTGGCGAGCTGCAGCTGGTCAGCAAGGCGCGCATCCCCAGCCTGCCCTCCAAGTTCGTCGCGCACACGGGCGGCAAGAAGCTGTTCTTCGAGCTCGACGCGCTCTCCCCCGAGCGCTCGAGCTGGGTCTATCTGACGGAGGTCACCGACGAGCAGGACCGCGAGCTGTCGATCGATCCGGCCGCGCTCGACGCGCTGTACGGGCCCGCGCTGCGTCAGCTGCCGTTCTTGCGGCTGAAGGGGCCGCTGTCGCGGTGATCGCCAAGTGAAAATTGTTCTGTTGCACCCACGCCTCGGCGCGGTGGGAGGCGCCGAGCTGCTGATGCTCGCCCAGGCGCGCGCGCTCGCGCGGGCGGGTCACGACGTCTCGCTCGCCTGCTTCTCGTGGGAGCCGGCGGTCTGGCGAGCGCGAGTCGAGGGGCTGAGGGTCTCCTCGCTCGACGAGCCCGGGTGGCTGCGACCGCTCGAGACGGCGTTCGCGCCGTCGGCGCGGCGGCTCGCGTTCGTCGAGCGGGCCCTCCGGGGGGCAGACCTCGTGGTGGCGCACAACGCCCCCGCCAGCGCCCTCGCCGGCGCGGTCGCGGGCCGGCGCGCGGTCTGGTACTGCCACGAGCCGCCGCGCCTCCTGTACCCGAGAGAGACGCAGGCGCGAGCCTTCGCCACCCGCTCGTGGCGTCCGGGCGCGCCAGCGCTGTCGCGGCGGATGGCGCTCGTCTCCGCGCGGGTCGCGCTCGAGGCGCGGCTCGGCGGGCCGTGGGAGCGGCTCCGGCGCTTCGATCGACGAGGCGTCGCCGCGCTCGGCGCGATCATCGCGAACAGCCGGCTGACCGCCGCCGCGGCGAGGGAGATCTACGGGCGCGAGTGCGACGCCGTCGTCCCGCCGATGGTCGAGGATCCAGGGCCCTTCGAGCGCCCGCCCGGCCTGCCCTCCGAACCTCGGATCGTCTGTCAGTCACGTCTCTCTCCCGAGAAGAACACGGAGATCGTGCTCCGCGGCTTCGCGTCGTTCGCGGCGACGCGCCCCCGCTCCTCGTTGACAGTCATCGGAGCCGGCGGCGAGAGAGCGCGGCTCGAGCGGCTGGCGCGCGGGCTGGCGGTCACCTTCACTGGGCACGCGAGCCCGGAGACGCTGGAGCGCGAGCTGTCACGCGCCGAGGTGTTCGCAGCGCTGCCGTTCGACGAGCCATTTGGCATGGTGTTCGTCGAGGCGGCGCTGCGCGGCCTGCTGGTCGTCGCGTCCGACCACGGCGGCCCCAGCGAGATCTTCGACGACGGCGCGCTCGCCGAGCTGTGTGCTCCCGAGTCTCCCGCGGCGTTCGCCGACGCGCTCGCGCGCCTCTGCTCGCGCCCCGCCGAGGCGCTCGACGCGCGGCGACGCGACGCCGCGGCGAAGGCGCGGGCCACCTACACGAGCGCCGTCGTCGAGCGCCGCTTCGTCCAGATCATCGAGGGGCTGGCGTGACCACCGTCGCGCTCGACGCGCGCTACGTGCGCGAGAAGCCGAGCGGCATCGGCACGGTGGTCGCGGCGCTGATCTCCCGGCTGCCCGCGCGCGCGCCCGACCTCGATTTTCTGCTGGTCACCCACCCCGCTCGGCCCGCGCCCGTCGCCGCGCCAAATGTCCGCTGCGTCGTCGCGCCCTACGTGCCCGACGGGCCAGGGACGATGTTCGCGCTCGGGAGGTGGTTGCGAGAGAGGGCGCGGTGGGACGTCTTTCACAGCACGTTCTCGCTGTTGCCACACGACCTCGGCCCGCGGACGGTGGTCACGCTGCACGACGTGATGTGGCTCGACGACCCCTCGCTGGTGAGGAGCTCGGGCGCGTGGGGAATATTCGAATCCACGTTCTATCGGCACGGGATGGCGCGCGCCGCGCGGCACGCGAGCGCGCTCCTCGTGCCGAGCGCGGCGACTCGGGACGCCGCGACGCGCTGGACGGGAGACGGCGCGGCCCGGATCACCGTGACCCCCTGGGGGCTCCCTGACGCGTCTCGCACGTCGCCAGCGCCACGGCCCCGCCGCGACCCGCGCTACGTGCTGGTGGTCGGCAAGTCGGCGCCCTACAAGAACCACGACGGCGCCGTGCGCGCCTTCGCGCGGGCCTTTCGCGGCGATGCCAGCACCTCGCTCGTCCTCGTGCAGCGCGAAGGGGACGGCGCGCGTGCGCTCCGTGAGCTCTCGCGCGCGGAGGGCGTCGGCGACCAGCTCCGCTTCGTCCCCGCGAGCGACGACGCCGCCCTCTCGTCGCTCTACGCCGGCGCGCACGCGCTGCTTCACCCGTCGCGCTGCGAAGGGTTCGGGTTCCCGCTGCTCGAGGCGATGGCGCTCGGTTGCCCGGTCGTATCGTCCTCCGCCACCAGCCTCCCCGAGGTCGGCGGAGACGCCGCGCTGTACGCCGCCCCGGACGACGCCGTCACGCTGGCCAGGCACCTGCGCGCGCTGCTCGATCCCGACGTGCGGCGGCTCCACGTCGAGCGCGGACGGGCGCGGGCCGAGGCGGCGCGCTGGGATGGTTGTGTGGAGTCCACCCTCGGGGTGTACCGACGCCTCGCGGCCAGCTGACCACCGAGGCGACAGCTCGCCGCGCGCGTGTGGCCTCTTGCCTCGACACGATGCGACAATTGCAGCCGCGCAGAGGGCGATCGGCTACGGTCGCGCGCACCTCCGCGCGATGATCGCCTGCCCAGTCTGCCACACGCCGAGCTCCCTGGGCGCGGTGCTCTGCCTCCGCTGTGGCGCCGAGCTGCCGCGCTCGGCGGCGTCGACCGTGCCCGCGCAGCCGCTCGGCGTCGCGCCACCCGCCCCGCCGCCTCCGCCCCAGCTCGCGCCGACGGTGCCACACGCGAAGGGCGCGACCGTCGACGATCCCGGGCTGCGGGGCGAGCTCGCGCACGGGCCGCACGGCACGGCGATGGGGCTCGGCCACGCGCCCGCGCCGCCGCCAGCCTCGGTCGCCGCCCCCGCGTCGATGCTGCGACCGCTGATGCTGGGCGACGTGGTCGACGGCAAGTATCGCCTCGAGCGCGTGCTCGGCGAGGGCGGGATGGGGATCGTCTTCCTCGCGACCGAGCTGGTCACCGACACGCACGTCGTCATCAAGGCCCTGCACGCGGCGCTCGTCGGCTCCGAGCAGTTCCGCACGCGCGTGCGCGACGAGGCGCGCGCCCTCGCGCAGATCGATCACCCGAACGTCGTGCGGCTCAACGCCGTCGTGTCGACCGACTCGTCGCTGCTGCTCGTGATGCAGTACATCGACGGCAGCAGCCTCGATCGCATCATCGCGTCCCGCTACGCGGACGGCGCGCCGTTCGGGGCCGACGAGGCGCTCAGCCTGTTTCGCCAGGTGGTCCTCGGCGTCGCCGCCGCGCACGCCGAGGGCGTCGTGCACCGCGACATCAAGCCGGCCAACGTGCTCGTCCGCGCCAAGGACGGGCTCGTCAAGGTCACCGACTTCGGGATCGCCAAGACCGAGGACGACGCGAAGGCGGGCCGCGGCGTCACGCAGGGGATCATCGGCTCGCTCTGGTACATGGCGCCCGAGCAGGTGACCGGGCGCCGCGATCTCGACAAGCGCGTGGACGTGTACGCGCTCGGGATCTTGCTGTTCGAGCTGCTGATCGGGCGCGTGCCGTTCGACGCCGGCAGCGACTACGAGATCATGAAGATGCACGCCGAGGCGCCGCTGCCGTCGGTGTGCGCCGCGCGCCCCGAGCTGCCGCGCGAGCTCGACGCGCTGCTCGCGCGCGCGACCGCGAAGGACCGCGACCAGCGCCATCCTTCCTGCGAGGCGCTGCTCGGCGAGCTCGATCAGCTGCTCGCGTGGACGCGACCCGAGCCGCGCCCGCCGACCGCGCGGCTCAGCGTCCACGGCGCGCCGAGCACGAGCTCGACCACACAGGGAGCCGAGGCGCCCGACGCCCCGCCCGTGCCCGCGCGCTCGTGGAAGGGTCCGCTGCTCGGGGCGTTCGTCGTCGCGCTCCTCGCGGGAGGCGGCGCCGCGCTCGCGCTGTCCGGCGCGCTCGACTCCCCCTCCTCCTCACCGAGCGCGAGCGCGAGCGTGCGACCGCCTTCA
>CAUJFL010000428.1 GCA_963169165.1 Myxococcota bacterium | reverse complement strand
CGCCGCGACGGCGCCGGCGCGTCGCGTGACGGCGCCGGAGGGGCACGCGCTCACGTTCGATGTCTCGCCGCTCGACGCCGACGCGCTCGCGGTCGTCTACCGCGACGACGACACGCCGAGCGGCGCATCGGGCGGCACCGTGCTGCGCGTGGTCGTGCGCCCCGACGGCTCGACCGAGCCCCAGGTGGTCACCGGCGAGCAGGTCGGCGTCGGGGCTCCCACGCTCCTTCCCGGCGGCTGGCTGGCCGTCGCCGACGCGTCGGGCGCGACGCGGCTCGGGCGCGTCAGCGCGGATGGCGCGATCGATCGCCTGCTCCCCGAGCCCGCGATCGGCGTGGGCATGCCGCTCGCGGCGATCGGAGATCGCTTGCTGGTGTCACGCCCGCGAGGCACCTCGGTGCGTCTGCTCTCCGTCACTTGCGCGCGCGCGCTGCCTCCAGACTCGCCTCCGCCCTGACGCTCACGCCGCCGACCGCTGGCGACGCGGCCGGTCGGCCTCGTCGGGGCGCGCGATCGTGCCGTGCAGCCAGTCGAACAGCGGCGCGGTCACGTTGAAGTTCCACCGGTGCATCAGCCGAGGATCGTGGTGCCGGGCGTGGTGCGCGCGCAGCGCCCTCACCACGCGGAGCCCGCCCACGCGACCGTCTTCGGGCAGGTGGTAGAGCATGTGCGTGAGCTCGTAGGAGACCACGTACACGGCCGCGCTCATCAGCACCAGCCAGCCGACGTTGGCTCCGAGCAGCGCGCCCGCCGCCGCCGCCATCGGCAGCGCCGCGACGAGGATGGCCGCGACCCCGATCGCCGGGATCAGCACGAGCTTCAGCTCCCGAGGCGACTGGATGGCCATGTCGTGCTCACGAAAGACCCGGTGATGCTGCGGCGTGTGCCGATCGTAGAGCTCGTGCAGCGGGAACCTCCGCTTGTGCAGCAGGTCCTTGTGCGCGCGCCACTCGGCGCCGTTCGACACGAACCACATCGCCGGGACCGCAAGCCACTCGACCGCGCGCACGTCGTGCAGCCTCCACGCCCCGAGCGCGACGGCGGCGACCCCGACGCCGATCGTCCCCGAGAGGTGGAGCCACGGGCTGTACGAGGCCGGGATCGCGGCCCGCGCTCGCTCGCGGTAGTCATCGGATCCCGTCAGCGGGAACGGCTCCTGTGAGCGGTCGGTCATGACCACGGTTGTAAATTCTGTATTTGCAGAATTCAAGCGCTCGCGCGATTTTCGGGCCTCCTCGCACCGCACGCGCTACGCGTCGCGCAGCGCCGATGGCCACCGCGAAAGAGCAAGGCGAACAGCTCGTCCTCGACAACCGTCGCGCGCGCTTCGACTACGACCTCGGAGAGCGCTTCGAGGCGGGGCTCGTGCTCGTCGGCAGCGAGGTCAAGGTGCTCCGCAAGGGCTCGGGCGATCTGACCGACGGCTGGGTCGACGTGCGCGACGGTCAGGCGTGGCTGAAGGGCGCGTTCATCCCGCGGCTCGAGCACGCGGCGTGGAGCGGGCACGTCGAGACACGCGAGCGCAAGCTCCTGCTTCACGCGCACGAGATCGCCTCGCTTCACAAGGCGCTCGGCCAGGACCGCGCGACGGTCGTCCCGCTGCGTATCTACTGGAAAGGCGGCCGCGCGAAGGTCGAGCTCGCCGTCGCCAAGGGCAAGAACTCGGCGGACAAGCGCCAGTCGATCAAGCAGCGCGAGGGCGAGCGCGAGGCGCGCGCGGCGATCCTCCGGGGGCGCGATCGATGATCGAGTGGGAGCGCGGCGGCGGCGCGACGATCGTCGAGTTCTCCCAGGCGCGCGCCGTCGTGCGCTCCACGTGCCCCGCCGCCCCCGGGACGCCGCTCGTCGGCGTGGTCGGCGGCGGCGAGAGGCTCGAGCTCAAGGTGAAGAGCTGCAGGCGCGACGGCGACGTGTGGATCATCGAGGGCCGCCCGTTCAACCTCACCCGCGCGCTGCGAGAGCGGCTGTCGTCGGGGTAGGCGATCGCGCCCGCGTCGACGCAAATTTCTGCGCGGGCAGGGGACACGGCAATATCTTTCGGCGCGCGATGTCCGACGGCCCGACGAGCACCCCACCCGAGGCGGCCCCGACGGGCGCGTCGACGGTCTTCGTGGTCGACGCGTCCGCGGACGCCGAGCGGGTCGGTCGCGCGCTCGGTCAGGCGGGCTTCGTCGTCGTCGACGTGCCGGCGTCGCTGCTGTTCGTGCGGCTGGCCTCGGGGCTGCCATCGGCGATCGTGCTCGACGGTGACGCCGAGGGGGCCGAGGAGACCGTGCGGCGGCTCCGCGAGCTGTGCCCTGGCGCCCCGCTCGAGATCGCGCTGCTCGCCGAGACGGGCCGCAGGTTCCACGGCGAGGCGCACGCGCTGGTCGCGGGCGCGAGCTCGTTCTTCTCCCGGCCCATCGACGTGCCGGCGCTCGTCTCGCGGTTTCGCGCGCACGTGGTCCCGGTCGAGGTGGGCGGCGCGCGGTTCCAGTCGGAGCCGCCGTCGGTGCGCTCCGCGCGTCGAGACAGCGAGCCGCTGCGAGTGCACCGGGACTCGGCGTCGATCCCGTCGTCGAGCGGGGGCCCGCCCGGTCCGCCGTCGATCCTGTCCGCGCCGCTCGATCTCGGCTTGCCCGACGGCGCGTCGTGGGGACCTCCGCCGTCGTCGGCGCCGCTCGGCATGCGCCTCAGCGACGATCTCGCGCAGCTGCTCGCGAGCGCCGAGGACCGGGTCGACGCCATCGGCGTGCCGAGCTCCGAGCCGCCGTCGCCCGACGCGGAGGTCGACGCGGTCCTCCCCGAGGAGCTGCTCGACGCGCTCGACGAGGCGGTCGACCTCGATGACGAGCTCGGGTCCTCGAGCGGCTCCGACGCGACGCCCGGGCGCGCGGCGTCGGGGCAGCACCGCACGTCTTCGGCGCAGACCTCGATGCGCACCACGGGCGTGGGCGCGGCGTCGCGCGGGACGGATCTCGGCGAAGCGGAGCCGTCGGACCCGCAGTTCACCCCGCTGCCGAAGAGCGCCGCGCCCCCGCTCGAGCCCACGACGCCGCCGCCGCGCAGGCTGGCGACGCCCCGGCCGCCGCCGACCGGCGCGGGCGACGAAGAGGCCGAGACGCCGCGGCCCCGCTGGCGCGCCTCGCTCGCGCCCGCCGCGTCGCTCGACAGCCTGCTCGAGCCTCCGCGCTCGCTCTCACCGGACACGCGCGCGACGCCGGCGCTCGACGAGCTCGCCGCCGCGCGGCCGCCGAGCGCGCCGCCCAAGACCGGCCCGTTCTCGAGGCGGGTCTCGCGCGCGCTCGGAGAAGGTGACGGGCTCATCGAGCTGGGGCGCGCCGTCTCCGAGCGCCGGACCTCGTGCCTCTGCTTCGACGACGGCAGGGGACTGCGCCGCGTCGTGCTGCGCGACGGCGACTTCCTGTCCGCGTCGTCCACGCTCGAGGACGAGTCGCTGATCGCGTTCCTCGTCGCGCGCGGCGATCTCCCGCACGAGCTCGCGCGTCGCCTCGGCGGCAGGCTCCCGCCGTTCGGCCGCCACGCGGGCGCCGCCCTGGTCGCCAACGGACACCTCGCGCAGGACCGACTCTGGGAGATCCTCCGGGGGCACGCCGAGTGGCTGATCGCGCGGATGATGGAGTCGACCGGCGCGTGCGACGAGGAGCCCGAGGCGCCGGGCAGGCTCAAGAACGAGCCGGGGGTGTTCGGGGGCTCGACCGGCGCCGAGGTGCTGATCGAGATCGCGCGCCGCACCGTGCCCGCGGCCGCCGCGATCGCGCGCCTCGGTGGTCCGCGCGCGCGCGTCACCGAGGGGGCGAGCTACAAGCTGCTCGGCGAGTGCGCCCTCACGCCGCGCGACGTCGAGCTGGTGGAGCGCGCTCGCACCTCGACCATCGCCGACGCGCTCCAGGCCGCGGGCTCCCAGGATTTCGCGCCCGCGCTGCTGGGGCTGGTCGCGCTGTCGGTGCTGTCGACGCTCGGCGCGAGCGAGCGAGACGCCGGGCACGCGCCGCAGCCGATCGATCCGCTCGACGAGGAGGCGCTGAGGGCGCGGATCGCGGCGCGGCTCGCGCTCGTCGAGGAGGCCGACTACTTCTCGCTGCTCGGGGTCGCCTCGGGCGCGACGCCTTACGAGATCCGGCGCGCGTATGTCGAGCTGCGGCGCACGTTCGAGCCGGCGAGCGCGCTCACCGCGGCGACCGCGGATCTGCTCTCCACCGTGCAGCTCATCGTGTCGGTGCTCGACGAGGCGTATGAGATCCTGCGCGATCCGGTGCGGCGCGAGCGCTATCGCCGCGCCATCGAGGGCGCCCCCGCGCCGCCGTGATCAGGCGCGCTCGGCGGTGACGATCCCGTATCCATCGGTGCCGTCGACGTGCGGGAGCAGCCGCGTCACGCGCAGCACGCGCAGGCCGTCGACCTTCGACACGACGTCCTCCAGCTCTTCGCGGAGCACGCTGCAGGTCGCGTAGACGACGACGCCGCCGGGCCTCGCGGCGCGGGCGGCGCGCGCCAGGATCGCGCGCTGCAGCTCGCCGAGCGCCGCCAGATCGGCGGCCGTGCGCCGCAGCACGATCTCGGGGCGACGGCGCAGCGTGCCGGTGCCGGAGCACGGCGCGTCGACGAGCACGCGATCGTACCCGCCCTCGACGACGTCTCCCGAGCCGCGCGTCCAGTCGATCGCGAACGTGTCCCCCAGCGGCAACCCGAGGCGCGCGGCCTCGTCGCGGAGGCGCTCGAGCTTCGGGCCGTGGAGATCCGCCGCGTCCACGCGACCGGTGGGGCCGACGGCGTCGAGCAGCGCGAGGGTCTTGTTTCCACGGCCCGCGCAGGCGTCGAGCACGCGCTCGCCCGGCGCCGCGCCGAGCGACTCGGCCACCACCTGTGAGCCCTCTTCTTGAACGAGCAGCGCGCCCGACTCGACCGGCGCGAGGCGGCGGGGATCTCCGGCGTGGCGCACCAGCAGCGCCGCGCGCGCCACGCGCCCGAGCGTGATCTCGGCCGCGGGGGCCTGCTGTCGGAGCAGCTCGGCGTGCTCGAGCGGCTGGCCGCGGCGGACGCGCAGTCCGACCGGAGGAGGCGTCGGACCCGCGAGCAAGAACGCCGCGCCCTGTCCGTCGCCGAGCGCGCGATCCAGCGCGCGCACGAGCCACCGCGGCGCCCCTCGCAGCACGGCGTCGCCGAGCGTGAGCGACGGGTCTCGCTCGCGCGCGGCCCGCCTGAGCACGGCGTTCGCGAAGCCCGCGAGGCCCGGCCCCCGCGCCTCTCGCAGCGCCCCGACCGCGCGATCGACCGCGGCGTGCGCGGGCACCTTGTCGAGGAAGCACACCTGGTAGGCGCCGACGACGAGGTGCGCGCGGGTCTCGGCGTCGAGCCCCTGCACGCCGCGAGGGGACAGCTGCTGCAGGCGCCCCTCGAGCCACCTGTGGGCGCGCAGCGTGCCGTACACGAGCTCGGTCGCGAGCCCGCGATCACGAGCCGAGAGCTGCGGGTGCGACGAGAGCTCTTGCGACAGCACGGCCGCCGCGTAGGAGCCCTCGTCGAGCACGCGCCGCACGACCTCGGCCGCGATGCGCCGCGCGTCGGGTCCGCTCACCCGAACAGCTCCCGCAGCTGCCCGAGGATGACCTCGCGGCGCGACTCGAGATCGTTCTTCAGCGCGAGCGTCATGATCGACACGAGCAGCACCATGCCGAGCAGGCTCGCGACCTCGCGGACGCGCACCGGCAGCGGGCGGCGGAACACCGCCTCGATGCTCAGGAACACCAGCAGCCCGCCGTCGAGCACGGGGATCGGCAGCAGGTTGATGAGGCCGAGGTTGATGCTGATGACGGCCATCACCCACAAGAAATACTCGGCCCCTCGCGCGCCCTCGCGCCCGGCGACCTCGTAGATCGCGAGCGGCCCCGAGATCTGCGACAGGCTCGCGCGCCCGGTCGCGATGTCGGCGATCCCGCGCGTGAGGAAGCTCAAGACCCCCGTGGTCTGCTCGATCGCCAGCCGCGCGGCGCGCCTGAACCTGTGCGGGTGCTCGACGAGCGGCTCGGCGACGGTGGGCTGCCAGTGGGACATCTGCAGCGTCCAGTCCTCTCGTTGCTCGCCCGTCTCGTCGGGGTACGTCACGTGCCGCAGCCGAAACGTCGCGCTCTCGCGTCGCCCGTCGCGCACATAGGACACCTTGTGCGGCGCCGTCTTCGCGACGAAGATCTTCTCTTCCATCGCGCTCCAGGACGTCGCGTCGACGTCGTCGATGGCCACGATGCGATCGCCGCGCTGCAGGTTGGCCTGCGCCTCGCTCGAGCCCGGGGGCACGGCCGCCACGTAGAGGTCCGCGCTCTCGATCCCCGTGCGCCGATAGAGATCGCCCTGGCCTGGCTCGGGCGTCAGCGCGACGACGCCCGACTCGTACGCGGCGAGATCGGCGAACCCTCCGAGGGCGCCGTCGATCGGCCGGGGCCTGAGGTACGCGACCGGCACCGTCTCGCCGCGGTTGTCGGCGAACAGCTGCGCGACGTCGCGGTAGTAGGTGACCGGCCTGCCCGAGATCGTCGTGATGACGTCGAACGTGCGCAGGCCCGCGCGGTACGCGGGCGACTCGCGGTTGTCGACGCCGATCGCAGGCGCGAGCGCGTTCGGCAGGATGTGGATGCGCCCCACCTCGCGGCGCTCTCCGACGCTCGTCGTCTTCTCGGCGTGCTCCGGCACCAGCTCGACGTCGACGTAGCCGAGGTTGCGAAACACGCGCAGCTTGATCTCGCGCCCCGGGTTGCGCTCGACGAGGCGGATCAGCTCGTCGTAGGTGCCGATCTCCTGGCCGTCGACGCTGAGGATGCGATCGCCCTCGAGCAGCTTGCCGTCGGCGACGTGGCCGGGCAGCACGATCCCGACGGTGGGCGGCACGAACCTGTAGTCGGTCGCGAACACGCCAAAGTACAGAATCACCGGGAAGATCAGGTTCATCAGCGGCCCGGCGAGCACGACGAGGACGCGCTTCGGGATCGACTGCGCCTCGAAGGTGCGGCGGCGATCTTCTGGCAACACCGGCTCGCCGCGCGTCTCCTCGAGCATCCGTACGAAGCCGCCGAGCGGGAACACTCCGACGCAGTACTCGGTCTCTTTCCCTCGCAGGCGCAGCAGCTTGGGGCCGAAGCCGACGCTGAACGTGACGACCTTGATACCGAACGCCTTGGCCACCACGAAGTGGCCGAACTCGTGGACGAAGATCAGCCCGCTGACGAGGACGATGAAATAGAGGAGATCCACCGGGCACCTCTCGCGCGCGCCGTCACGGCTCGCGTTCGCGCACCTCGATGCGAGCGTCGTCCCGCGGGCGCGGGGCCTTCGGGGCGAGCGCGCCGCCGATCAGCGCGCCGAGCGGCCCGACCTTGCCCGAGACGAGCACGAGCGCCGAGATCGCGGCCACCATGATCAGCTCGGACATCGAAAACCCGAACACATCCCCCGTGTAGCATGTGAGATCGGCGGGTGGCGCCTTTCCTCGACGTCGTCGTCGGCCTCGGCTCGAACCTCGGAGATCGTCGGCGCACGCTCGACGTCGCGCTCGAGCACCTCGGCGCCTTGCCCGAGACCCGGCTCGTCGCGGCGAGCGGGTGGGGTGAGACCGCGCCCGAAGGCCACGTCGAGCAGGGACCGTTCTTGAACGGCGCCGCGCGCCTGCACACGCGCCTCACTCCCGGCGCGCTGCTGGAGGCGCTGCTGAGGATCGAGGCGACGATGGGGCGCGTGCGCCGCGAGCGCTGGGGCCCGCGCACGCTCGACCTCGACATCCTGTGGATCGACGGCGTCGTCGTCGCCGAGCACGAGCTGACGGTGCCGCACCCTCGGCTGCGTGAGCGCGTGTTCGCGCTCGGGCCGCTGCTGGACGTAGCGCCCGACGCGCGGGACCCACGCGATGGTGGGCGCTACGCGGAAGTGTACGCCGCGCTTCAGCGGTGAATCTTCGGCGGACGCTGGCCCACCGGCGGCGTCGTGGTCGTCACCGTCGGCGGCACGACCGTCGTCACGACGCTCGGGGCCTGACCGGTGACGTCGCTCTGCAGGATCCACCCGGGCTTCATGCCGCCGCCGGCGACGGGATAGTCGACGAGATAGAACGGGCCGCGGCGGGCCTTCTTGTTGACGCCCGTCCCGCGCCCGACGCGCCCGATGGTGGCGCTGCCCATGTCGGCGCCCTTCCGGATCACCGCGTCGCCGGAGACGTAGACCGTGCCGCTCTCGGGGCCCTCGTCGCTGTATCGCGTGAGCCCCTCTTCTTCGCGGACGGCGACCTGCGCGCCGTTGACGGTGATCGTGGTCGTCGCGGGCGCGGCCGGCTGAGTGGCGTCGCTCTCCTTCTTGCTGCAGCCGACGAGCGCGACGCCCCAGAGCAGCATGATGACGGTGGTCTTCATGCTGGCGAGACTAGCGGCAGGCGTGTCGCCTCGTCGAGTCGCTACTTCTTGCCCATGAAGAGCAGCGCCGCCGCGATGATCGCGACCACGATCACGACGCCGATCACGATCGGCATCGGGCTGCTCTTCGGGGGCTCGACCTTCTCGAGCTCGGGCGGCGGCGCCTTGGTCACCGCGCGCCTCGCTGCGGCGTCGTCGGCGGCCTTCTTCGCTGCGGCGTCGTCGGCGGCCTTCTTCGCTGCGGCGTCGTCGGCGGCCTTCTTCGCTGCGGCGTCGTCGGCGGCCTTCTTCGCGGCGGCCTTCGCCTCTTCGTCGAGGCGGCGCTGCGCGGCCTCTTGCTCGAGCTTCGCGACGGCGGCGGCGTCCTCGGCTGCGCGGCGCGCCGCGTCGGCCTCTGCCTGACGGCGCGCCTCGTCGGCCCTCTTGCGCTCTTCCTCGGCGTGGCGACGCGCCTCGTCGGCCTTCTTGCGCTCTTCCTCGGCGTGGCGGCGCGCCTCGTCGGCCTTCTTGCGCTCTTCCTCGGCGTGGCGGCGCGCGTCGTCGGCGGCCTTCTTCGCGGCGGCGTCCGCGGCGGCCTTCTTCGCGGCGATCTCCGCGGCGGCTCTCCTTGCGGCGGCCTCGGTCTCCTCTTGAGCCTTCTTCGCGGCGGCCTCCGCCTCTTCCTGCTGCTTCTTGCGCTCGGCGTCCGCGGCGGCCTTCCTGGCCGCGGCGTCGTCGGCGGCCTTCTTCGCGGCGGCGTCGTCAGCGGCCTTCTTCGCGGCGTCAGCGGCCTTCTTGGCCGCGGCATCGTCGGGCGGTGCGCCGGCGCCCTTCTTCCACTCGACGAACGTGACGCCCTCGGGCACGTCGACGACGGGGAGGTGGAAGGCGTACGTTCCGTCGGCCCACTTCAGCATCTGCGTGACCGCGTTGTCCGCCGTGTCGCCGCCGCAGCTCACGCGGAGCAGATCACCGAGCGCGTAGGTGGCCTCGCCCCTCACCCCTCCGGCCAGCAGCTCGAGCGTGCAGGTCAGCGCGAACTCTTCCGCGTAGCGGAACAGATCGATCGGCGAGCGGTCGGCCAGCTTGCCCTCGAATGGGTGCGCCAGCTTGGAGTCCTTCTCGGGCGGCGGCAGCGCCTGCTGCACCTCGATCTTGGCCGCCGCGAGCCCTTCCATCTTGGCGATGGCGGCGTCCCCTGTCGTCGAGCCCAGGTGGGCCTCGTCGACCACGCCCGCGATGACGTGGACCTGTCCGACGCCGTCGGCGCTGCGGACGAAGAGGGTACCGGTGAACTGAGCAGTCCGGCAGCGTGCCAGGACGTCGCGCAGGAGGGATTGCTGGGTCATGATGGCTCGCGTGGAAACGGCCCGCTGCCACTGGCATCGAGCCTGCCCCTCGAAACCCCAGGGGCGAATTAGCGGCGGAGAATACTAGACTTCGTGTGTTCGCGGAGAAATTGCGCGCTGACTTCGCGCGCGAGGCTCCACAAACGTCAACCTCGCGCCAGCTTTGGCGTACGATGCCGCTCGTCTCCGCATGCCCTCTCCAGCGCTCATCGCGGTCATCGCCGTCGTCGTCATCGCCCTGATCGTCTTCCTGACGCGGAAGTCGGACTCGCCGCCTCCCAAGGCCGAGATCGAGCCGGCGCCGCCCAAGCCCGCGCCGAAGCTCGAAGAGGCGCCCGCGCCCGAGGCGAAGCCCGAGCCCACGGCGAAGGTCGAAGCGAAGCCGGAACCCGCGGCGAAGGTCGCACCGGAGCCCGCGCTCGCGGTCGAGGCGGCGCCCGCGCCGGAGACCGCAGAGTCGACGCCAGCGTCCGAGCCTGCTCCCGCGGGCGTCGGCGAGCCCGTGTCGCTCGCGTCTTCCGAGCTGGAGAGCGCCGCCGCGCCGTCCTCCCCATCCGACCGACCGATCGGTCCGCCACCTGCGTTCGCCGAGCTCGACGTCGCGACGCCCGAGCCAGCGAAGGTCGAGCCGGCGAAG
>CAUJFL010000427.1 GCA_963169165.1 Myxococcota bacterium | reverse complement strand
GCCGTCGGGCGCTCCCCGCGCCCTCCTCGGGGGTGCGGGCGCGGCGTGGGGTGTGTTGCGCGCCCCCGCGCCCCGGGCGCGCTCTCCGGGGCGCGCGGCCCGCGCCCGCACCCCTCGGAGCTTCGTGTGGATGGGCGCGTTGAAGGTGCCCTTGACCTTGGCAGCGGGGCCGCTCACCCAGGTCGGTGACGATCACGCGTCGATCGCGCCGCGGTCGAGCGCCGCGCCCAACGCCCATGCGTTGGGCTAAGGTCCGCGGCGATGTCGTCGCCGTCGCTCGGGCAACGCGTGTCGCTCGCGCTGTCCTCCTTCTTTCGCATCCTCTCGGACGCCGAGTTCGCGGCGAGGGTCGACGCCGCGCGCGCGCCCGCGCCCGAGCTCCCGCCGCCATCGACGCCCCCCGCGACCCTCGCGTCGCCCGGGGTGTCCACACCACCGCCCGCGCCGACCCGCGCCGAGGGCGCGACGTCGCTGCTCGCGCTCCTGCAGCGTCGCGCGCGGCTCGTCGATTTCGTCGAGGAGGACCTCGCCGCCTTCTCTGACGCCGACGTCGGCGCGGCCGCGCGCGCGGTGCACGACGGCTGTCGTGACGTCATCCGCGAGCACTTCACGCTCGAGCCCGCGCACCCTGGCGACGAGGGCGCGACCGTCACCGTCGAGGAAGGCTACGACGCCGGGCGGCTGCGCCTGGTGGGCGCGGTCGGCAAGCCTCCATGGCGGGGCGCGCTGCGGCACCGTGGGTGGGTCGCCAGCTCGACGCGGATGCCCGAGCTGCTCGCCGGCGCCGATCCGAGGGTCATCGCGCCCGCCGAGGTGGAGACGTGACCGAGCCCCGCTACGTCGTCGGCATCGATCTCGGCACGACCCACACCGCGCTCGCCTACGTCGACGCGGAAGACGGCGTCGCGCGGGTGCTCGACATCCCCCAGGCGACCGGGCGCGGCGAGCTCGACGCCCGCGCGCTCTTGCCCAGCTTCTACCTCGTGCCGCCCGAGGGCGAGGGGCCGCTGCCGTTGCCGTGGGATCCGCAGCGTGGCTTCGCCGTCGGCGCGCACGCGCGGACGCGCGGCGCAGAGCTGCCCACGCGCGTCGTGTCGAGCGCGAAGAGCTGGCTCTGCCACCCGACGATCGATCGGCGCGCGGCGGTGCTGCCGCCCGGGGCCGCCGAGATCGAGAAGATCTCGCCGGTCGAGGCGAGCTTTCGCTACCTCGAGCACCTCGCCGAGTCGTGGGATCACGTCATCGCGCGCGGCGAGCCGTCGCTCGCGCTCGCCCAGCAGGACGTCGTGCTGACCGTGCCAGCGTCGTTCGACGCGACCGCGCGCGAGCTGACGGCCGAGGCCGCCATGGCCGCGGGCCTCGAGCGTCTGACCTTGCTCGAGGAGCCGCAGGCCGCGCTGTACTCCTGGCTCGCGAGCAAGGGCGACGCCTGGCGCAAGGAGCTGACCGTCGGCGATCTGCTGCTGGTCGTCGACGTCGGCGGCGGCACGACCGACTTCTCCGCGATCGCGGTCGTCGACCGCGGCGGCGAGCTCGGCCTCGTTCGCGTCGCGGTCGGTGATCACATCCTGCTCGGCGGCGACAACATGGATCTCGCGGTCGCGTACGCCGTCCGCGCCAAGCTCGCGAAGGAGGGACGCGAGCTCGACGCGTGGCAGGCCGCGGCGCTGACGCACGCGGCGCGCCGCGCGAAGGAAGAGCTCTTGTCGAGCGAGCGCGCGGCCGTCACCGTCGTCATCCCTGGGCGTGGCGCGAAGCTGCTGGGCGGCGCGGTCAGGTGCGAGCTGTCCCGCGAGGAGCTGACCGCGATCCTGGTCGACGGCTTCTTCCCGGTCGTCGACGCCGGCGCGCGGCCCGTCGCCCGCACGCGCGCGGCGCTGACGCAGCTCGGCCTCCCATACGCGTCGGACGCGGCCGTCACGCGGCACCTCGCGGCGTTCCTCGCCCGGCAGGTCGACGCGACCGAGGGCCTCGGCGAGTTCCCTCGCGCGGGCGGGCTGCTCGCGCCGACGGCGATCCTGTTCAACGGCGGCGTGATGGCGTCACCGCAGCTGCGCGAGCGGCTGGTGTCGGTGCTGTCGGGCTGGCTCACGCAGGCGGGCCTCCCAGCGCCGCGCGTCCTCTCGGGCGCCGAGCTCGATCTCGCGGTCGCGCGCGGCGCGGCGACCTATGGCTTCGTGCGGCGCGGCGCGGGGGTGCGAATCCGCGGCGGCACCGCGCGCTCGTACTACGTCGGGATCGAGGGCGCGGCGCCGGCGATCCCCGGGCTCGAGCCGCCGATCGTCGCCCTGTGCGTCGCGCCGTTCGGGATGGAAGAGGGCACCCTGGCGACGCTCCCCGACGAGGAGCTCGGGCTGGTCGTCGGCGAGGCCGTGCGGTTTCGCTTCTTCACGTCCTCGTCCCGGCGCGGCGACGCGGCCGGCGCGAGCTTCGACGTCGGCGCGAGCGTCGAGCTCGACGAGCTGCCGCCGATCGAGCTGGTCCTGCCGGCCGAGGGGCGCCGCGAGGGCGAGGTCGTGCCGGTGCGCCTCTCCGCGCGCGTCACAGAGGTCGGCACGCTGAAGCTCGAGGCCGTCCCGACCCACCCGCGCGTGCCCGACGAGCGCTTCGAGGTCGAGCTCAATGTCAGAACGAGCGCCGAGTTACGTCGTCGGGATCGATCTCGGCACGACGCACACTGTCGTCGCGTCCGCGCCCGTCGTCGGCCGCGCGCGGCCCGAGATCCTCGAGATCCCGCAGCCGATCGACGAGGCGCGCGTCGAGCCGCGCGCGTTGTTGCCGTCGTGTCTCTACGCGCCGCTCGACGGCGAAGCGACCGATCCGCGCGCGCTCGCGCCGGGCTCACCCTTCGCGTTCGGCGCGTTCGCGCGGCGGCGCGGGGCCGAGATCGCGGGTCGTCAGATCACCTCGGCGAAGAGCTGGCTCG
>CAUJFL010000426.1 GCA_963169165.1 Myxococcota bacterium | reverse complement strand
GCTCGAACAGGATGACGCCGAGCGCGAAGAGATCGCTCCGCGCGTCGACCGCGCGCGGGTCCGCGATCTGCTCCGGAGACATGTAGGACGGCGAGCCGATCGTCGCGTCCGCGCGCGTGAGCTCGTCGTCTCCGTCGTCGTGCTTCGCGACGCCGAAATCGCTCACCTTGACGTGGCGCGCGGCGCCCTCGCCGGACAACAGCAGGTTCGACGGCTTCAGATCGCGGTGCACGACGCCGCGCGCGTGGGCCTCGGCGAGCGCCTCGCACGCGTCGATGACCCAGCCCACCGCGACGTCGACCGGCACCGAGCCGTCGGCCTCGAGCTCGTCGGCGAGCGAGCCGCCGCGCACGAGTTCCATGACCATGAACGCGGTGCCGTCGGGCGCCACGTCCGCGTCGGTGACCCTCACGATCTTGTCACCGGTGAGCCCGGCGGCGATGCGCGCCTCCCGACGAAAACGGGCCCGCGCCTCCTCGCGCACGCCCCACTTCAGCAGCTTGATGGCGAAGCGCTGGCCGAGCTGGCGGTGGCGCGCCTCGACGACCACGCCCATTCCGCCCTCGCCGAGCACGCGGACGACGTCGAAGCGCCCGAGGCGCGCCCCCACGAGGCGCGAGGGGCGATCGAGATCGAGGATGGACATGGAAATCCGTCGCGACGAGGTGTAGCACGCGCGCCGCCATGGGATTCGCGTGCGGCATCGTCGGTCTGCCCAACGTGGGCAAGAGCACCACCTTCAACGCGCTCGGCGGGCACGCCGAGGCGGCAAACTATCCGTTCTGCACCAAGGATCCGAACGTCGCGCTGATCCCGGTGCCCGACGATCGCATCGACGCGCTCTCCAAGATCGTCGATCCCGATCGCGTCGTGCCGACGAGCATCAAGTTCGTCGACATCGCAGGGCTCGTGCGCGGCGCGTCGCAGGGCGAGGGGATGGGCAACCAGTTCCTCAGCCACATCCGCGAGGTCGACGCGATCGCGCACGTCGTCCGCTGCTTCGAGGATCCGAACGTGATCCACGTCGACAACCGCGTCGATCCCGTCGCCGACGTCGCGACGATCGACACCGAGCTCATCCTCAAGGATCTCGAGAGCGTCGAGAAGCGCCTCGAGCGCGCGAAGAAGCTCGCGAAGGGCAATTCACCGCTCGAGAAGGCCGCGATCGCGCTGTGCGAGCCGCTCGCCGCGCACCTCGACTCGGGCAAGCCCGCCCGCACGTTCGCCGCGCCCGACGATCCGCACTCCGCGACCGTCCTGCGCGAGATGTGGCTGCTGACGGCGAAGCCGATCTTCTACGTCGCCAACGTCAGCGAGGCCGCGCTCGCCGATCCGTTCGCCGACAGACACGTGAAGGCGCTCGTCGAGCACGCAAAGAAGGAGGACGCGAGCGTCGTGCCGATCTCGGCCGCGCTCGAGGCGCAGATCGCCGAGCTCGATCCGGCCGATCGCCCCGAGTTCCTGAAGAGCGCGGGCCTCGCCGAGCCGGGCCTGCACGCGGTCATCCGGTCGGGCTACGCGCTGCTCGGGCTCGCGACCTATTTCACCGCCGGCAAGGTCGAGGTGCGCGCGTGGACCATCAAGCAGGGCTGGCTCGCGCCGCAGGCCGCCGGGGTCATCCACACCGACTTCGAGCGCGGCTTCATCAAGGCCGAGGTCATCTGGTGGGAAGATTTCGTCGCGCTCGGCGGCGAGTCCAAGTGCCGCGACGCTGGCAAGCTCGCGACCGAGGGCAAGGAGTACGTCGTCCGCGACGGCGACGTGATGCACTTCAGGTTCAACGTCTAGCGAGGCGGTAGGCGCCGCGCGACCTCCCCGACGTCGAGCGCGCCGCCGTGCCCGACGGAGGCCCTGATGTCAGCCGGTCGCGCCTAGCGCAGCCACGCGGGCAGCTCCCACCCGCCCCGCGCCTCCTCGAGCGCCTGCGCCACCGCGATCGTCACGTGGTCCCTGCCCTCGCCGCCGACCACCTGCACACCGAGCGGCACGCCGTCGCGCGACAGCCCGAGCGGGACCTGCGTGATGGGCAGCAGCATCGGGTTCAGCACGGCGGTGTAAGCCCACTTGACCGGCGGCAGCAGCGCGCGGTGGTGCTTGGGCGCCAAGGTCGCGTGCGGAGCGAACAGCATCACCGTGCGATCGTCGAGCAGGTCGTCGAGCTCGGCCTTCAGCTCGCGCGCGAGCGTCAGCGCCTTCTCGGAGCGCTCTCCCATCCTCTTCGCCACCTTCTCGAGCGCGACGAGCCCGAGCGACGGCAGCGTGTGCGGGCTGCGCCCCGCTGCCCAGCGAACGAGCTCGATCCCAGGGCGCACCGGCGTGCCGTCGCCGAGCAGCTCGGCGAACGACGCGCCGTCGGCCGCGCTCATCGCCGCGGACCAGATCTCGAGGCCAGAGGACAGCCGGGGAAGGCGTGCGCGCTTCACCTTCGCGCCGCGCGCCGCGAGCAGCCAGGCGGCACGCTCCTGCGCGGCCAGCAGCTCGTCGGACACGGGCCACACGATCCGCTCGCGCACGTCGAGCACCGTCAGGCCCCGCAGCTCGACGTGAGCAGGATCGCCGAGCGGCAGCTCACGCGCGCCGTCGTCGAGCCCATCGACCCCCGCGAGCAGCTTCAGGAGCGGGAACAGATCCTCGGCGCGGCGGCAGATCGGCCCCGTGACCACGTAGCGCTGCATCGGCCCTGGCGTCGCCACCGGGTACTGACCCGAGTTGGGCACGAGGCCGCCGGTGGGTTTGTGACCGAACACGCCGTTGAAGAACGCGGGCATGCGGATCGATCCGCCGACGTCGGAGCCGAGGCCGAACGGGCTCGCGCCCACGCCCACGATCGCGCCCTCGCCGCCAGAGCTGCCGCCCGCGGTGCGCGACGGATCGAACGCGCTGCCGGTGCGGCCATAGACCTTGTTGTCGCTCTCCATCCACATGCAGAGCTCGCTCACGTTGGTCACGCCGAGCGGGATCGCGCCTGCCCGGCGGAGCCTGTCGACCCCCGTCGCGTCGTCGCGCGACACGATCCCCTTGCGGGAGACGAGGCCCGAGGTGTTGGGCATGCCCGTCAGGCGAAAGCACTCCTTGATCGTGCACGGGACGCCGTCGAGCGGGCCGCGCTGCTCGCCGCGGCGCGCGCGCCGGTCTGCCTCGTCGGCCTCGGCGCGGGCCTCGTCGAACCGCGTCGCGACGACCGCGTTGATGCGCGGGTTCGCGCGCTCGAGCTGCGCGATGTGCGCGTCGACGACGTCGCGCGAGCGCGCCTCGCCGGCCCGGATCCGCGCGGCGAGGCGCGTCGCGCTGTCGTGGAGAAAGCTCGCGGGCTCGGTCATCTCTCGCCGAGTACCACGAAGGCGCGCTCGACAGGGCCAGGCCAAGCCTGCGCGAGCCTCCAGCCCGAAGCGCCTCGACCTCCGCTACGGCCCCGAAGCCTGCGCTCGGGTCAACCGCAGGTCGGGCACTGGCACGAGATGGTGTTGGCGTCGGCGCTGCAGCTCGTGAACACGCCGTCGCAGACCGACGGGCCCACGCACTCGCAGCTCGGCGTCGAGCAGGGCTTCGGGAGCGGGATGCAGTGAGGCTGCTGCGGGATCTTCGAGCTGTACGTCACGCACAGCATGCCCGCCTTCTCGCACATCTCGCACTTCGGGACGCTCTCGCACTCGCCGATGTCGAGGCACGGCCCCCAGCAGCCGGTCGCCGGATCGACCGTGGGGGTCTGGCCCTTCGAGCACTGCGGCGGCGCGGCCTTGCAGGTCACCTTGTCGGGATCGCAGATCGCCGACGTCACGCAGCGGCCGGCGGCGCACTTGGGCTTGAGCTGCAGCGGCGAGCAGCGATCGAGCGCGCAGGCGAGCGCGCAGCTCGGCCCGAGCGACGGCACCCCCGCGCACGCGCAGCAGTCGGCCTGCAGGTGGCAGTCGTCGTCCTGGGTACACTCGGCCTTCGCAGTCGGCGCGCCGCCGCTGCCCGCCGCGGACCCTCCCGCGCCCGACACGCCGCCGCCGCTGCCCGCGGTCGAACCTCCCGAACCTGACGTGCTGCCGCCGCCGCCCGCGGTCGCCCCGCCTGCTCCCGACGTGCTCCCACCGCTGCCCGCGGCGGTGCCGCCAGCACCTGACGCAGAGCCGCCCGAACCCGCGCTAGAACCTCCCGAACCTGACGTACTGCCGCCGCCGCCCGCGGTCGCCCCGCCTGCTCCCGAGGTGGATCCGCCCCACCCCGCGGTCGCCCCCGCCGAGCCTGACGACGGCGCGCCCGACTTTCCCGCGCCGCCCGCCCCCGCGGTCGAGCCTCCGGCGCCGCCGCCGCCCGAACCTGCCGAGCCGGTCTGGCTGGTCGTGCTGTCCGACGAGCCGCCACAGGCGCCGAGCGCCACCACGGTCAACCACCCAAGCCATCCTACGATTCTCATGGGGCGAGCCTAGCCCAACCACCGCGCTACGTCGCGTCGTCGACCGCCTCGCGGAGCGCTTCGTAGGAGGGCAGCCCGCTGATCCCGCGCGCGTTCACGTACAGGTGCGGGGTCGCCGAGATGGAGAGGCGCTCGGCGAGCTCGGCGTCGGCGTGCAGCTTCTCGTCGACCCACGGCGCCTGCGCGTCGAGATCGTACTTGGCGAGCCCGAGCTCGGCGGCCCACGCGAGGAGCTCTTCGTCGGTCGGGACGTCGACCGACGTGAAGATGCGATCGTGGACGCGCCAGAAGGCGTCGTTCCCCCGCGCGAGGTGCACCGCCTGCGCGAAGACCGCGAGCGCGTGGGCGCGGTTGTGGCGCGCGAGCGGGTGGTGCTTGAACGCGAGGCGCGTCTTCGGTCGCTCGGCGCGCAGCTGCTTCAGCATCTTCGCGGCGCCCGCGCAGAAGGGGCACTCGAAGTCGCTGAAGACCACGATCAGCACGCGCGCGTCGCGCGGTCCGAGCTGCGGATCGCGGCCGTCGACCGTGAGCGGGCCGTCCTCGGTGCGCAGCACGTCGCTGCCGTCTCGCTGCGGGACGATCGCCGGGACGCGCGGCTTGCAGGCGGCGAAGGCCGCGGCGGACAGCCCGAGCAGCACGTCGCGCCGGGTGGGAGAGTCAGTCAAAGGTCACCTTCCATCGGCCGGGTGGGAGCGGGTGCTCATCGCAGTCGTCGGCGCTGCCGTCCTCCCATACGAGACAGACGAAGTCTGTCTCCCCGTCGAGCGCGACGATGGGGTGATGCCAGACGCCGGGGTGGTAGGTGACCCCCGCGTTGCCGGGCACGACGAACGCGCGCGCCGACGACGGCTCGGGTGCGTCGTCGCCGAGCGCCACCACCACGAGGAACCGCGTCGCGTTCATCGGGATGAACGCCTGCTCCGAGGCCGGGTGACGCTCGAGCAGCGAGAGCTCGAACTCGACCGCCGGGCGAGGCGACGCGCGGAACACCGACGCGTGCAGGGTCGCGCGGTCTCCGCGGCGGTTCTCCAGGTGCGTCAGGTGCTCGAACTTCAGCGAGGTGCCCTGGTTGGCGGGCCGGGGGCTGCCGACGCCCGCCGCGAGCAAATCGCCATAGGGCGCGTAAGCGAGCACGCCGATCGGGGTCGCGCGGAGGACCGTCACGCCCGCCCCCCGAGCGCCGCGACCACTCGCGCGGGAACGCCGCCGAACGCGCCGTTGGACAGCAGCGCGACGACGTCGCCCGGGCGCGCCCACGCGTCGATCTCGGCGACCACGCCGTCGAGCTCGCTCGGGCTGGTCGCGTCGACGCCGCGCGCGCGCAGATCGCGCACCAGCTGCTCGAGATCGAGCGCGTCTCCGTCTATCCTCGCCCGGCCGCGCGGCGCGAGGATCACGCGACAGGCGGCGCCGAACGCGGCCGCGTAGGCGTCCTGGTGCATCGCCCGGCAGGCGGTCGCGCTGCGCGGCTCGAACACCGCGCAGAGCCGCGCGCCCCGGTGCTTCGCGGCGAGCGCGCGCAGCGTCTCGTCGACCGCGGTCGGGTGGTGCGCGAAGTCGTCGTACACCGCCACGTCGGCCGGCGTGCCGAGCAGATCCTGTCGCCTGCGCACGCCCGAGAAGCCCGGCAGCGCGCCGCGCAGCACGTCGAACGTCACGCCGAAGCCGTGCGCGGCCGCGACGAGCGCGGCGACGGCGTTGCGCACGTTGTGGACCCCCGGGACCCTCAGCGCGAAGCGGCCGCACGAGGAGCCCTGTGCGAACAGATCGAACGTCGTGCCGTGCGCGTCGGTCACGGCGACGACGGCGAGGTAGTCGGGCGGCGCGCCGCCGGTGTCGTCTCCGTCGAGCGCGAACGTCACGACCTCCGCCCGCGCGCCCGCGATGACCTCGCGCACGCGTCGATCGGCCGCGGCGGCGACGATCAGGCCCGACGGCGGGACGCGCTCGACGAAGCCACGGAACGCGTCGAGGTAGGCGGCTTCGGTCGGGTAGATGTCCACGTGATCGTGCTCGATCGAGGTCAGGATCGCGACCTCGGGCTTGTAGTGCCAGCACTTCGGGGTCTTCTCGAAGAACGCCGTGTCGTACTCGTCGCCCTCGACGACGAACGGCGGGCCGCGCCGGGCGTCGCCGCCGCCCCGGTCGACGAGCCGCAGGTGCGCGCGACCGAGGCGGTAGCTCGCGGGGAAATCCTTGGGGAGGCCGCCGATCAAGAAGCCCGGCTCGCGTCCGGCGCGATCGAGGAGGTACGCGCTCATCGCGCTCGTCGTCGTCTTGCCGTGCGTGCCGGCGACCACCAGCGGCGAGCGCCCCGGGAGGATACGATCGCCGAGCGCGTGCGCCATGTCGGTGTAGGCGAGGCCGCCGTCGATCGCGGCGCGCGCCTCGGGGTTGTCCCGGCGGCACACGTTGCCGATGATCACGAGATCGGGCGGCGGCGACAGGTGCGCGGGATCGAAGCCCGTCAGGCACCGCACGCCCCAGGCCTCCAGCGCCGGTCCCATCGGTGGATCGAACGCGACGTCCGAGCCGCTGACGTCGTGCCCGGCCTCGAGGAACAGCCCCGCGAGCGCGCCCATGCCCGTGCCGGCGACGGCGACGAAGTGCGCCCTCACTCGGTCCTCAGGATGACGTGGAAGCCGAACTCGGTCTCGACGACCTCGCTGAGCTCGCCCGGTTTGAGCTTGAACGCGGCGGTCGAGAATTTGCGGACCATCTGCTTGCGGGAGAACTGGCCGAGATCCCCCTTGCGCTCGGCCGCGCCCGGTTCGTCCGAGTACTGCGCCGCGATCTCGCCGAAATCGGCGCCGGCCTTCAGCTTGGCGAGCGCCTCCTCGGCGCGCGCTCGCGCCTCCCTCTTGCTGCGGACCATCGTCGGCGGCGCGTTGCGCGAGTCCTTGTGCATCACGACGAGGTGCGCCGCGCGGATGAACGCGGGGCCGGAGGTGTCGACAGGGGCCGCCTCCTCGCGCGGAGGGTCGGGGTAGACCGCGGGCACGCGGCCGCGCGTCGAGTGCATCTCGGACAGGGTGCCGTCGCACGCCAGCAGGCCCGAGGCGCAGCATGCGAGCGCGAGCTGGCGGATCATCGCCGCGCGAACTACACCGAGCGCGCGATGAGCGCCAGCGTCGAGGTCTACGTGACCAACTACTGCCCCTACTGCGTCCGCGCGAAGCGCCTGCTCGACAAGAAGGGCGTGACTTACTCCACGATCGACGTCACCGACGATCTCGACAAGCGGAAGTGGCTCGCGCAGGTGACGGGCCAGCACACGGTGCCGCAGATCTTCATCAACGGCGTGAGCGTCGGCGGCTCGGACGAGCTCCACCAGCTCGAGCGCGACGGCGCGCTGACCGCGCTGCTCGCCGCGTCACCGGCGCCCCATCCCGAGCCACGCCCCACCGCACGCTAGCACCAGGGCGACCGGCGCCGTCGCCAGCACCAGCACGAACGCGACGCGCGACGTGACCCCGAGCGCGAGCAGCGACACCACGATCGCGAGGCCCGCCGACAGCGCCGGCTCGACCAGGGTCGGCGCGCTCCGCGCCCTCGCGACCAGGAACCCGGCCGCCGGAAACGCCGCGAGCCCCGCGAGCCCGAGCACGACGAGCGGCAGCGTCGCGCGCGCGCCCAGATCGTCGATCTGCGAGAACGGCACGCCCGCCCGGTTGCCCACGACGATCGCGAGCCCGAGGCTCGCGAGCAGCGCGCCCTGGTTCGCCAGCATCCCGACGGCGACGTACGGCAGGGAGATGGGGCGCTCTCGCCGCGCGAACGCGTCGGTCAGGACCGCGCGCGGCGTCCTGTCCTCGCGCGCGACGAACCCGAGCGCGAGCAGCAGCAGCGTCAGCGGCGCGACGACCAGCGGCGCGAGCGGGGTGCCCTGCGACAGCACGTAGGCGATCAGCCCCCGCGCGAGCGCCGCGGCCACCCAGGTCGGGAAGAGCTTGCGCCCCGGCGCGCCCGGACCCGCGCGCCCGGCCATGTAGCCCCACGACGCCGCGAGCATCACCCACGTCAGCGTGGTGACGAGGTGGCCCGACCACGACAGGGACGCGCCGCGCCAGAGGCGCACGAAATGATCCGCGAGCGCGTAACCCGCGGCGGTGGCGCCCGCTGCCCTCGCGGTGGCGAACGGGCCGTGGGCGAGCGCGCGCCTGGTCGACGGCCCGGCCGCGGCGAGCGTCGCGCCCTCGGCGAGCGGCCCCGCGAACAGCAGCGCCACCGCGAGCGCGACGGGCGCGTGCGCGTCGAGCCCTCGCAGCGACAACGATCGCCACACGCGCAGCTCGACGCTCGCGCCGATGGCCCCCGCGAGCGCGCCGAACACCATCGCCAGCGTGAGCCTCGGCCACTCGTCGCGGAGGTGACGCCGCGCTCGCGCGACGAGCAGCGCGATGAGCGGCGCCCACGTCGTCGCGACCCACACGAGGGCGAGCCGGCCCATCTGGCGCGCTAACAGGTGGAGCCCCAGCACCAGGGAGAGCGACAGCGCGAGCCCGGTGCCCGAGCCACCGCTCGCCAGGGGCCCCGCCGCGGGCGAATCGACCGCCGGCCGCCCCAGGAACAACAGCTCGGCCGTGCCCAGCCCGCCGACGGAGAAGCTCGGGGTCAAGTAGTAGTCGGCGCCGCCTCCGAGCCGCGCGTGGACGCCGCGGATCCTTATGCCCGCCTTGCCCGGATCGTCGAGCCCACCGAGCGCGGTGTAGCCGAGCCCCGCGAGCGCGTAGGGCTCGAGGTTGCCGATTGGGATGTGGAACGCCGCCTCGGGGCCCAGGCTCCACGCCTTGAAATCGGGCAAGAACGCCAGCCGCCCCCGCATCCCGACGGTGAAATAGAGGAGGCGGGCGCCGAGCCCCACGCCGAGCTGGGTGCCGGTCTGCGCGCTCGCTCCGGGCAGGAGGCCGCCGTTGGAGAGCGAGGTGAGCCCGACGTTCGTGACACCGAGCTCGGGCGCGGCGTAGAACCACTCGAGCCCGCGCCCTGCGTCCTTGTGTTCGGCGTCTCGCAGCGCCGCCTCGGTGCGACCGCCGCCAGCCCGCGGCGTGCCTGGCGCGTACGGCTGCTGGTAGCCGCCGCCCGGCGCGGGCTGCTGCTGAGGATAGGTTTGTCGTTGAGGCTGCTGGGGCGCCCACTGCGCGTGCGCGACCGGCACGGCGGCGAGCGCCGCGATGAACGCGCGGAGCTTCATGTGTCCTCGGCCTTTGGCGCGAGTTCGACCGGCTCGCCCGGCACGAAATACTGCCCCGCGAGCCAGCGATGGAGATCGACCGCCTTGCATCGCGCGCCGCAGAACGGGCGCGGGGCGTCGGGCTCGCGCGCCTCGCGCGCGCCGCAGATCGGGCACCCCGTCACGACGGCGGGATCGAGTCGCGCTGCGGCCGCGTGAACCGCCGCACGAGGTGGAAGGCGGTCTCGCTCACGCCCATCATGATGTAGCAGCCGAGCAGCCACACCAGCACGAACGCCGGGCCGCTCTTCATCGAGACGAAGATCGACGAGCCGATGATCATCGCGACGAACGCGAGCGTGCGCGCGTTGAGCTTGATCTCCTTGAACGACCGGAACTTGATCGTCGACACCATGAAGAACCCGAGCGCGAGGGTGACGCCGGCGATCATCCAGGCGTGGCGGGGCGCGTCGAGGTTGGCCGACGCGGCGTGGTTCGCGACGACGATGCTGATCAGGATGCCCGCGGCGCCGGGGATCGGGAGCCCGACTATGTACTTGCTGGGCTTCGCCGGCTGGCCGGACTCGTTCATGCTGAGCACGTTGAAGCGCGCGAGCCGCACGGCGCCCGCCGCGGTGAACAGGAACGCGATGACGAGCCCCGGATCGCCGAGCGTGTGGAGCGACCAGTTGTAGACCAGCAGCGACGGCGCGACGCCGAACGACACGACGTCGGCGAGGCTGTCTATCTGCAGGCCGAACGCGCTCTGCGTCTTGGTCATCCGCGCGACGCGCCCGTCGAGCATGTCGAAGAACATCGCGAACACGAGGAGGAGCGCCGCGCGGTAGTAGTCGTCCGCGGACGACGCGCGCGCCGCGATGCGGATGCTGTCGAAGCCGCAGAAGATGCTGCTCAGCGTGATCAGGTTGGGGAGCACGAAGAGCGTCTTCTTCAGATCGAGGCGACGAATACCCACGCGCCCCAGCTTTCTCCGCTCGATGCCCATTTAACCTCCTCTCCGCGAACAAGACCCGACCCTACGATCTTCCGCGCGGCTTGCCAAAGCTAATGCGCCGATGCGGCGCCGCGCCCTTGACGCCGCCCGCGCGCCTCCCTACGCGAGCCGACGCTCGAAGGAGTCTCATGAGTACGGAGGCCATCACCATCTCCCGCACGTTCGCCGCGAGTCCGGCTGACTACGTCGCGCTCGCCAAGCCACGCGTGACGCTGCTCGTGATCGTGACGATGCTCGGCGGGATGTTCCTCGCACCGGGCGAGGTGCGAGCGTCGACGGCGGTGCTGGTCACGCTCGGCACGTCGCTCATCGTCGCCGGGGCCAACGCGCTCAACATGTACCTCGAGCGGGACTCCGACCGCTTCATGGAGCGCACCAAGAAGCGCCCGCTCCCGGCGGGGCGCATGCACCCGGCCGCGGCGCTCGCGTTCGGCGTGGCCGTGTCGGTCGCGGCGGTGCCCATCCTGCTGTGGTCGGCCAACGTCCCGACGACCGTGCTCGCGGTCGCGGCCAACCTCTCCTATGTCGGGCTCTACACGCCGCTGAAGCCGCGCACGTGGTTCGCGCTGGTCGTCGGCGCGGTGCCCGGAGCCATCCCGCCGCTGCTCGGCTACGTCGCCATCCGCGGCGGCGTCGATCTCGCGGGGCTCGCGCTGTTCCTCGTGCTGTTCGTCTGGCAGATCCCGCATTTCCACGCGATCGCGCTGTTTCGTCGGGCAGACTACGCGCGCGCGGGCCTCGTGGTGCTGCCCACCTCCCGCGGCGTCGCGGCGACCAAGCTGCACAGCGCGGCGACCACCGCCGTGCTGCTGTTCGTCTCCCTGTTGC